>NZ_JBSFER010000008.1:0-288222 GCF_053594535.1 Streptomyces sp. NPDC001889
AGCCGATTCACCCGCGCATTCACCACCCCATAAGACACACCAACCCCAGCACACTCCACAGCCACAGCCCCCGGCACCAACCCCACCACGGACTCGAACATGATCGGAAGAACTGCCGGTTCGGCCACCGGAATCGTCGAATGCATGAGCGCGCTGCTTCCTTTCGGACGGGCCTGCGTTCCACAAAGTCCAGGCAGCCGTGCCTGGAGTCCTCGGCGTGTATCGCCGTCCAGCCGGTCGGTATGTGCACGGCCTGATGACAGAACGATCGCTCTTCGCCGCCATTCACCGGAAGCGGGCACCAGCGGGCACGACGGAAGCGTCGGAGACGGCGAAGAGGGTCGCCATTCAATTAATCCTTCAATCGACCCGACCGATACATATGAGCCATGCACGCAGGGCGGTCACTCCCGCTTCCCGAATGCGGGCCGGGCGATGAAGGGGGGCGGTCAGCCCCAGGCCGAGTCGTACCGCGCGCCGGTGTGACCGGCCGGCGCGGCGCATGACCCGGCTGAGGCTCTGAAGACGGCCATGACCTGCTGGTACGCGGTCGATGCGGAGAGGGGAAGAAGGGCATAGGCGGGGTAGACGATCCGAGACATTTTCGACACCTCATCGATGTGACTGGTTTCGCGTTTAGCAGTCCCACTTCCACACATGGCAATGCCCGGTCCCGACTTCAACATCGATCACGACCGAGAAAGTATTGCAAGTAATCGTCCCGTCGCCTGCCTAGCGACTCGTCAATCCTGCGCGGATCACGACAGTGATACGAGTCCACCTGGCATCATGATTACGAAACGCGAAAACATGAAAGGGGCGCAAATGTGCCAAGAGACCGACATAGCTTCATATTTCGGGGTACACCTGTGCAATCAGGGACTAGAGCAGTACCATGAGGCGCTCAGAGCGGGCGCAATATCCGGCGAGGTCCTCGATTGCCTGCTCATCTGCGGGCTTCTCCGCCCCCTTCCGGGAACAGCGAATTCCTATGTACCCATCCCGCCGGAAATTGCCCAGTCAGAACTCGCCCGCCCGGTGGAACGCAACATAGAGCGCCACCAGAACACACTCGCGGCGCTGCGTTCCTCCTTTCTGGCTGCGGAGGGTGTCTATCGGAAAGTCCGGCAGCAGGTGGAACTGCCGATCGAGTCCTTAATGGGCGTGGACGTGATCAGCGAGGCGCTACGACTGGCCGTCGGGGCGTGCAAGGAGGAATTACTCACGGCCCAGCCCGGGGGTGGCCGCTCCCCCGATCTGCTGGCCGAGGCCCTGCCTCGGGATCTCGCCCTGGTGCGCAGGGGCGTCCAGCAGCGCACTCTCTACCAGCACAGCGTGCGCTCGCACAGCCCGACACTGGCGTACATCGAACGGGTCCTGGCCGAGGGCGCTCAGGTCAGCACCCTGGACGAGGTGTTCGAGCGGGTCATCATCTGTGACCGCTCCATCGCCTTCATCCCCGGCATCCCGGAACGGAAGACCACGGCCCTCGCCATCCGCCACCCCGGCGCCATCGCCTTTCTCTCCAAGGCCTTCGACCACATGTGGGAGCGGGCGATACCCGTCTCCATCGCCATCGGCCAGCACCGGCCCGATCTGCTCACCAACGCGGTGCGCCGGACCATGCTCCGGATGGTGGTCACCGGCCACACGGACGAGTCCATCGCGGCCCGGCTGGGGGTGAGTTCCCGCACCGTCTCCACCCATATCAAGAAGGTCTCGGAGGCCCTGGGCAGCCGCAGCCGGGCGGAGCTCGGCTATCTCATCTCCCAGCAGCGGCTCCTCGAACCGAAGGAGACCCTCTCCAACTGAGACCATCCCCACCAGCACGGCCCCCACCCCGCCCGCACCACACCGCCAACGCCCGGGACACCCGGCCTCCCCGACCGCACTCCCCGCACGGAGAACCCCGCCGGCCGGCCCCCTCTCACCACCCTGGACATGGAGAGACCCCCTGACCTCGGTGAACCGAGGTCAGGGGGTCTCTCGCGCGTGGAGCCTAGGGGAGTCGAACCCCTGACATCTGCCATGCAAAGACAGCGCTCTACCAACTGAGCTAAGGCCCCATACGGGTGACAGAGTCGAGTACACCGAGCGCCTCGTCCCCGCCGCAGACCAGAGTACCGGGTGCACCCGGTGATCCTGCAAAACGATGGGGGCTGACGATACGCAACCACTCTCCGTAAGATGCTCGTCGTGGTTCGCAGCAGCGAAGCCCGCTTGGGGAAGCGATGGGGAGACGCGCATGGACGCCGCTCAGCAGGAGACAACCGCCAGAGCCAGGGAGCTCCAGCGGAGCTGGTACGGGGAGCCCCTGGGGGCGCTCTTCCGGCGGCTGATAGATGACCTCGGGCTGAACCAGGCGCGGCTCGCCGCTGTGCTCGGTCTGTCGGCCCCCATGCTCTCCCAGCTCATGAGCGGCCAGCGCGCGAAGATCGGCAACCCCGCCGTGGTCCAGCGGGTCCAGGCGCTCCAGGAGCTGGCCGGGCTGGTCTCCGACGGCAGTGTCAGCGCCGCCGAGGCGACCGACCGGATGGAAGAGATCAAGAAGTCCCAGGGGGGCTCCGTGCTGACCGCCGCCAGCCAGACCACCAACAGCTCGGGCGCGCCGACGGTACGCCGGGTGGTGCGGGAGATCCAGTCGCTGCTGCGCTCCGTGGCCGCCGCGGGCGACATCATCGACGCCGCCGACTCGCTCGCCCCCACCCATCCCGAACTGGCAGAGTTCCTCCGGGTGTACGGGGCCGGGCGCACCGCGGACGCCGTCGCGCACTACGAGTCCCACCAGAGCTGACCACCGAGGCCGGGCGGGAACGGATCACGGCCTCACGAGGGAACGGGGAGCGGACGCAGCGCCATGGGTGAGGTCTTCGCCGGCCGGTATGAGCTCGTCGACCCGATCGGGCGCGGCGGGGTGGGCGCCGTCTGGCGCGCCTGGGACCATCGGCGCCGCCGCTATGTGGCGGCGAAGGTGCTCCAGCAGAGCGACGCGCACACCCTGCTCAGATTCGTGCGGGAACAGGCGCTGCGGATCGATCACCCCCATGTCCTCGCCCCGGCCAGCTGGGCCGCGGACGACGACCAGGTGCTCTTCACGATGGACCTGGTGAGCGGCGGCTCCCTCGCCCATGTGATCGGCGACTACGGCCCGTTGCCGGCCCGCTATGTGTGCACCCTGCTCGATCAGCTGCTCTCCGGGCTGGCCGCGGTGCACGCGGAGGGAGTCGTGCACCGGGACATCAAACCGGCCAACGTCCTGCTGGAGGCCACCGGCACCGGCCGCCCCCATCTGCGGCTGTCCGACTTCGGGATCTCCATGCGCAAGGGCGAACCGAGGCTGACCGAGACCAACTACGTCGTGGGGACACCCGGCTACTTCGCGCCCGAGCAAATGGAGGGCGCCGAGCCGGACTTCACGGCCGATCTCTTCGCGGCCGGCCTGGTCGCGCTCTATCTGCTCGAAGGCCAGAAACCCGACTCCAGGGCCCTGGTGGAGTACTTCACCAGCCAGGGGACCCCGGGCGCGCCCCAGGGCGTCCCGGAGCCGCTGTGGCAGGTACTGGCCGGTCTGCTCCAGCCCGACCCGGAGTCCCGCTTCCGCTCGGCCACCGGGGCGCGCAAGGCGCTCGCCGCGGCCGTGGAGGTCCTTCCGGAGGCCGGCCCCGACGACGAACCGGTGGAGATCTTCGACCAACTGGGTCCGCTGCCACCGGGGTTCGGACCCGAGGGCCCGGAGAGCCCGCGCGACCCCGAGCGCCCGGGGCCTCCGCCCGCGGACGCCCCCGGCCGCGCCACCGGACCCACCGGACCCACCGACGCCGCCACCGGCTCCCCGACGCCCGCCACCGCGCCCGCGCCCTCTCCCGTCCCCGTGCCGGGCAGCCCCGGCGCCGTGCGCACCTCCGCCGGACCCTTCGCACCGCCGCCGCACCCGCCGGCACCGACGGGCCGCTTCGCGGTCCCCGTCCCGCCGCCACCGCGGCAGCCGCCCACCCCGCCGCCGCATCCGGCCCAGCCGGCCACCCCGCCGCCGCTGCCCCCGGGCCCGGCGGCCGGGCCCCGGCCGGCCGTCACCGCCGCGTACACCGCCCGGAGCCCCGCCGCGAGCCCCGCCGGGACGCCGGCCCGGCCCGCGCGGCGGTCGCACCGGCGGCGGGGTCCCGGCCCGAAGATCGTGGTCCCGGTGCTGGTGCTGGCGCTGATCTGCTTCACGGTCGGCTTCTGGGCCCTCTCCCAGAACTGACGGGGCCGCCCGCACCGAGCCGGGGCACCGGATTCGCAGACGCGATCATCCGATTCGCAGAAGAGAAGAGCCGGGGAGAAGCCCCGGCGGAGGCGGACAGCACGAAGCCCCGGCCGCTCAGACGGCCGGGGCTTCGCTCAAGACTGCTGCGTCTCACACACCCGAACCTGCGGGCACGGAGTCGGTCGCCTCCGTCCACAGATCCTGCTCGGCGCGATCCGCCTGGATCTGGCGGTACACGAGGAGCCCGCCGATGGCAGCCAGTGCGACCAGGAGAAGCTTCTTCACCGCGCGACCTCGTCTTTCCTTGACGTATGAGGACTTCTGCCGCCCGACTATACACACCGACCGATACCGATCGGTGACCTGAGCCCCCCTCCGCCACGGCCGGCCCGGACGAGTGCGCACCCGAATGCGAACGGCCCGTACGAAGAACTCCGTACGGGCCGATTCACTGCTGTGGGGCTAACAGGATTTGAACCTGTGGCCTCATCCTTATCAGGGATGCGCTCTAACCAACTGAGCTATAGCCCCGCCGCGCTCTGCGCTGACCTCTGAAGATTAGCGCACCTCTGGCGCAGCTCCCAAATCCGTTCCCCGGCGGAGCCGGGAGACGGCTATTCGTCCTCGGCCAGCGTGAGCTCGACACCGCCCACGAAACCGGCGGACAGGTTGTAGATGAACGCCCCGAGCGTCGCCAGCGCGGTGGCGAGCACCACATCGATGACGGCCACGACCGAGGTGAAGATCAGCACGCGCGGCAGCGACAGGAACGACTGGAGGTCGAACCCATTGCTCTCCGTCGAGCCGGTGGCCTCGCTGATCGTCCCGCCGACCGTGGAGAAGACGCCCATGGCGTCCATGACCATCCACAGCACCGCGGCGGCGATCACCGTGCAGATGCCCAGCGCGATCGAGAGCAGGAAACTGACCTTCATGACCGACCACGGGTCGGCCTTCGCGACCCGCAGCCGGGCCTTGCGGGTGCGCGGGGTCGTCCGCGCCCCGGTGCGGGGCAGGCGCATGCCCGACTCGGTCCCATCGGCGCCCTGGGGCGTCTGATAGGCCTGGGGCGGGCGGTAGGGCTGAGCGGCCTTCTTACGGGCCGGCTGCTCGCCGCCGAACATCTCGTACGGGGGGTTGGACCCCCGGCTCTCCGTCACCGTATCCCCCTGGGAGTCCGCGGCAGAGCCACGGGCACCGCTCGATTTGGCAGTATCAGCCGCTCCAGCGGCCGAACCGGCGCCCGTGGCTCCACTCACGCTCTACTCCTCGTGCTCCCCGGCCGAGGGCTCCGTGCCCTCGACTGCCGTCTCGGCCACACCGGTGTCGGCCTCGTCGGTCCCTGCGGCCTCGTCGGTCCCTTCGACCTCTTCGGCCTCACGCCCTGCCTCGGCATTGCGGGCGATGCCGACCACGGCATCCCGCTTGCCCAGGTTGATCAGTTGAACGCCCATGGTGTCACGGCCCGTCTCCCTGACTTCATTGACTCGCGTACGAATCACACCGCCGCCGAGGGTGATGGCGAGAATCTCGTCCGTCTCCTCGACCACCAGGGCACCCACGAGCGTTCCGCGGTCCTCCACGATCTTGGCAGCCTTGATGCCGAGGCCGCCACGACCCTGGACCCGGTACTCGTCCACACCGGTGCGCTTGGCGTACCCACCGTCGGTAGCAGTGAACACGAACGTACCGGGCCGGACGACATTCATCGACAGGAGCTCGTCCCCTTCGCGGAAACTCATCCCCTTGACCCCGGATGTCGCACGCCCCATCGGGCGCAGCGCGTCGTCCGTAGCGGTGAATCGGATCGATTGGGCCTTCTTGCTGATGAGCAGCAGATCGTCCTCGGCCGACACCAGCTCGGCGCCGATCAGCTCGTCGTCGCGGCCGTCCTCGGTCTCCCGGAGATTGATCGCGATGACACCGCCCGACCGCGGCGAGTCGTAGTCCTTCAGCGAGGTCTTCTTGACCAGACCGCCCTTGGTGGCGAGCACCAGATACGGCGCGGCCTCGTAGTCGCGGATGGCGAGGATCTCGGCGATCTGCTCATCCGGCTGGAAGGCCAGCAGATTGGCCACATGCTGTCCGCGCGCGTCCCGCCCGGCGTCCGGCAGCTCGTACGCCTTGGCCCGGTAGACCCGGCCCTTGTTGGTGAAGAAGAGCAGCCAGTGGTGGGTGGTGGAGACGAAGAAGTGGTCGACGATGTCGTCTTCCTTGAGCTTGGTGCCCCGGACGCCCTTGCCGCCGCGCTTCTGCGAGCGGTAGTCGTCCGTCTTCGTGCGCTTCACATAGCCGCCGCGCGAGATGGTGACGACGATGTCCTCCTCGGCGATCAGGTCCTCGATGGACATGTCACCGTCGAAGGGCACCAGCATGGAGCGCCGGTCGTCGCCGAACTTCTCCACGATCACGGCCAGCTCTTCGCTGACGATCGCGCGCTGCTTCTCCGGGGAGGCGAGGATCGCGTTGTACTCGTTGATCTTCGCCTGGAGCTCGTCGTGCTCCGCGACGATCTTCTGCCGCTCCAGGGCGGCCAGCCGGCGGAGCTGCATCTCCAGGATGGCGTTGGCCTGGATCTCGTCGATGGAGAGCAGCTCCATCAGGCCGCCGCGGGCGATCTCGACGGTGTCGCTGCGCCGGATCAGCGCGATGACGTCGTCGATGGAGTCCAGCGCCTTGAGGAGACCGCGCAGGATGTGCGCCCGCTCCTCCGCCTTGCGCAGCCGGAACTTGGTGCGCCGGACGATGACCTCGATCTGGTGGTGCACCCAGTGGCGGATGAAGGCGTCCAGCGACAGGGTGCGCGGCACTCCGTCGACCAGCGCCAGCATGTTCGCGCCGAAGTTCGTCTGGAGGTCGGTGTGCTTGTAGAGGTTGTTCAGCACCACCTTCGCGACCGCGTCCCGCTTGAGGACGATGACCAGGCGCTGGCCGGTCCGCGACGAGGTCTCGTCGCGGACGTCGGCGATCCCGCCGATCTTGCCGTCCTTCACCAGGTCGGCGATCTTCTGCGCGAGGTTGTCGGGGTTGACCTGGTACGGAAGCTCCGTGACCACCAGGCACTGGCGGTTCTGGATCTCCTCGACCTCGACGACGGCGCGCATGGTGATGGAGCCGCGGCCGGTGCGGTACGCCTCCTCGATGCCCTTGCGGCCCACGACCAGCGCGCCGGTCGGGAAGTCGGGGCCCTTGATGCGCTCGATCAGCGCGTCGAGCAGCTCCTCGTGGCTCGCCTCGGGGTGCTCCAGCGCCCACTGGGCGCCGGCCGCGACCTCGCGCAGATTGTGCGGCGGGATATTGGTCGCCATGCCGACCGCGATTCCCGCCGAGCCGTTCACCAGCAGGTTCGGGATACGGGCCGGGAGGACCGTCGGCTCCTGGTTGCGGCCGTCGTAGTTGTCCTGGAAGTCGACGGTCTCCTCGTCGATGTCCCGGAGCATCTCCATCGACAGCGGCTTGAGCTTGCACTCGGTGTACCGCATCGCGGCGGCCGGGTCATTGCCCGGGGAGCCGAAGTTTCCGTTGGAGTCCACCAGCGGCAGACGCATCGACCACGGCTGGGCGAGCCGCACCAGGGCGTCGTAGATCGAGGAGTCGCCGTGCGGGTGGTACGTACCCATGACGTCACCGACGACGCGGGCGCACTTGTAGAAGCCCTTCTCGGGCCGGTAGCCGCCGTCGTACATCGCGTAGAGCACCCGGCGGTGGACGGGCTTGAGACCGTCCCGCACGTCGGGGAGCGCGCGCGAGACGATCACGGACATCGCGTAGTCGAGGTACGAGCGCTGCATCTCGGTTTCGAGCCCGACGGGCTCGATCCGCATCGCGAACGCGGCTTCGGCGGAGGCAGGGGTGGGTGTCTCGTCGGCCATTGCTGGTCTTCAGTCCTTTCGTGCGGTCAGCTGAGACCGACTCAGATGTCGAGGAAGCGGACGTCCTTGGCATTGCGCTGGATGAAGGAACGCCGGGCCTCGACGTCCTCACCCATCAGCACCGAGAACAGGTCGTCGGCCTGGGCCGCGTCGTCCAGGGTGACCTGGCCGAGGACGCGGTGCTCCTGGTCCATGGTGGTGATGCGCAGCTCCTCGGCGTTCATCTCGCCCAGACCCTTGAAGCGCTGGATCGAGTCCTCGCGGGTGCGCTTGCCCGACTGCTTGCCCAGCTCCACCAGGGCGTCGCGCTCACGGTCCGAGTACGCGTACTCGAAGTCGTCCCGACCCCACTTGATCTTGTACAGCGGCGGGCGGGAGAGGAAGACATGGCCGGCCTCGACCAGGGGCCGCATGAAGCGGAAGAGGAAGGTCAGCAGCAGGGTGTTGATGTGCTGGCCGTCGACATCGGCGTCCGCCATCAGGATGATCTTGTGATAGCGGAGCTTCTCGATGTCGAAGTCCTCGTGGACCCCGGTGCCGAAGGCCGAGATCAGCGCCTGGACCTCGGTGTTCTGGAGGATCTTGTCGATCCGGGCCTTCTCGACGTTCAGGATCTTGCCGCGGATGGGCAGGATGGCCTGGTACATCGGGTTGCGGCCGGACTTCGCCGAACCGCCGGCGGAGTCACCCTCGACGATGAAGATCTCGCACTTGGTGGGGTCGTTCGACTGGCAGTCGCTGAGCTTGCCGGGCAGGGAGGCCGACTCCAGCAGCCCCTTGCGGCGGGTCAGATCACGGGCCTTGCGGGCGGCGACACGCGCCGTCTGCGCCTGGATCGACTTGCGGATGATGTCCGCCGCCTCGTTGGGGTTGCGGTCGAACCAGTCGGTGAGGTGCTCGTGCACGACCTTCTGGACGAAGGTCTTCGCCTCCGTGTTGCCCAGCTTGGTCTTGGTCTGGCCCTCGAACTGCGGCTCGCCCAGCTTGACGGAGATGATCGCCGTCAGACCCTCGCGGATATCCTCGCCGGAGAGGTTGTCGTCCTTCTCGCGGAGGAGCTTCTTGTCGCGGGCGTAGCGGTTGACGAGGCCGGTGAGCGCGGCGCGGAACCCTTCCTCATGCGTACCCCCCTCATGCGTGTGGATGGTGTTCGCAAAGGAGTAAACGCCCTCGGTGTACTGAGAGTTCCACTGCATCGCGATCTCGACGGAGAGCTGCCGCTCCCGGTCCTCCGCCTCGATGTCGATCACCGTGGGGTGGATCAGCTCGCCCTTGCGCGAGTTGAGGTACTTCACGAAGTCGACGATGCCGCCCTCGTAGTGGTACGTGACCGTGCGGACCTGCTCCCGCTCCGCCTCCTCGGCGATGTCGGCGCCCGCGGTGGCCTTGGCCGACTCGCGCTCGTCGGTCAGCTTCAGGGTGAGGCCCTTGTTGAGGAAGGCCATCTCCTGGAAGCGGCGCGACAGCGTCTCGAAGGAGTACTCCGTCGTCTCGAAGACGTCGCCGTCGGCCCAGAAGGTGACGGTGGTGCCGCTCTCGTCGGTCTCCTCGTTCCGCGCGAGGGGCGCGGTCGGGACACCGAGCTTGTAGTCCTGGGTCCAGCGGTAGCCGTCCCGCTTGACCTCGACGGAGACCTTGGAGGAGAGGGCGTTCACCACGGAGACGCCGACGCCGTGCAGACCGCCGGAGACGGAGTAGCCGCCGCCGCCGAACTTGCCGCCGGCGTGCAGCACCGTGAGGACGACCTCGACGGCGGGCTTGTTCTCGGACGGGACGATGCCCACCGGGATGCCGCGGCCGTTGTCGACGACGCGCACGCCGCCGTCGGCCAGGATCGTCACGTCGATGGAGTCCGCGTGCCCGGCCATGGCCTCGTCGACGGAGTTGTCGACGACCTCTTGGACCAGGTGATGAAGCCCACGCTCACCGGTCGAGCCGATGTACATGCCGGGGCGCTTGCGGACCGCGTCCAGCCCTTCGAGGACGGTGATCGCGCTGGCGTCGTACGAGGCGGTGACCTCGCCGTGCCCGCCGGCGGGGGTGGACGGGATGTTCTCGTTGGGGTTGCCGGAATCGGCCACGAAGCGCCCTTTCTGGCACAGCACAAGCCGTTCTCCGGGCAAGCGGGAGCGGCTGCGTCGTTCGACATGTTCCGCGAGGTGGCGGGATTGTTGTTCAGTCTACCGGTACGGCCGACGGTCATGGGGGTTTGGCGGTAGCTGAGTCCGCATGTGCCGCCCTGAACACGGTCGGTCCGACTCCCCATATGCGGGAAGGGGCTCCAAGAGGCTCACACCGGCATTGAGCGCTTCGGCCTGTCAATGGCCGGATACGGTGAGGGAGGGGGTCGGCCGAGGGGTCCGGCACCCCGCCGGGACCAACCGGAAACCACCATTCCGCAGGGCGAAAGCCAATAAAACGGACCAGGCCCCCGGGGGCTCAGCCGTAGGTGTCCCCGGGGCCCACGCTCCCGGGCGCCCGCAGGGGTCCGTACCCCTTGCGCGGACCGCCCGGCCCCAGCACCTTGATCACTCTGACGGTGCCGTGCCCGAGGTCCTCGTTCAGCCGGGCCACCAGCCTCGGCGCCAGCAGCCGGAGCTGTGTCGCCCAGGCCGTCGAGTCGCACTGCACGGTGAGCACTCGCTCGCCGGGGTCCTCGTCGTACCGCAGCGGGACGCAGTGGTTCGCCAGGTCGTCGCCCACGATCTGCGGCCAGCGGCCCATCACCCCGCCCACCGCGGCCGGGGTCTCCCAGCCGCGCTCGGTGATCAGACGGTTGATCGCGGCCCCCAGCGCCAGCGGGTCACGGCCATCCGCACGCGCCCCGGAGCGCAGTCCTCCGCCCCGCCTGGCCTGCCGCTTCTCCTGTGCGGCGGCGCCCCGGGCGCGGGCCTGCTCCTTGGCCGCGCGCAGGGCGACCCGGGCGAGGTCCACCCCCGAGGGCTCGGGCACCGCGGGCGGCACCGGCACGGAGGGCGTGCCCGCGCCCGGCGCTCCGGCGGAGGGCGTGGGCCGCGGCGCGCCACCGGCGGCTCCCGCCGCACCCGCGCCGAACAGATCGTTCATACCCGTGCCACCTCTCCACCGGCCACGGCGTACCTCGCCCCGGCCAGCACCCCCGGAACGTCGTCGTCCACGGCGGCGGTCACCAGCACCTGCTCGCCCGGGGCCACCAGCTCCGCGAGCCGTTCGCGGCGCCGGGCGTCCAGCTCGGCGAAGACGTCGTCCAGGACGAGAACGGGCTCGGCCCCCTCCGCCCGCAGCAGGTCGTACGAGGCGAGCCGCAGCGCGAGCGCGTACGACCAGGACTCGCCATGGCTCGCGTACCCCTTCGCGGGCAGCCGGCCCAGCCGCAGCACCAGGTCGTCGCGGTGCGGTCCCACCAGGGTCACACCCCGCTCGATCTCCTGTTTGCGCACTCCGCCGAGCGCGGCCATCATCCGGGCGTACAGCTCCTCGCGGCCGTGCCCGCCCGGCTCGGCGCCGGTCTCCGGGCCGGTCTCCGCACCGGGCCCGCTCGTTCCACCCGCCCCGGCCGCCTCGGCAGCCGATGAGCGGTACTCCAGGACAACCGGTCCGCCGCCGGGGGCCAGCGACTCGTACGCCTTGTCGGCCAGCGGCTGAAGCGCCCCGATCAGCTCCATCCGCCGCGCCAGCAGCTCCGCGCCCGCGCGCGCCAGATGCTGGTCCCACACATCCAGGGTGGACAGATCCGCCCCCGACCTCGACCCGCCGTGGCGCCGGGCCAGCGCGGCCGACTTCAGCAGGGTGTTCCGCTGCTTGAGCACCCGCTCGTAGTCGGAGCGCACCCCGGCCATGCGCGGCGAGCGCGCGGTGACCAGCTCGTCCAGAAAGCGCCGCCGGTCGCCCGGGTCGCCCTTCACCAGCGCCAGATCCTCCGGCGCGAACAGCACGGTACGGACGATCCCCAGCACATCACGCGGTCTGACCTGCGACGATCGATTGATACGGGCCCGGTTCGCCTTCCCCGGGTTGAGTTCGAGCTCGACCAGTTGGGAGCGGTCGCCCTGGGTGACGGCGGCCCGTATCACCGCGCGCTCGGCGCCGGCCCGGACCAGCGGGGCGTCCGAGGAGACCCGGTGGCTGGCGAGGGTGGCCAGATAGCCGACCGCCTCGACGAGGTTGGTCTTCCCCTGGCCGTTCGGCCCCACGAAAGCGGTGATGCCCGGGTCGAGCGGGACCTCGACCCGGGCGTACGAGCGGAAGTCGGCCAACGACAGATGCGTGACGTGCATGGATATGGGCCGACCTCCCCCGGCTCAGGGACTACTTCTTGTTCTCCACCGCGTGGCCGCCGAACTGGTTGCGCAGTGCGGCGATCATCTTCATCTGCGGGGAGTCGTCCTGGCGGGAGGCGAAGCGCGCGAAGAGCGAGGCGGTGATCGCCGGCAGCGGCACGGCGTTGTCGATGGCGGCCTCGACCGTCCACCGGCCCTCGCCGCTGTCCTGTGCGAAGCCGCGCAGCCGGTCCAGGTGCTCGTCCTCGTCCAGGGCGTTGACGGCCAGGTCGAGCAGCCAGGAGCGGATCACGGTCCCCTCCTGCCAGGAGCGGAAGACCTCACGGACATCGGTGACCGAGTCGACCTTCTCCAGCAGCTCCCAGCCCTCGGCGTAGGCCTGCATCATGGCGTACTCGATGCCGTTGTGGACCATCTTGGCGAAGTGGCCGGCGCCGACCTTGCCCGCGTGGACCGAACCGAACTCGCCCGCGGGCTTGAGCGCGTCGAAGATGGGCTGCACCCGGGCGACGTGGTCGGCGTGGCCGCCGTACATCAGCGCGTAGCCGTTCTCCAGGCCCCAGACGCCGCCGGAGACTCCGCAGTCGACGAAGCCGATGCCCTTGATGCCCAGCTCGACGGCGTGGCGCTCGTCGTCGGTCCAGCGGGAGTTGCCGCCGTCGACGACGACATCGCCGGGGGAGAGCAGCTCCGCCAGCTCGTCGATGGTGGACTGGGTCGCGGCGCCGGCCGGGACCATCACCCACACCACGCGCGGGCCCTCCAGCCCGTCCACAAGCTCCTTGAGGCTGTGGACATCGGCGAGGTCCGGGTTGCGGTCGTAACCGATGACGGTGTGGCCCGCGCGGCGGATGCGCTCGCGCATGTTGCCGCCCATTTTGCCGAGGCCGACGAGGCCGAGCTGCATCTCAGTGTCCTTAAGCGTCGAAAGTGCCGGTGCGGAAACCGCGTAATCCGGTTCCGAGCCTACGCCGGAGCGCGGCGCACAGCCCGACGGGCCTGCCCGGGCGGCGAGCAGGCCCGTCGTGAGCCGGGCGGCCGGGCTCAGCCCGAGAGCCGTACGGGCATGATCAGGTACTTGTAGGCCTCGTCCGCCTCGGCGTCCAGGGCGGGCTTGCCACTGAGCAGCGCGGGCTTGGTGGAGGTGGTGAACGAGAGCTGGGCGACCGGGGAGTCGATCGCGCTCAGCCCGTCGAGCAGGAAGGTCGGGTTGAAGGCGATCGAGATGTCGTCGCCCTCCAGCTGGGCGTCGACGCGCTCCACAGCCTGTGCGTCGTCGCTGGAGCCGGCCTCCAGGATCAGCACGCCCTGCTCGAAGCTCAGCCGGACCGGAGTGTTCCGCTCGGCGACGAGGGCGACGCGCTTGACGGCCTCGACGAACGGCGCGGTCTCGATCACGGCCACCGAGTTGAACTCGGTCGGGAAGAGCGTCCGGTACTTCGGCAGATCGCCTTCGAGCAGCCGGGTGGTGGTCCGGCGCCCGGCACCCTCGAAGCCGATCAGGCCCTCGCCCTTGCCGGAGCCGGAGAGCGCGAGAGTGACCGTGTCACCGCTGGTCAGCGCCTTGGCGGTGTCCAGGAGCGTCTTGGCGGGCACCAGCGCGACGGCGGAGGCGTCGGCGTTCTCCGGCTTCCACAGGAACTCGCGGACCGCGAAGCGGTAGCGGTCGGTGGAGGCCAGGGTGACCGTCTCGCCCTCGATCTCGATGCGCACACCGGTGAGGACGGGGAGGGTGTCGTCGCGGCCCGCGGCGATGGCGACCTGGGCGGCGGCGGAGGCGAAGATCTCGCCGGGCACCGTGCCGGTCGCGGTCGGCATCTCGGGCAGCGCGGGGTACTCCTCCACCGGAAGGGTGTGGAGGGTGAAGCGGGAGGAGCCGCAGACCACGGTCGCCCGTACACCGTCTGTGGAGATCTCCACGGGGCGGTTGGGGAGGGCCCGGCAGATGTCGGCGAGGAGCCGGCCGGAGACGAGAACCGTGCCGTCCTCGTCGACCTCGGCCTCGACGGAGACCTTCGCCGAGACCTCGTAGTCGAAGCTGGAGAAGCTGAGCGCCCCGTCCTCGGCCTTCAGCAGGAGGCCAGCGAGCACGGGCGCCGGCGGACGGGCCGGGAGGCTCCGGGCCACCCACGCCACCGCCTCCGCGAGTACATCGCGCTCAACCCGGATCTTCACCGGAACCGCCTCCTGCTGTTGCTGGCTCGCCTTGCTGGCCTTCGTCGTCGGCTGTGTCGCCGGGGACCAGTCTGACGCACCGCACTGACAGTCGGCGCTGCTCGGGGTCAAGTCGTGATCGGGGGTGTCGCGGCCGACCGGGCCGAGTTGTGCACAGCCCCCGCTTCCAAGCGATTTCCCCGGTAACTCTAGGTGGGAGTAGTAGTAGGGCCTGTGGAAACGGTGGATAACCCCGTTTTCGCAGGTCAGGCCCTGTTTTTTATCCACCGCGCCTGTGGGTGGCGCCGGTGGATAACCGGGTGCTTCTGTGGACACCGAAAAGTTCTGCACAGGCCATGCACAGGGCATGGGGAGTTCTCCCCAGCCCTGTCCCCAGCTTTACCCAGGTTCCCCACAGCCCAATCCGGCTCTCTGGTGTGACGGCTTTCACTCGACACGGTGAGAGCGGCCCGGATGTTGCCGAACAGTGGACAGCGGTGTGGACAAGCTGTGGGCAACCCCGCGCTGCCTGTGGGCGGCCCGTGGACAACTTTGATCACAGCCTGTGGACGGATTCTCTGTCCACAGGCTGTGGATGAAGGTTTGCCACAATTCCACAGGGAGCTGACCTGCTGGGATGATCTTCGGACGGCTCGGGCTGTGGACACAGTCTGGACAACTTCCCAGTCCCCAGGCTGTGGATGGAGGATTCTGCCTCAGCCTGTGGAGAAGCCGCTCCCGCGGGCCCGTATTCGAACAGCGCCGGCGGGGCCGATGCGCCGGGAACGGGCGCGCGGACGTGCCGCGAGGCGCCGGAAGAGCCTTCGGGGCGGCTCCGGGGCGGCTCCGGAGAAGGGTCGAGGGGTGTCCACAGCGGGGTTGGGGGCGGCCCGGAGCGGTCCTGGGCCGGGCCCGGGGCGGTCCAGGGCGGTCCTGGACCCGGGCCCGGGACCGGGGAGGGTTCGGAGAGCGGCGCGGCGCCTGCTCAGCCGGCTGTGCGCCGTGCTCAGGGGTGGCCCCGCTCCGGACCCGGGACAGCGGAAAGCGCCCCGGAGCCTGGGCCCGGGGCGCTTGACGGGGGCGGCGGGCCGCGGCCGTCTCAGCCGTTCTTGATGCGGTTGGTGAGTTCGGTCACCTGGTTGTAGATCGAGCGCCGCTCGGCCATCAGGGCCCGGATCTTCCGGTCCGCGTGCATCACCGTCGTGTGGTCGCGCCCGCCGAACTGCGCACCGATCTTCGGCAGCGACAGATCGGTCAGCTCACGGCAGAGGTACATCGCGATCTGCCGGGCCGTGACCAGCACCCGGCTGCGCGAGGAGCCGCAGAGGTCCTCCACCGTCAGCCCGAAGTAGTCCGCCGTCGCCGCCATGATCGCGCTCGCGGTGATCTCCGGCGCCGAGTCCTCGCCACCGGGGATCAGGTCCTTCAGCACGATCTCGGTGAGCCCGAGATCCACCGGCTGCCGGTTGAGCGAGGCGAACGCCGTCACCCGGATCAGCGCCCCCTCCAGCTCACGGATGTTCCGCGAGATGCGCGACGCGATGAACTCCAGCACCTCCGGCGGGGCGTTCAGCTGCTCCTGCACCGCCTTCTTGCGCAGGATCGCGATCCGGGTCTCCAGCTCCGGCGGCTGGACATCGGTGGTCAGCCCCCACTCGAAGCGGTTGCGGAGCCGGTCCTCCAGCGTCATCAGCTGCTTGGGCGGCCGGTCGGAGGAGAGCACGATCTGCTTGTTGGCGTTGTGGAGCGTGTTGAAGGTGTGGAAGAACTCCTCCTGCGTCGACTCCTTGCTCGCCAGGAACTGGATGTCGTCGACCAGCAGGATGTCGACATCGCGGTAGCGCTTGCGGAAGGTGTCGCCCTTGCCGTCACGGATCGAGTTGATGAACTCGTTGGTGAACTCCTCGGAGCTGACGTACCGCACCCGGGTACCCGGGTAGAGGCTGCGCGCGTAGTGCCCGATGGCGTGGAGCAGATGGGTCTTGCCGAGCCCCGACTCCCCGTAGATGAAGAGCGGGTTGTACGCCTTCGCCGGGGCCTCGGCGACCGCCACGGCTGCCGCGTGCGCGAACCGGTTGGAGGCGCCGATCACAAAGGTGTCGAAGAGGTACTTGGGGTTCAGCCGGGCGTGCGGCTCCCCCGGCCCCGGGGCCGGGGAGGGCTGCGCTCCCAGCGGCCCGGGCGCGCCGCTGGGCACACCGCGGTGCGGAGCGGAGGAGTCGGGCAGCTCCCGGCGGTCCGGGCGCTGCTCGTAGCCCTGGCGGTCGGGCGGCTGCGGGGAGCGGTAGTCGTGCTGCGGCTGGTGGGGTCTGGTGCCGGCGTAGGGGTCCCGGTCCTGGAACCCGTCGCGGTCCTGGAACCCGTCGCGGTCCTGGAATCCGCCGAGGCGCGGCTGCTGCCAGGAGAGGTCCTCCTGGCCGCGCGGCCACGCGCCGGGCTCGGGCCGCTGCTGCTGGTACTCGGGGTACGAGGGGCGGATCTCCGGGAGCCCGTCGTCCGGGGCGCGGTGCCCGTATCTCCCGTAGGGGTCCTCCCGCTGGTAGCCCGGGGGCTCGTCGTGCTGGTGGCCCGGATACGGCGACTGCTGCTGCCGGTCCGGGGACTGCGGCGCCGGGGGCTCGCCCGCGGAGTCGTCGACGGTGATCGCGATCCGGATCGGGCGACCGCACTCACGGCTGAGGGTGTCGCTGATCAGCGGGGCGAGCCGGCCTTCGAGGACCCGCTTCCCCCACTCGTTCGGGACGGCCAGCAGCGCGGTGTCCGCGACCAGCGCCAGGGGCTGACAGCGCTCGATCCACTGCTTGTCCTTGGGCTCGATGCCCGGCTGGCCCTCGGCGAGGAGCTGTTCCAGCACTCGTGGCCACACTGCGGCAAGATCGGCAGGTACGTCAGCCACAAGGCACGCTCTCTCGCAGGTCCCACGAATGTGTGGTTCTCGGGACGGGGACGGGACGGAAGGACAGGCAAGGACAGAAAGGAAAAGTTCCGGAGTTCAGCCAAGGTAGTCAGGGCGACCCGCGTGGTTCAAGTTGTTGTCCACAGCCTGTGCACAGCGGGCCCGGCAGTCACCCTGGTTTGACCGGATGGCGTAGCCGCGCGTACCGTAAACAGGTCGAGTTGTCGATGGCTGCTGCCGCCTGCCTCCGATGGGCAAAGATCACGATCTGTGATCGTGAAGCGGTGCACTCGAGCGTAAACGCGAGCTTCTCGTGGGCGCACGGTGACAGCCAGGCGATGTCCCGCCATCTACGAGTCATTTCTGGAGCCCCCGAGTGAGCAAGCGCACCTTCCAGCCGAACAACCGTCGTCGCGCGAAGACCCACGGTTTCCGTCTGCGCATGCGCACCCGTGCCGGCCGCGCGATTCTCGCGTCTCGCCGTGGCAAGGGTCGCGCCCGCCTGTCCGCCTGACCGCGCACAGGTCATGACGTGCTGCCTACCGAGAATCGGCTGAGGCGGCGCGAAGACTTCGCGACCGCGGTACGACGAGGGCGGCGGGCAGGACGCCCGCTCCTCGTCGTCCATCTACGCAGCGGTTCACCGGACCCGCACGCGCCTGGGGAGAGCGCTTCCCCGACGTGTGCGGGTTTCGTCGTGAGCAAGGCAGTGGGCGGAGCGGTCGTACGCAACAAGGTCAAGCGCCGTCTGCGCCATCTGATACGAGACCGGCTCGCCGGGCTGCCCCCCGGTAGCCTGGTGGTGGTACGGGCGCTGCCCGGCGCGGGTGACGCCGATCCTGCACAGCTGGCCCGAGACCTGGATGCCGCCCTTCAGCGGCTGCTGGGAGGGGGCGCGCGATGAAGTACCCGCTGCTGGCTCTGATCAAGCTGTATCAGTGGACCATCAGTCCCCTGCTGGGGCCCGTCTGCAGGTACTACCCATCGTGTTCCCACTACGGGTACACGGCCATCGACCGGCACGGTGCGGTCAAGGGCACGGTGCTCACCGCCTGGCGGATTCTGCGGTGCAATCCGTGGTCTCCGGGCGGTGTGGACCATGTGCCGGCCCGTAAGCGTCCGCGATGGCACGAAATGCTGCGTGCTGCCGTGCGCGGCAGCAAGGGCGGGAACTCCGCCGCCGATGTGCCTGCCCGGGAGTCGGTCACGACACCCCCGGGTACGGCCGCAGAGACCCCGCCCCATGCTCAAGGAGCCTGATTAGTGGACACGATTGCCAGTCTCTTCAGCTTTATCACCACACCTGTTTCGTGGATCATCGTCCAGTTCCACAAGCTCTACGGGGCGATCTTCGGTCCCGATACGGGCTGGGCCTGGGGACTGTCGATCGTTTCGCTGGTGATCCTCATCCGCATCTGTCTGATCCCGCTCTTCGTGAAGCAGATCAAGTCGATGCGGAACATGCAGGCGCTCCAGCCGAAGATGAAGGCCATCCAGGAGCGCTACAAGAGCGACAAGCAGCGTCAGTCCGAAGAGATGATGAAGCTGTACAAGGAGACGGGCACCAACCCGCTCTCCTCGTGCCTGCCGATTCTGGCCCAGTCGCCGTTCTTCTTCGCGCTGTACTACGTGCTCTCCAACATCGCCTCGGGCAAGACCGTCGGCGTCATCAACGAGCAGCTGCTCGACAGCGCCCGCCAGGCCCATATCTTCGGCGCCCCGCTGGCCTCGAAGTTCATGGACAGCCCCGGCAAGGTCGAGGCGCTCAACGCCACGCTGCTCGATGTGCGCATCGTCACGGCGATCATGATCATCCTGATGTCGGCGTCGCAGTTCTACACGCAGCGCCAGCTGATGCAGAAGAACGTCGACCTCACGGTCAAGACGCCGTACATGCAGCAGCAGAAGATGATGATGTACATCTTCCCGGTGATCTTCGCCGTGATGGGCATCAACTTCCCCGTCGGCGTCCTCGTCTACTGGCTGACCACCAACGTGTGGACCATGGGCCAGCAGATGTACGTGATCAACCAGAACCCGACGCCCGGCAGCATGGCCCAGGACCAGTACCTCCAGCGTCTGCTGAAGTCCGTCGGCAACCGTGGTGGCGATGTCCGGTCCCGCCGGAAGCGCAATGTCATCCAGGCCATCGTCGCCAAGGGCCCGGACCGCAATGACAACGAGCGCAAGTTCATCAGCGGTCTGGCCAAGGCCGGCTTTGTCGCCCAGCCCGACGGCACCGTGATCCAGGGCGAGACGACCGCTGACGAGACCGAGGGCGGTTCCGCCCAGAAGCGTCAGCAGCCCAAGCGGCAGACCAAGGCGAAGCGGCAGACCGCGCCCCCGCAGAGCCAGAGCCCGGCCAAGCCCTCGCTGAAGAAGGACACGCCGCAGGACACGCAGCCGAAGACGGCCGGCAAGCCTGCCGCACGCCAGCAGCCCAAGGCGGGACAGCGCAAGGGCCAGCAGCGGCCCAAGCACCCGTCGTCCAAGAAGTAAGTACGAAGGAGTCCATCAGTGACGGAAGGCACCATCCCCGCCGCCGCCGAGGAAGCCGCTGTCGAGGAAGGCGACACCCTCACCCGCCTTGAGCAGGAGGGCGAGATCGCCGCCGACTACCTTGAGGGCCTGCTCGACATCGCCGATCTCGACGGTGACATCGACATGGACGTCGAGGCCGACCGGGCCGCTGTCTCGATCATCAGTGATGCCGGAGGCCGGGATCTCCAGAAGCTCGTCGGCCGGGACGGTGAGGTTCTGGAAGCCCTCCAGGAGCTGACCCGTCTCGCCGTGCACCGGGAGACCGGTGACCGCAGCAGGCTGATGCTGGACATCGCGGGTTTCCGTGCCAAGAAGCGCACGGAGCTCGCCCAGCTGGGCGCCAAGGCCGCCGACGAGGTGAAGAGCACCGGTGAGCCGGTGAAGCTGGACCCGATGACGCCCTTCGAGCGCAAGGTCGTCCACGACGCGGTTGCCGCCGCAGGTCTGCGCAGTGAGTCCGAGGGCGAGGAGCCGCAGCGCTTCGTCGTCGTGCTCCCCGCCTAGATCCTTCATCGTTTCGGCCCCGTCTGTTGCGCAGGCGGGGCCGATCTTTGTCAGCCTGATAGTTCAGCCACCAGGTCCCCTTTGCGACAGTGCGGTACGGAAGGACGGTCCCCCGTGACGGAGGCAGCAGAGCTTCCCCAGGCGCCCGACGCGGCGCGGACGGTATTCGGAGATTTCTATCCGGAGGCCGTGCGCTACGCGGAGCTGCTGGCTGATGCCGGAGTCAAGCGCGGCCTGATCGGGCCGCGCGAGGTTCCGAGGCTGTGGGAACGCCATATGCTCAACTGCGCTGTGCTCTCCGAGGTGGTGCCGGAGAGTGTCTCGGTCTGCGATGTGGGTTCCGGGGCGGGTCTGCCGGGCATCCCGCTGGCACTGGTGCGTCCCGACCTGAAGATCACGCTCCTGGAGCCCCTGCTGCGCCGCACCAACTTTCTCCAGGAAGTGGTGGAGCTGCTGGGCCTGGACCATGTGACCGTGGTGCGCGGCCGGGCCGAGGAGGTGCTCGGCACCCTTCCCCCGGTGCATGTGGTGACCGCCCGTGCCGTGGCTCCGCTGGACCGGCTCGCCGGCTGGGGAGTTCCGCTGCTCCGTCCGTACGGGGAGATGCTCGCCCTCAAGGGCGATACGGCCGAGGAGGAGCTGAAGGGCGCCCGTGCCGCGCTCAGCAAGCTCGGTGTGGTGGAGACCTCGGTGCTGCATGTGGGCGAGGGGCTGGTCGACCCGCTCTCCACGGTGGTCCGGGTCGAGGTCGGCGAGAGCCCCGGGGGAGTGCGGTTCGCCGCGAAGCGGGCCAAGGCGGCCCGGACCAGCCGCTCCCGCCGCCGTCGCTGACCCGGTCCGCGGGCAATGCTCCATACAAGCTGGCATACGTACCCGACGCGGAGTGTCGTGCGGATGTAGTCCTGCGGCCCGTGCATCGTGTTTCACGTGAAACGACGCTCACTGCTGCAAGGAATCATCAGCCGCGGGCGTGCTGCCGCCCCGATTCGGAGCAGGAAGCCCCTCGCGCGGGCGGTGGAGTTGTCCACAGAGGTGGATTCCTCCACAGAAGCACGGGCCTCGCTGGTTCATGACCCCGAAAGCATGGCAGGCTCTGTTCATCGCGAGCCTGAAGTCGAGGAAGGTGAATCCTTGCGGTCCGACGCCAACATCGCGGGACCGATGACCGATCCGGTCCCCGGCCCCCGTACCGAGTCGCCGGGAGAGGATGTTTCACGTGAAACACCGCCCCCGATGGACGACACCCCCATTGGCCGAGCTGCTCAGCTCGCCGTGGAGGCATTGGGGCGTGCCGGTGAGGGTCTGCCCCGACCCGACCAGACCCGTGTCATGGTGGTCGCCAACCAGAAGGGTGGCGTGGGCAAGACCACCAGCACGGTGAATCTGGCGGCCTCACTGGCACTCCACGGTGCGCGGGTTCTGGTGGTAGATCTGGACCCACAGGGCAATGCCTCCACGGCGCTGGGAATCGACCACCACGCCGAAGTCCCCTCTGTCTATGACGTCCTGGTGGAGAGCAGACCGCTCTCCGAGGTGGTCCAGCCGGTCCCGGACGTCGAAGGTCTCTTCTGCGCCCCCGCCACGATCGATCTCGCCGGTGCGGAGATCGAGTTGGTGTCGCTGGTGGCGCGGGAGAGCCGACTTCAGCGGGCCATTCAGGCCTATGAGCAGCCTCTGGATTACATCCTCATCGACTGTCCGCCCTCGCTCGGTCTGCTGACCGTCAATGCGATGGTGGCCGGCGCGGAGGTGCTCATCCCGATTCAGTGCGAGTACTACGCACTGGAGGGCCTCGGCCAGCTGTTGCGCAATGTGGACCTGGTCCGCGGGCATCTCAACCCCGCCCTGCATGTCTCCACGATCCTGCTCACCATGTACGACGGCCGTACCCGGCTCGCCTCACAGGTGGCGGAGGAGGTGCGGAGTCACTTCGGTGAGGAAGTGCTGCGGACCAGCATCCCCCGCTCCGTCCGTATCTCGGAGGCTCCGAGCTATGGCCAGACGGTGCTGACCTACGATCCGGGCTCCAGCGGTGCCCTGTCGTATCTTGAGGCGGCCCGTGAGATCGCCCTGCGGGGAGTCGGCGTTCAGTACGACCCGCAGCCTGCCCATATGGGCGCCCAGAACAGTCAGCGGAACATCTCGGAGGGGATTCAGTGAGCGAGCGACGTAGAGGGTTGGGGCGTGGGCTCGGTGCCCTGATCCCTGCGGCTCCCCAGGAGAAGCAGACATCTCCCGGCGGGGCCGTGGGCTCTTCCGGGACGGTGCCCGTGCTGACCACGGAGCGCGGTGTGGCGGCTGCCAAGGTGACCGCACTGCCCTCGGGGGGTGCTCCCCTTGAGCCCACGCTGCCGGCACCGGCTCAGGAGCCCGTGCCGCAGCACCTGGAGCCGTCCGGGGCGCACTTCGCCGAGGTGCCGATCGATGCGATCACTCCCAACCCGCGCCAGCCCCGGGAGGTGTTCGACGAGGACGCCCTGGCCGAGCTGGTCACCTCCATCAAGGAAGTGGGACTTCTTCAGCCGGTGGTCGTCCGGCAGCTGGGGCCCGAGCGGTATGAGCTCATCATGGGTGAGCGCCGCTGGAGGGCCTGCCGTGAGGCCGGCCTGGAGCGGATTCCCTCGATCGTCCGGGACACCGAGGACGAGAAGCTGCTGCTGGACGCGCTGCTGGAGAACCTGCACCGCGCCCAGCTCAATCCGCTGGAGGAGGCGGCCGCCTATGACCAGCTCCTCAGGGATTTCAAGTGCACTCATGACCAGTTGGCGGACCGTATCGGGCGCTCGCGTCCGCAGGTCTCCAACACACTGCGGCTGCTGAGGCTCTCCCCTCCGGTGCAGCGCAGGGTCGCGGCAGGTGTGCTCTCGGCCGGTCATGCCCGGGCTCTGCTCTCGGTGGAGGACTCGGACGAGCAGGACCGGCTGGCGCACCGGATCGTCGCCGAGGGGCTCTCGGTGCGCGCGGTCGAGGAGATCGTGACGCTGATCAACTCCGAGGCGAAGAGCACCGCCAAGCCGAAGGGCCCGCGCGCCGGTGCGCGGGTCTCTCCCGCGCTCTCCGATCTCGCCTCGCGGCTCTCCGACCGGTTCGAGACACGGGTGAAGGTCGACCTCGGCCAGAAGAAGGGCAAGATCGTCGTCGAGTTCGCCTCGATGGACGATCTGGAGCGCATCCTCGGCACGCTCGCTCCGGGCGAGGGGCGAGTCCTGGAGCAGGGCCTCGGTCATGAAGAGGGCGCTGAGGACGGTAGGAGCTGAGTCTCTTCCGGCGGTTTCCACGGGGAACGCCGAGTGAGGGCGGGCTGTGTCCGGTCGATCGACCGGACACAGCCCGCCCTTTGCGCTGACGAGGTACCCGCCCCCGGAGCAGATCGATACGATCGTTGTGGTGTGCGCGCTCATCACCGTGAGCAGAGCGCGTCGGCGTGACGTGTACGCGGCCCGGGAAGGAAGCGAGGAACACCCTTCATGGGGCGTCGGCTTGTACCCCTGACACGGGACAACCTCTCCGATCTGCCCAGGCGCTGCCGCTCGTGTGTTTTCTGGGAGCTGGACCAGGTCAGCGGAGAGGCGGCGGTCAAGGCGGGACGGCAGGCACGGGAGAAGGAAGCGTGGATCTCCGCCGTGCTGCTGGAGTGGGGGTCCTGCGGCCGGGTGGTCCGGATCGACGATGTGCCGGTCGGGTTCGTTCTCTATGCTCCACCCGCCTATGTGCCACGGTCCCTGGCCTTTCCGACCAGTCCCGTATCGGTGGACGCCGTGCAGTTGATGACTGCCTGGATCAATCCGGCCCACCAGGGGCAGGGGCTCGGCCGGGTCCTGGTGCAGGCCGTGGCGAAGGATCTGCTGCGGAGAGGCTTCCGTGCGATCGAGGCGTTCGGCGACGCCCGGTGGAAGGAGCCCGCCTGTGTGCTGCCGGCCGATCATCTGCTCGCGGTGGGCTTCAGGACCGTACGGCCCCACCCCGCCTTTCCCCGGCTGAGGCTGGAGCTGCGGACCGCGCTCTCCTGGAAGGAAGATGTGGAGCAGGCCCTGGACCGGCTGCTCGGAGCGGTCCAGAAGGAGCCGGCGCTCCGACCGCTCTGAGGACGCCATGCACAAGGGCCCATCCCCCGGGAGGGATGGGCCCTTCATGTTTCACGTGAAACATGCCGCGTGAAACAGCGGCGCTCTGACTACTTGCCGACCGTGTCGCCGATGAAGGGCTCAAGGTCACGGACGATCGCGGCCTTGGGCTTGGCGCCGACGATGGTCTTGGCGACCTCACCGTTCTGGTAGACGTTCAGCGTCGGGATCGACATGACGCCGTACTTGGCAGCGGTGGCCGGGTTCTGGTCGATGTTGAGCTTGACGATCTCGATCTTGTCGCCGTGCTCGGCCGCGATGGCCTCAAGGGACGGCGCGATCTGACGGCACGGGCCGCACCACTCGGCCCAGAAGTCCACCAGGACGGGCTTGTCGCTCTTGAGGACATCCTCTTCAAAGCTGCTGTCGGTAACGGTCTTCAGCGCGCCCATGGCGGGCCTCCTTGCTTCGGGGGGTGAGAGGGGGGAAGTGAGGTCAGACCGCGGGGGTCTTCTCCGGCTCGGCGACCTGCTCGCTGTCGGCGAGCGCGGCGAGGAAGCGCTCGGCGTCGAGAGCGGCGGAGCAGCCGGTGCCGGCCGCCGTGATCGCCTGGCGGTAGGTGTGGTCGACCACATCGCCCGCGGCGAAGACACCCGTGAGATTGGTGCGCGTCGAGGGCGCGGCCACCTGGAGATAGCCCTCGTCGTCCAGGTCCAGCTGCCCCTTGAACAGCTCGGTCCGGGGGTCATGGCCGACGGCGATGAACAGACCGGTGACCGCCAGCTCGGAGGTCTCGCCGGACTTGGTGTTCCGCAGGGTCAGGCCGCTGAGCTTCTGATCGCCATGGATCTCGGCGACCTCGCTGTCCCAGGCGAAGGAGATCTTCGGGTCGGCGAAGGCGCGGTCCTGCATCGCCTTCGAGGCACGGAGCGTGTCCCGGCGGTGGACGATGGTCACCGACTTGGCGAAGCGGGAGAGGAAGGTCGCCTCCTCCATCGCCGTGTCACCGCCGCCGATCACGGCGATGTCCTGGTCCTTGAAGAAGAAGCCATCGCAGGTGGCGCACCAGGAGACACCCCGGCCGGAGAGCGCGTCCTCATTGGGCAGCCCGAGCTTGCGGTGCTGCGATCCGGTCGTGACGATGACAGCCTTGGCGCGGTGAACCGTGCCCGCCGTGTCGGTGACGGTCTTGATCTCGCCGGTGAGGTCGACGGAGACAACATCGTCCGGGATCAGCTCGGCACCGAAGCGCTCGGCCTGGGCCCGCATGTTGTCCATGAGGTCCGGACCCATGATGCCGTCGCGGAACCCGGGGAAGTTCTCCACATCGGTGGTGTTCATCAGCGCGCCACCGGCGGTGACGGCTCCCTCGAACACCAGCGGCTGCAGCGAGGCGCGCGCGGTGTAGAGCGCCGCCGTGTAGCCGGCCGGCCCGGAGCCGATGATGATCACGTTACGGACGTCGCTCACGGGTTGATTCCTCGTCTCTGAAGACTGCGCTGCTGTCTACTGGGCCGGGTCAATGACTCTCACCCCACCCAACGGATACTAAGGGGCGTGCATTCCCGTTATGGCCGCACAGCGCGCTGTAGCGCGTCAGGAGCGCGCGTAGGAGTCCTTCAGCAGGAGTTTTCCGGGGGATGTGGTCGCGGATTCCACACAGGTCGCGTCGATGACATAGGCCAGTACCCGCTGACGGTCCGCAGGGTCGGCGAAGACCACGAGATAGGCGCTCTCGCCCCGGTACTGCCCTTGCTCGACCTCGATGGGCGTGTCCGATTGGCCCGTGCCCCGCTGAATGCAGGGCGGTGCGGTCCGCGCGCTCTTGAGCCGGGGGGCGGGGCCGCTCTCCCTGGTCCCGAAGGTCTTGTCGCTCTCCGTCGCCCCGTGCTGCTGCTCGCTGGTGTCGCCGGAGAGGAGCGCTCGCACATGCTCGTCCAGCCCCGGTGAGGAGAAGTCACCGCTGTAGGCGCCCGCCTCCGCGTGGGCGCTCCCATCACGTGCGGTGTTCTGCTGATCCCCGCCGGTCAGGTCCAGCGTCTGGAAGAGCAGCACTCCGAGAGCGGCCAGGGCGGCCACTCCTCCCACGATGCTCAGCCGGCGCCGGCCTCGGCCGCTGCGACCGGGGCCTGTCGTCCCCCGGGCATGTCCGGCGGGCCGGGAAGCCGGCTTCGGCTCCTGGCGCGGCACGACAGGCGCTGTTTCACGTGAAACATCCGCACGGTCATCGGGCGCGGTGGAGTCCAGCAGCGCCTCGGCGGCCAGGGCGGCGTCGATGCGTTCCGCGATGTCCACCGGCATCCGGGTACTCCCGGGCAGGGTGCCGAGCAGCCCGCGGATCTCCTCCAGGGAGGCCAGCACATCGGCGCAGAGGGCGCACCCGTCCAGATGCCGGCGGAGATCCGCACTGCGGGAGGGGGAGAGCAGTCCCTCGGTGAGATCGGAGATCTCCGAGACATCCGGGTGCTGAGTCATATCGGCCGTGGATGTCATGTGCGCCCACCTCCGCCCTTCACCGCGGTGGGACCGTTCGGCCCCGTGTCCCTGTGTCCCGGTGGGACGGAATCCCCCGGCGTCCGGTTCCTTCCCCCGGAGGGTTCGCCGCTACCCCCGGCGTCACCGCGCAGATGGGTGAGCATGGGCAACAGCCGTGCCCGCCCCCGGGCGCACCGGCTCTTGATGGTTCCGGTCGGCACATCGAGCACCCGGGCCGCCTCCGCCACCGGGTAGCCCTGCATGTCCACGAGGACCAGTGCGGCCCGTTGATCGGGTGGGAGGGTGGCCAGTGCCGCCAGCAGTTCACGGTGCAGATCCCGGCGCTCGGCCGGGGCCTCGGCCGACTCGTGCGGTTCGAGGAGCTGCTCCATGCGTTCGGTGTCGTCGACCGGGGAGGTCTTCCGGGTGGCGGCCTTGCGGGCCCGGTCCAGGCAGGCGTTCACCGTGATGCGGTGCAGCCAGGTGGTGACGGCGGACTGTCCGCGGAAGGTGTGAGCGGCCCGGAAGGCGGAGACCAGGGCGTCCTGGACCGCGTCGGCGGCCTCCTCCCGGTCTCCCAGGGTACGCAGCGCGACCGCCCAGAGCCGGTCCCGGTGCCGGCGCACCAGCTCGCCGAAGGCGTGGGGGTCCCCCGAGACATGGCGACCCAGCAGATCCTGATCGCTGGTGTCGCTGAGCGTCGCGTCGTCCAATGGTCGCCCCCCTCCCCGGCCGCCGTCAGCTGGTGATCTTGATCTCCGCGACCTTGCCTTCGAACCGCCCCGGGGTGGACGGCGGAAGATCGGTCAGCCAGACCAGAACGTACCGCGACTGAAGAGGTTTGCCGGGCTTGAGGGCGACATTCGTTCCGGAAGCCTCGGCGACCTTGGTGAAGCCCTCATAGGACATCGGCGCCACGGCGGCATCCTTGGGTGCCGCCCGCAACTCCACCGCGGTGCTGCCGAGGAACGACACCTCGACGGTGCCGACCTGCTGCACCTTGCCGAGATCCAGAATGACGCCGAGACCCGGCTTGAGCCGGCCGAAGTCCGAGCTGCGGTACCAGTTGGTGGCCCAGAAGGTGCCGGGGTCGCCGTCGTGGGTGTTCCCTATCGCGGCGGGCTTCTCGGACGGGTCCTCGCCCAGTGGGTCGAAATCACGGGCGGAGAGGATGGGCACCGGCTTCCCGGAAGCGGCGGCGGGGTCCTTGGCCTCGTTCTTCTTGTCGTCCACCTGGGAGACGCCGGGGTCGTTCACCCCGTCGTTCTCCTTGCCGATCAGCTCGTCGGCGACCTGCCAGCTCCCCAGACCGAGGGCCGCGATCAGCAGGGCCGCCACCCCCCACTTCAGGACCCTGCCGGTCCGGCTCTGGAGCGGCGCCGGAGGGATGGGGACCGGCTGGGTGGCCGGAGGGCCCGGCCGGCCGGGCGTCCGGCCGTAGGTGCCCTGCTGGTAGGTGGTCCGCTGGTAGTCGGGCGGCGGAGTGAACGCGGGCTCCGGAGGCCGGATGCGCGGCATGGCCGCGATGGCCTTCGCCAGCTCGTCCGGGGTGGTGCAGGGCGGCTCCTGCCGGGAGGCGGTGGCGCCGTCGTTGACCAGGGCGCGCATGGCCAGCTCCGAGAGCCCTCGGTGGACCCCCGCCCTGACCTGGTCCGGAGGGAGGAGACCGATGCTCTTGGGGAGCCCGGAGAGGCCGTGCGCGGCGTTCTCGTACGGCCAGCGCTGGGTCAGGGCGGCATACAGCAGCGCGCCGATCGCCTCGGTGTCACTGCGCTGGGGGCGCTCGGCGGTGATTCCGCGCAGGGCCGCGCTCACCGCGAGCCCGCGGATTCGGTACTGGCCGGTGGAGGTCCGCAGCACGGCGCCGGGGGTGAGCCGGAGGTGGGCCAGCCCTTCGCGGTGCGCCGCGGCCATGGCCTGGGAGAGCTGGTCGACGAGCTGATAGGCGGCGTGCGGCTCCATCGGGCCCATGGCGAGCAGCGTGGTCAGCTCGGTGGCGTCCGGCAGCCACTCATGGACGACATAGACGAGATCGTTCTCCTCGACGGCGTCCAGCACCTGCACGAAGCGGGGGTCGCCGAGGAGAGCGGCGGAGCGTGCCGCCGCCAGTACGGAGCGCGCCCGCGGATGGTCGGCGGGGAGGAGATGGACGCCCACGGCGCGGCGCAGCTTCTCGTCCACGGCACGCCAGCTGCTGAAACCGTCCAGACGGGTGATGCACTCCTCAAGGCGGTAGCGCCTGGCAAGCTTGTGCCCGCTGTGCAGCTCGGGCGTGGCGATGGAGGGCTCGGCGCTCTTGCGCTCGCTGCCCTTGTCCGGCGAGGTCTTCTCCGCCGCGTCCTCAGATTGAGCCGCCCCGTCGGTCGTGGCCTTGCCCGCCTGCGCGGTCAGCGGTTCGTCTCCGCTGTTGTCGGCCACGTCGACGGCAGCCGTGCTACGTTCCGCCACCGTCGTTCCTGCCTCCCCATCCGTTGCGCATAACCAACAGCCAAGCCAATTGTGCCCACAGTCCACTGCTATGCACGACACACGGCGGGGGACGATGGTTGTGCGGAGGGTCGCGCCTAACGGCCGAGGCGCCCCCGCACCATGCCGACGATGGAGTTCAGCTCCGCGATGCGCATCCGCTTCGCGGCGACGAAGAAGACGCCCAGCAGGACGATCCCGCCACCGATGAGCGCGGCCAGCGAGCCGAGCGCGCCGCTGCCGAGGGCCTGCATGATGGCGTAGGCGGCGCCACCGCCGAGCGCCGCGGCGGGGAGCGAGGCGATACAGAGCCTGGCGTAGGTGCGCATGATGTGGGCGCCGTCCAGGTCACCGTCCAGCCGGCCCTTCAGCCTGCGCCAGGCGACTCCCACGCCGACCATGTAGGCGAGGCCGTATCCGGCGGCCATGCCGACGACGGCCCAGCGGGCCGGGAGCACCATGAAGCTGACGACGGAGGCCACCGCGTTGACCACGGCGACGATGACGGTGTTGTAGAACGGGGTCCGGGTGTCCTCGTAGGCGTAGAAGCCCCGGAGCACGACGTACTGCACCGAGTACGGGATCAGTCCCAGGCCGAAGGCCATCAGAGTGAATCCGATGCCCCGCGCGCCGTCTCCGGAGCTGGCGTAGAGCAGGGTCGCCATGGGCAGACCGAGCGCGAGGAAGGCGAAGGCGCAGGGCACGATCGCCACGGCCGAGGTGCGGAGCCCGTACGAGATGTCGTCGCGGACCGCGGCGGGGTCCCCGTCATGGGCGGCGCGGGAGATCCGCGGCAGCACGGCGGTCATCACCGAGACCGTGATGATGGCCTGGGGCATCTGCCAGAGGAGCAGCGCGTAGTTGTACGCGGTGATACCGGCGCCCTCGATGCCGTCCTTGGCGGCCTCGGAGCCGGCCCAGGTGGCGAACTGGGTGACGACGATCATGCCGAGCTGGTTGGCGAGCACGAAGAAGAAGGTCCATTTCGCGAGCCCCAGGGCCTTGCCGAGGCCCTGGCCCTTCCAGTCGAACCGCAGCCGCATCGTGAAGCCCGCGTCCCGCAGATACGGGATCATGGCCAGCGCCTGGACCACCAGACCGAGCAGGGTGCCGATGGCGAGCAGCCGGACACCCTCCGGCGTGATCGTGGACTCCGACACCCCGGACTCGGTGAAGCCGCCGAAGGCCCAGATGAAGGCGCCGAAGGTCGCGATGGTCACGACGTTGTTGAGGACCGGGGTCCACATCATCGCGCCGAACCGGCCGCGGGCGTTGAGGATCTGCCCGAGCACCACATGGACACCCATGAAGAACAGCGTCGGGATGCAGTAGCGGGCGAAGGTGACGGCCACCTCCATCCGCTGCGGGTCGGAGGCGATCGGGTCCGACAGCATCCGGATGAGCAGCGGGGCCGCCAGCACACAGAGGGTGGTGACGCCGCCGAGCACCACGATCACGAGCGTCAGCAGACGGTTGGCATACCCCTCGCCGCCGTCCTCGTCGTTCTTCATGGCCCGGACGAGCTGGGGGATGAAGACCGCGTTCAGGGCGCCGCCACCGGCCAGCACATAGATCATCGTGGGCAGGACATTGGCGACCTGGTAGGAGTCGTTCAGGGTGCCGACGCCGATGGCCGCGGCCATCACCAGCGTCCGCAGGAAGCCCGTGATCCGCGAGACCATCGTGCCCGCCGCCATCAGGGCGCTGGACTTCAGCACGCTGGACGCCTTGCCGCCGCCCGTGCTCTTCGGCGGGGGAGGCGGCGGAACGGGTTCCGTGGCGGGGGCGGGAACGGTCTGGGTGACGCTCTGCTGCTGGTCCCGGAAGAGATGGGCGAAGGCGTCCGGCTCCTGCTCCGGCTCCCCGGCCCGGCTCACCAGTTCGTCGACGCCCGTGTACTGGGTGGTCCTGGCGTCGTCGCCGTACGGCAGATGGCGCGAGGGCCCGGCCGGCTCGGGCGGCGGGGTCTGCGCCCAGACCCGGGGGTCCGGGGCGTACTGCGACGCCGGGGGCTGCTGGTACAGCGGCGGTGGCTGCTGATAGGTCCCCGGGGGCGGCGGCGGATGAGCGGCACGGTCGTAGAGCGCCTCGGCCACCGGGTCCTGGGCGGAGAGGTCCTGCGCCCGGTACGGGTCCTGGGCGTAGGCGTCCTGGAGGTACGGGTCCTGGGGGTACTGCTCCTGGCCCCCGGGGAGCTGCCCGTGCGGGTCCTGGGCCGGCTGCCGGCCCTGGTGCTGCTGGGCCTGCGGGTCCTGGACGTAGAGATTCTGGGTGTGCGAATCCTGCGCGTACGGGTCCTGCGGGTAGGCGGCGTCCTGCGGATACGGGTCCTGCACCCGCTGGTCCTGGGTGTAGGGGTCCTGGGCGTACGGATGATCCTGTGCGGCGGGATCGGGGGCGGGCTGGGGCGGAACCTGGTCTGCCGGGTCCGTGCCCGCGCCCTGACCGCGGTCACCGTCGTACGGCGCGTTCATTGCTACCCCACCTCATCGTCCCCGGCCGGCCGGCCACGACATCGCTCAACGGTCCACTTTCTCACTCGGGCCCGACGGGTTGCCGCTTTCCGGTCCGGTGTCCGGTGTCGGGTCACTCGCCTGCCCGCGATCCGGGCTCTCGGTGTCCCCATCGGAGCCCTGTGTGACCTGCTCCGGTCCGTCCGCCCGCTCCGCCGCGCCGGCCCGCTTGCGCTGGGTGTACATCCGCACACCGGCCAGGACGAGCAGCAGGACACCGCCCGCGATGACGAGCATCACGGTCGGGGTGATCTCGGAGACCTTCACCGTGAACTGCATCTTCTCGCCGTACGGCTCGCCGTCCACGGTGTAGAGCTGGGCCGTCATCCGCACCTGGCCGTTGACATGCGCCAGCGCGTCGAACTTCACGGACTGGCTGTGGCCGCCCTTGACCTCGATGGGCTGCTCGGCGACGGCGTTGCCGTCCTCCAGGCTGAGGCGGGCCCCGTTGTCCGATCGCAGCTTCAGGACCAGATGGTCGACTTCCTGCATCAGCCGGTTCTGGACGGTGACCGGAATGGTGGCACTCCGGCCCGACAGGGTGATCTGCGACTTCTGGATCAGCTGGACTTCTTGGGTGAGGACCTGGAGGTTCTCCCGCACTCCCGTGCGGTACTGCTGGGCCTCGGCGGCCCTCCCCCGCCAGGACGTGGACATCTCCCGGTCGATGGCCCGGCCGAAGGGCGTCTCCACCCGGTCCATCTGGGTCAGGATGACCGTGAACCGGTCCAGGGCGTTCTGGGTCGTGCGGATGTCCTGGAACGCCCGGACCGGCAGCTCCTGCTTGCGCAGCTGAGCCGGATAGCGCGAGGCCGGCGGCACCTTGGTGGTCGCGCCCGCGTCGGGCTTGAACGCCGAGGCCGCGATGAGATCCATCGACTGGGTCCAGCGCTCCGGCTTCAGGGCCTCCAGGGCCCGGGCCATCGACTGAGCCTGGGAGACCGTCGGGGTCCGCTGGGGGGCGACGACCAGGCTCCGCTGCTCATCGGTGTCCTGGAGCGTCACCGCCAGGGTCTGCGCGAGGAACTTCTGCACCGCGAGCGTCGAGCTGCCGGTGCTCAGCATGTCGCCCTGGAACGCGGTGGAGAGCCGGGCGTCGGAGACCACGGCCGTGGTTCCGCCGCCGATCGGGCGGGCGGCGCTGGCCGTGTAGTTCAGATCATCCCGCAGGCTGTCGCTCCGGGCGATCACCTTGTCGGCGCCGGCCGAGGTGGCGACATCCACGATCGAGGAGTCGATCGCACCCTCCACCGGCCAGGCGAAGTCGGTGGACGGCTTCTCGTGGATGATCGTTTCCACGGTCGACTCGGCGACCTCGGTCGCCTGCTGAAGATGGCTGAGCGATCCGGAGACGTTCTTCCCCCGGTGGGCCAGCGACGCCAGATCGGGGTCGGCGAACGGCAGCGCCACCACCTTGCGGCCCTTGACCGCCGACTGCAGGTTGTTCAGCCACGCCTTGGCGACGTCCTGGTTCTTCCCCTTGACGGTGTCCTCGCCCTGCCGGACCTCGTAGTCCACGGTCATGGCCTCGACCGTGGAGAGCAGATCGGGGTCGATCACCCAGGTGACGGGCAGATCGCGGCCGAGGGAGACCAGCTGCCCGAGCCGGCCCTCCGGCGCCAGCTCCTTGGCCAGGGACTCGTCCTCGAACACCGGGGTCTGCTGCTCGTCGGACCTGGTCTCCGAGCTGAGATGGGTCGACGAGATCAACGGCCAGAGATAGGTCAGCCGGGTCCGCTTCTCCAGGGCCTCCGGCTGCCAGGGCAGGAAGGTCCGCTCGAAGCCCAGGACGTGCTCGTACCGCTCGCTCGGCGTCTGGCCCGACAGGGCCACACCGAGCTGATAGACACCGTCCTCGCCGAGCTCCAGCTCGGAGACCGGAACCGTGAGCGAGAAGTCCTGGCTTATGCCGGAGGCGAGCTTCGGCAGTTTCACGGTGAACTTGTCATCGATGGGCGAGCCGTCGGGCCCGGGGCTGTAGCCGGTCCGCTGAGCGGCCCGGTCGATCCCCGTCCTGCCGATCAGCCGCTCGCCCACCCGCAGACCGATCTCGGCGCCGCTGACGGTCTGCCTGCCCTCATTGACCACCGTGCCGGTGATCGTGAGCGAGTCGCCCTTGACCGGCGCGGCCGGCGCGACGGTGTTGAGCGACACATCCACCGTGCGCGACCCCGAGGCCGCCTGGGGAGCCGTCTGCGGGGCTGCCTGTGCCGCCGGCGCGGCCGGGCCGCCCAGCAGCCCCGCCACGAGCGGCGCGCCGACGATCACGGAGGCTGTGCGGCGCAGCCACCGGCGGGCAGGAGAGGTGGGTGTCTCCTGGAAAACTGCCGCCTCGGCCACGCGCACGTCCGTCCCTCGTCGTCTGATGCCGTTGGTCGCTGTCGCTTATTGCGTCCACGCATGGTAACGAGGTGCGGCGGGCCGAAGTGCCGCGGACCGCCCCGCAAGATCGCCAGGGCCCTCCGGCCTCCTCGTGATCCGGCCGGTGGCACCCGTCCGGAGAGCGCCCGGAGCGGCTGGTAAAGGGGAACGCCGGTGGCCGCGGGCCACGTACCCTCTTCTGTTGTGCCGAACGCCAACGAAGACAGCCCCACCGCACTGAGCCAGGTGCAACGCCGTGCGGTTGCGGAACTACTCCGAGTAGCGCCCGTAGCCGATGATCTCGCACGCCGCTTCCAGCAGGCCGGGTTCAGCCTCGCCCTGGTCGGCGGCTCGGTCCGCGATGCCCTGCTCGGCCGGCTCGGCAACGATCTGGACTTCACGACGGATGCCCGCCCCGAGGATGTTTTGAAGATCATCCGCCCGTGGGCGGACTCGGTGTGGGATGTGGGCATCGCCTTCGGCACGGTCGGAGCGCAGAAGAGCGGCTATCAGATCGAGGTCACCACCTACCGCTCCGAGGCGTACGACAGAACCTCGCGCAAGCCCGAGGTGTCCTACGGCGATTCCATCGAGCAGGACCTCGTCCGCCGCGACTTCACGGTGAACGCGATGGCTGTCGCGCTGCCGGAGAAGGAGTTCATCGACCCGCACCAGGGTCTGGAGGACCTCGCCGCCCGGGTGCTGCGGACACCCGGCACCCCCGAGGAGTCCTTCTCCGACGATCCCCTGCGCATGATGCGGGCCGCCCGTTTCGCTGCCCAGCTCGATTTCGAAGTGGCCCCCGAGGTGGTCGCTGCCATGAAGGACATGGCGGAGCGCATCGAGATCGTCTCCGCCGAGCGGGTGCGCGAGGAGCTGAACAAGCTGATCCTCTCCTCCCACCCCCGCAAGGGGCTCGCCCTGCTGGTCGACTCCGGCCTCGCCGCTCATGTGCTGCCGGAGCTGCCGGAGCTGCGCCTGGAGAGCGATGAACACCACCGGCACAAGGATGTGTACGACCACTCCCTGATCGTCCTGGAGCAGGCCATCGATCTGGAGGAGGACGGTCCCGACCTGGTGCTGCGGCTCGCCGCGCTCCTCCATGACATCGGCAAGCCGAGGACGCGCCGGTTCGAGAAGGACGGCCGGGTCTCCTTCCACCACCACGAGGTGGTGGGGGCGAAGATGACCAAGAAGCGGATGACCGCCCTCAAGTACTCCAATGAGATCGTCAGGGATGTGTCCCGGCTGGTGGAGCTGCATCTGCGGTTCCACGGCTACGGGACCGGGGAGTGGACCGACTCGGCGGTGCGGCGCTATGTCCGCGACGCGGGCCCGCTGCTGAGCAGGCTCCACAAGCTGACCCGCTCGGACTGCACCACCCGCAACAAGCGCAAGGCGACCGCGCTGTCCCGCGCCTATGACGGGCTGGAGGAGCGGATCGAGCAGTTGAAGAGCCAGGAGGAGCTGGACGCCATCCGTCCCGATCTCAATGGCAACCAGATCCAGGAGATTCTGGAGGTGGGGCCCGGCCCGGTGATCGGCAGGGCCTATGCCTTCCTGCTGGAGCTGCGTCTGGAGAACGGCCCCATGGAGCGGGAGGCCGCTGTCGTGGCCCTCAAGGAGTGGTGGGCGGCGCAGAACGCCGAGTGAGCCCCCGGTGTGCGGCTCCGCCATGTTTCACGTGAAACATGGAGCGGTGCCGATGCCCGTGAGGGTGAGGCCTGGAAGAGTGAAGGGCGATGTTTCACGTGAAACATCGCCCTTCACTCTTCACCGCGTCACGCTGGTCCGTCGCCACTGCGCCATGGTGACGGCGATCCCCGCGTAGATCAGCGCCACCAGAACGACCAGTGAGGCCGACCGCCCGTCGGTGGGCAGGATCAGTGCCGCCACCCCCGCCGCACCCACGAACGCCACATTGAAGAGGACGTCGTAGAGGGAGAAGATCCGTCCCCGGTAGGCGTCGTCCACCGAGGTCTGGACGACGGTATCGGTGGTGATCTTGGACCCCTGGGTGATGAACCCCAGGATGAAGGCGGCCGCCAGCATCGGTCCGGGAGCGAACAGCAGCCCCAGGGCCGGCTCCAGAACGGCTGCCGCCGCCGCGCAGATCACCAGCCAGCCGTACCGGCCGAACCTTCCGATGGCCCAGGGAGTCGCCACGGCCGCCGCGAAGAACCCGGCTCCCGAGACGCCCAGGGCCAGCCCGAGCATGGCCAGCCCGTCCTGCTCGTTCTCGTACCAGGCGTAGCGGCAGAGCATCAGGACCATCACCGTCAGCGCCCCGTAGTTGAACCGCATCAGCGTCATCGCGACCAGCACCCGGGCGGCGGCCGGCCGCTCGGCGAGATGGCGCAGTCCGCTCACCATGCCGCGCGCGGTGGAGGCGATGGCGGCGGTGATCCGGGGCTGGGCGGGGGCGCTGTCGGGTCCGAGGAGATGGCGTCCCATGCGCAGGGAGGCCAGTGCCGAGCAGAGATAGAGCGAGGCGCCGAGCAGTACGACCGCCGCGTCGGAGTTCTCCGACACCAGCCGGACCACGAAGGCGAGTCCGCCGCCGGCGGTGGCGGCCAGGGTGCCCGCCGTCGGGGAGAGCGAGTTGGCCATCACCAGCCGCTCCTGGTCGACCACCCTCGGCAGCGCGGCCGAGAGTCCCGCCAGCACAAAGCGGTTGACCGCCGTCACACAGAGGGCCGAGGCGTAGAAGAGCCAGTCGGGCACGGAGGCGATGATCAGCAGGGCGGTGCCGCACGCGAGAAGGGCCCGCAGCAGATTCCCGTACAGAAAGACCTGCCGCCGCTGCCACCGGTCCAGCAGTACGCCGGCGAACGGTCCGACCAGGGAGTAGGGCAGCAGCAGCACGGCCATGGCCGAGGCGATGGCGGCGGGCGAGGTCTGTTTCTCCGGGGAGAACACCACATAGGTGGCGAGCGCGACCTGATAGACGCCATCGGCCGACTGGGAGAGCAGCCGGACCGTCAGCAGTCGGCGGAAGTCGGTCAGGCGCAGGAGTATGCGCAGATCACCTACGACGGGCATGTGATCAAGCGTCACACACGAGGAGGGTCCCCGGGCGCGCGACCCGGGGACCCTCAGCGCTGTACGGCCGTACAGAGGGTGAGCGCTTAGCGCTCGACCTCACCCGCGATGAACTTCTCGACCTGGTTGCGCGCCTCGTCGTCGAAGTACTGCACCGGCGGGGACTTCATGAAGTACGAGGACGCGGAGAGGATCGGGCCACCGATACCGCGGTCCTTGGCGATCTTCGCGGCGCGGACCGCGTCGATGATGACACCGGCGGAGTTCGGGGAGTCCCAGACCTCCAGCTTGTACTCCAGGTTCAGCGGGACATCACCGAAGGCGCGGCCCTCAAGGCGGACGTACGCCCACTTGCGGTCGTCCAGCCACGCCACATAGTCGGACGGGCCGATGTGGACGTTCTTCTCGCCCAGCTCGCGGTCGGGGATCTGCGAGGTGACGGCCTGCGTCTTGGAGATCTTCTTCGACTCCAGGCGCTCCCGCTCCAGCATGTTCTTGAAGTCCATGTTGCCGCCGACGTTCAGCTGCATCGTGCGGTCCAGGATGACGCCCCGGTCCTCGAAGAGCTTCGCCATCACACGGTGCGTGATCGTCGCGCCGACCTGCGACTTGATGTCGTCACCGACGATCGGGACGCCCGCCTCGGTGAACTTGTCCGCCCACTCCTTGGTGCCGGCGATGAAGACCGGGAGAGCGTTGACGAACGCGACCTTGGCGTCGATGGCGCACTGCGCGTAGAACTTCGCGGCGGCCTCGGAGCCGACCGGCAGGTAGCAGACCAGAACGTCGACCTGCTGGTCCTTGAGGACCTGGACGATGTCCACCGGGGCCTCGGGGGACTCCTCGATGGTCTCGCGGTAGTACTTGCCGAGACCGTCGAGCGTGTGACCGCGCTGCACGGTGACACCGCTGTTCGGCACATCGCAGATCTTGATGGTGTTGTTCTCGCTGGCGCCGATGGCGTCCGCCAGGTCGAGGCCGACCTTCTTGGCGTCGACGTCGAAGGCCGCCACGAACTCGACGTCCCGGACGTGGTACTCGCCGAACTGGACGTGCATGAGACCCGGCACCTTGCCGTCCGGGTCGGCGTCCTTGTAGTACTCGACGCCCTGCACCAGTGAGGCGGCGCAGTTGCCCACGCCGACGATGGCTACGCGAACCGAACCCATTCGGTTGCTCCCTGTGTGATCTTGGATGAAACCCTGCGGACCGCGGGGATTCAGTTGGCGGTGTCGTCGGACGAATCCGGCGGGGCGGCGCCCCGCGGGGTGTTACCCCCGGCGGGACCGTCACCACTGTGCCGGGGCAGGCCGCCCGACGACCCAGATGTGTTGTCCTGCTGAGCCGAGCCTCCGGTGGCGGGGTTTCGCTGGTCCCGCCCGGCTCGCTCGCTCTCGATGAGCTCGGTCAGCCAGCGCACTTCGCGCTCCACGGACTCCATGCCGTGCCGCTGAAGCTCAAGGGTGTAGTCGTCGAGGCGCTCCCGGGTGCGGGCCAGGGAGGCGCGCATCTTCTCCAGACGCTCCTCCAGCCGGCTGCGCCGGCCTTCCAGCACCCGCATCCTCACCTCGCGCTCCGTCTGTCCGAAGAAGGCGAAGCGAGCCGCGAAGTGCTCGTCCTCCCAACTGTCCGGACCGGTGTGCGAGAGCAGCTCCTCGAAGTGCTCTTTCCCTTCCGCCGTCAACCGGTAGACGATCTTGGCGCGCCGTCCCGCGAGCGAGGCGGCGAGGGCATCTTCGGGAGCGCTTCCCGGCTCCTCGATCAACCGGCCGTTGGCGACCAGCGTCTTGAGGCAGGGGTAGAGAGTCCCGTAGCTGAAGGCCCGGAAGATCCCCAGCGAGGTATTGAGCCGTTTCCGCAGCTCATAGCCGTGCATCGGGGCCTCACGGAGCAGGCCGAGCACAGCGAACTCAAGGATGCCGGAGCGTCTGCTCACCATCGCCCTCCTTCGCCGTCCCAGCCGTCTATGCCGTGCTGATGTATCGACTCGATACATCAGCACGATAGGCCCGTGTTCCTGCTGCGACAAGGGGGGCCATCGTGAACGGCGTCACATCATCAAATCGTTGAGCGCAACTTGCCTGATTTGGGGTGAACTTCGGTCCTAGGGGAGTTTTGACCGTGCGTAGTCTGTGCGGATGCAGTCCGCCGGGAACCATGTGACGTCTGAAGACGTCATCGTCGTGGATGCACAGCGGGCAAGCCTTTCGCCGGGCCGGCCCGAATCCATTTCGGGGGGACCGGAACTCACCTGCCGCTTCCAGGCGTCTCGCCTGCCCGAGGAGTAGTCGTTCGATGAGCGAGCACCGTCGCAAACCGCCACAGCCGCAAGGCGGCGGGCGTGCGGCTGCCAGACGCACCGCCCAGCAGTCTTCCCCCGGCCGGCGCGCCGCACAGCCCAGAGAGACCACGGGTTCCGCCTCCGTGTCGCACAGTGAGGAGCGGCCCTACGGCGGGCGGGCCGAGGCGCGCCGTGCCGCGCAGCGCGGTGGCCGACGGCGCACCGAAGGAGGCGCGGGCGCCGGCCACGGCGGCCGGGGCGGTGGCCGCCGGGGCGGTGGCGGCGGTGGGCACCACGAGGGCCGGGGGGGACGCCCCGGCAAGAAGCGGCTGATCGACTACCCCCGCCACGACAAGTACGGATGGCGCCGCTGGATGCCGTCGTGGAAGCTGGTGACCGGGCTCTGCCTGGCCTTCCTCGGCAGCCTGATGACCGCCGCGACCATCGCCTACGCCATGGTCGGGGTGCCCGACCCGGCCAAGATCGCCGAGGCGGAGAACAACGTCTACTACTGGGACGACGGCACCCAGATGGCCGCCACCGGTGGTGAGATCAACCGGCAGAACATCGGGCTCGACCAGATCCCGAAGGACATGCAGAACGCCGTGATCTCGGCGGAGAACAAGACCTTCTGGGACGACGAGGGCATCGACCCGATGGGCATCAGCCGTGCCCTGGTGAACATGGCCAAGGGCCAGGACACCCAGGGCGGCTCCACCATCACCCAGCAGTATGTGAAGAACGCGCGCCTCGACGACCAGTCGCAGACCTTGAGCCGCAAGTTCAAGGAGCTGTTCATCTCCATCAAGATCGACAGCAATGTCACCAAGCGCGAGATCATGGCGGGCTACCTGAACACCTCGTACTACGGCCGGGGCGCGTACGGCATACAGGCCGCGTCCCGTACGTACTACGGGAAGGACGCCCAGAAGCTGAACGCCAGCGAGTGCGCCGTCCTCGCCTCGCTGCTGAAGGGCGCGACCTGGTACGACCCTGCGGGAGCGACCGACCTCAACCCCGCCGCGACCAAGGAGAAGAACAGCGCCCGCGCGAAGGACCGCTGGCAGTGGATTCTCCACGAGATGGTCAAGGACAAGCACCTGGACGCCGCCGAACGAGACAAGTTCCTCCAGGACGGCTTCCCGATGCCGGACCCGGTGCGCAAGGGCGCGAAGCTCGGCGGGCAGATCGGCTATCTGGTCGACCTCGCCAAGGCGAACTTCCTCTCCAACAACGAGAGGGGCATAGAGGCCCGCGACCTGGCACAGGGCGGCTACGAGATTCACACGACCTTCAACAAGGAGAAGGTCATGAAGCTCGAAGCGGCGGTCAACAAGGTCCGCAAGGAGAACATCGACCCCAAGAAGCGCCCGAAGAAGGACACCCATGTCCAGTTCGGTGGCGCCTCGGTCGAGCCGGAGACCGGGAAGATCGTCGCGATCTACGGCGGTGAGGACGCCACCAAGCACTTCACCAACAACGCCGACACCACGGGTGCCCAGGTCGGATCGACCTTCAAGCCGTATGTGCTCGCCGCCGCGATGCGCGACGGTGTGCGCGATCCCCGGCTCGGGCCGGAGCAGTCGCTGGAGCAGCGCACGCTGATCAACCCCGACAAGACGATCTACAACGGCAAGAACAAGCTCAGGATCAAGAAGTACAACGGCGAGGTCTGGCGGAACGAGAAGGGCGAGGAGCTCTTCCAGGTCAATGACGGCGATGAGGACTACATCGACATCAACCTGCGGGAAGCCATGATCGTCTCCGCCAACTCGCCCTTCGTGCAGCTGGGCATGGACATCGGCATCCCGCAGGTGCGGCAGGCCGCCGAGGACGCGGGGCTGCTCCCGGAGTCGCTCGACAAGGCCAACGTCCCCTCGTTCTCGATCGGCATCTCCAGCCCGAGCGCCATCCGGATGGCCAGCTCGTACGGCACCTTCGCCGCCGACGGCGAGCGGCGGGACCCGTACAGCGTCGACCACGTCAAGAAGCGCGGCGCGACCATCTACCAGCACGAGGACGAGCCCGTCGGGGCCTTCACCGAGAACATCGCCCGCAATGTGACCGATGTCCTCAGGGATGTCGTCGAGGACGAGGACGGCACCGGCAACAACGCCCGTCTCCCGGGCCGCCAGGTCGCCGGCAAGACCGGTACGACCGATGGCAACAAGTCCGCCTGGTTCGTCGGCTACACCCCGCAGCTGTCGACCGCGATCGACATGTACCGCCTCGACGACAACGAGAAGAACGCCAACCGCGGCTTCCTGGAGATGTTCGGCACAGGCGGCAGGGACAAGATCCACGGTTCGTCGTTCCCGTCGGAGATCTGGCAGCGGTACATGTCGGACGCGCTCAAGGGCGAGCCCGTGAAGAAGTTCCCGAAGCCGCAGCCGATCGGTGAGGGCTTCTGGGGCGGCGGCGCCACCAGCCCGTCCCCGACCCCGTCGCAGACGCCGTCCCAGACCCCGTCGCAGACGCCGTCCCAGACCCCGTCGCAGACCCCCTCCCAGACCCCGTCCAAGACGCCGTCGCAGACCCCGTCCGAGTCGTGCAACCCGTGGGAGGACTGGGCCTGCGGTGATCCGGGCGGTGCCAACGGCGGCCAGCCGGGAGGCTCGGGCAACGGAGGCAACGACAACAGCGGAACGTCCGGGGAGCCCGGGGAACCCGGCAATCCGGGCGAGCCGGGAGAGCCGGGCGACCCCGGAGGGAACGGCGAGCCGGGAGAGCCGGGCGACCCCGGAGGGAACGGGGAGCCCGGGGAACCCGGCAATCCGGGCGAGCCGGGAGAGTCGGGAGACAACATCTTCGGAGGCCCCTGGGGGTAGGACCCCCGAGCCGCGCACCCCACCCGGTTTCCGCCGGTGACGAGGGCCGCCGCACCCGACGCCCACCGACCGTGCCCCGTGCACGGCCCGTGGACCCGGGGCGGCGGCCCTCGCCGCACCCCCGGCCCCGTACGGCAGGATGAGCACCATGCCCAGCGCAGAAGAGACGAGCGTGTACCAGGACCGGCCGGACGTACGGCCCACGCGGCGGGACTCCGTCGCCGCCTCCGGCAGCGAGCTGATCGGCGGCCCGGCCGGCCGCTACGCCCTGCGCTCCCCGGCCGGCTACCTCAACCCCGTTCGGGTCGTGGCCCTGGTGGCCATCGGCATGTACGCGCTGGGCATGGTGCAGAAGATGCCCTGCTACAACTGGGCCTGGTTCCGCGGGGTGAACTCGCAGTACACGCACGCCTGCTACTCCGACATCCCGCACCTCTATGTGGGGCGCGGCTTCTCGGAGGGGCTGCTCCCGTACTTCGACCGGCTCCCCGGGGACATGGCGTACCTGGAGTACCCCGTGCTGACGGGGCTGTTCATGCAGGTCGCCTCCTGGCTCGATCTCGCCGGCGGCTCCGTGCAGAACCAGCAGCAGGTGTACTGGCTGATCAACGCGGCCATGCTGATGGTCTGCACCGCGGTCCTCGCCGTCTGTGTCGCCCGCACCCACCGCCGCCGCCCCTGGGACGCGCTCCTGGTGGCGCTGGCGCCCGCGCTCGCCCTCACCGCCACCATCAACTGGGACCTGCTGGCCGTGGCGCTCACCGCCGCCGCCATGCTGATGTGGTCCCGGGGCAGGGCCCTGGCCTTCGGTGTCCTCATCGGCCTGGCCACCGCCGCCAAGCTCTATCCGGCGCTCCTCCTCGCCCCGCTCTTCCTGCTGTGCTGGCGGGCCGGCCGGTGGCGCGAGTTCGCCACGGCCACCTTCGGCGCTGCGGGCGTCTGGCTGCTGGTGAATCTGCCGGTGATGCTGCTGGCCCCCGAGGGGTGGAAGAAGTTCTACACCTTCAGCCAGGAACGACAGGTCGACTTCGGCTCACTGTGGCTGATCATCAAGCAGCGCACGGACATGGTGATCGAGCCGGAGACGGCGAACAACTACGCGATGCTGCTGATGGTGCTGATCTTCGCGGGCATGGGCGTGCTCACCGTGTACGCCCCCCGCAGGCCGCGGTTCGCCCAGCTCGCCTTCCTGATCGTCGCCGCGTTCATCCTCACCAACAAGGTCTACTCGCCGCAGTACGTCCTGTGGCTGATCCCGCTCGCCGCGCTGGCCAGGCCCCGCTGGCGGGACTTCCTGATCTGGCAGGTCTGCGAGGTCATGTACTTCCTGGGGATCTGGCTGTACCTCGCCTACACCACGGGCGAGAAGCACCAGGGGCTCCCCGCCGAGGGCTACCACGTGGCGGTCGCCCTGCATCTGCTGGGAACGCTGTATCTGTGCGCCGTGGTGGTCCGCGACATTCTCCTGCCGGAGCACGACGGCGTACGGCAGGACGGCTCGGACGACCCGTCGGGCGGGGTGCTCGACGGGGCCGAGGACGTCTTCGTACGAGGGCGGGCCGCCGCTCACCGGGAGCAGCCGCCCGAGGGCCCGAGGACCCAGTGGGGCACCGTGCCCCGGGAGACCGCCGGGGGCCCGCCGACGGGCCCCACCGAGCGGTAGGGCCCCGGGGCCGGCCGTCGTCCTAGCGGTCGACCAGCCGGTCGAACTGGGTCGTGGTGTGGCGCAGATGCGCCACCAGCTCGTCGCCGACCCTCGGCTCCTGGGCGTCCGAGGGGACGAAGAGGATCGACACCTGCATGTGCGGGGGCTCGGCGAACCAGCGCTGCTTGCCCGCCCACACGAACGGCGAGAGATTCCGGTTGACCGTCGCCAGACCGGCGCGGGCGACGCCCTTGGCCCGCGGCATCACCCCGTGCAGCGCCTTCGGCGCCTCCAGGCCCACCCCGTGCGAGGTGCCGCCGGCGACGACGACCAGCCAGCCGTCGGACGCGGCCTTCTGCTGGCGGTAGCCGAACCGGTCCCCCTTGGAGACCTGGGTGACATCGAGCACCGCGCCGCGGTACTCGGTCGAGTCGTGGTCGCCGAGCCACAGCCGGGTGCCGATACGGGCCCGGAAGCGGGTCTGCGGGAACTGCTGCTGGAGCCTCGCCTGCTCCTCGGCGCGCAGATGGCTGACGAACATGGTGTGGAGCGGCAGCCGGGCGTTCCGCAGCCGGTCCATCCAGCCGATGACCTCCTCGACCGCGTCGGACCCGTCCGTGCGGTCCAGCGGCAGATGGATGGCGAAGCCCTCCAGCCGCACATCGTCGATGGCGCCCGTCAGCTGGTGCAGATCCTGCTCGGAGACGCCGTGGCGCTTCATCGAGCTCATGCACTCGATGACGACCCGGGCGCCGACCAGGGCGTGCACCCCGTCGACCGAGGAGACCGAGCGCACCACGCGATCGGGCAGCGGAACCGGCTCCTCGCCCCGGCGGAACGGGGTGAGGACGAGCAGATCGCCGCTGAACCAGTCCTTGATCCGTGCCGCCTCGTAGGTGGTGCCCACGGCCAGCATGTCGGAGCCGAAGCGGGACGCCTCCTCGGAGAGCCGCTCGTGGCCGAAGCCGTAGCCGTTCCCCTTGCAGACCGGCACCAGGCCGGGGAACTGGTCGATCACGGATTTCTGGTGCGCCCGCCAGCGCGTGGTGTCGACGTACAGGGAGAGCGCCATGGGCCGGCCCGGAACCTTTCTGGTGGCTGCGGTGGTGTCGGAGGTGTACGGAATCTACGAGGTTACGGCGTGGGCGCGGGCGGCGTCAGCAGCGGAGCAGCCGCCCCGGCCCGTCGCGTCAGCGGCGCGACATATACATGTCGAGCGCCTTGTGCAGAAGCTTGTTGAGCGGGAAGTCCCACTCGCCGACGTACTCGACGGCCTCGCCGCCCGTTCCGACCTTGAACTGGATGAGACCGAAGAGGTGGTCCGTCTCGTCGAGGGAGTCGCTGATGCCGCGCAGGTCGTAGACGGTGGCGCCCATGGCGTACGCGTCCCGCAGCATCCGCCACTGCATCGCGTTCGACGGCCGGACCTCGCGCCCGATGTTGTCGGAGGCGCCGTACGAGTACCAGACGTGCCCTCCGACGACCAGCATCGTCGCGGCGGAGAGGTTCACCCCGTTGTGGCGCGCGAAGTACAGCCGCATCCGGTTGGGGTCCTCGGTGTTCAGGACCGACCACATCCGCTGGAAGTACGACAGCGGGCGCGGCCGGAAGCGGTCGCGCACCGCGGTGATCTCGTACAGCCGCTGCCACTCCTCCAGGTCGTGGTAGCCGCCCTGCACGACCTCGACACCGGCCTTCTCGGCCTTCTTGATGTTGCGCCGCCAGAGCTGGTTGAAGCCCTTGAGGACATCGTCGAGCGAGCGGTTGGCCAGTGGCACCTGGTAGACGTACCGGGGCTGCACGTCGCCGAAGCCGGCGCCGCCGTCCTCGGCCTGCTGCCAGCCCATCTTCCGGAGCCGGTCGGCCACTTCGAAGGCGCGGGGCTCGATGTGCGTCGCCTCGACGTCCTTCAGGCGCTTCACATCCGGGTCCTGGATGCCCGACTTGATCGCGGGGGCGTCCCAGCGCCGGATGACCACCGGCGGACCCATCTTCACGGAGAAGGCGCCCTGCTGCTTGAGATGGGCGAGCATCGGCTGGAGCCAGTCGTCCAGGTTGGGCGCGTACCAGTTGATGACCGGGCCCTCGGGCAGATAGGCGAGATACCGCTTGATCTTGGGCAACTGGCGGTAGAGCACCAGGCCGACTCCGACGAGCCGGCCCGTCTTGTCGAACCAGCCCAGATTCTCCGAGCGCCATTCCGTCTTCACATCAGCCCACGCCGGGACCTGGCAGTGACTGGCCGATGGCAGGGACTGGATGTACGCCAGATGCTGCTCTCGGCTGATGGTCCTCAGGGTCAGGCTCATGCGGGGCGCTCCTCGGCAGGTGTGTCCCCATGGGTCAGGGGCTCCGGCTCTCGCGCCGAAGCCTACTGGGCTCGGGATCACCCCAAATGGCCGCAGGGTCCACAGCGGCCGCGCGGGTGTGCGCCGCCGCCGAGGACCCGGGACTCCGGAGGGCCGGTCAGAAGACCCCGCCGAAGAGACCGCCGTGGGCCATCCCGAGGAAGAACCCGAAAGCGGAGGCACCGAGGCCGATGATCAGCGCGGTGCGCTCGCGGGTCGTCACCGAGATGAACTGGCCGTAGCCGCCCGTGAGGATTCCCACCAGCCCGGCCCAGGAGCTGAGCAGGTGGAGGTGGTGGAACAACGACGTGATGAAGGCGAGAACGCCCAGCACCAGCGTCACCGCGACCAGAGTGTCCTGGAGGGGGTGGGGCTTGCCGTCCGTGGCGAAGAGGGAGGTCTGACGTCGCACTGCCTGTGCCATGTGGCACCTCCTGGCGTTGCCGGCGCGCCGCGCACCGTAGCGCTGCGCACACCCGATGTGTACAGATTGCGGCCCCCTCCCTCTGGATTTCAACCGGAAGCACCTCTCCGGGTACTCTGTACGGTCTGCACTGGTGTCTGTCCTGGCCACAGGCCGATCTTCCGCCGCTGTCAGTGGCGGCTGGTTGAATCAGACACCTTTGCTACGCATCACGACCCTCCTGCCACGGAACGACCGTGGCCGCTGAGTCCAAAGGAGGTGGGTTCCACATGCGTCACTACGAGGTGATGGTCATCCTCGACCCCGATCTGGAGGAGCGCGCTGTCTCTCCCCTGATCGAGAACTTCCTCTCCGTCGTCCGTGAGGGCAACGGAAAGGTGGAGAAGGTCGACACCTGGGGCCGTCGTCGTCTCTCTTACGAGATCAAGAAGAAGCCCGAGGGCATCTACTCGGTCATCGACCTTCAGGCCGAGCCTGCGGTCGTCAAGGAGCTCGACCGCCAGATGAACCTGAACGAGTCGGTCCTCCGGACCAAGGTCCTCCGTCCCGAGACCCACTGAGCGTCTAGCTCAGCGGATATCGGGTTCGAGTAGCAGCAAGCAGCCAGAAGCAATCCCCGCCGAGAGGTTCCCCCATGGCAGGCGAGACCGTCATCACGGTCGTCGGCAATCTTGTCGACGACCCCGAGCTGCGCTTCACCCCGTCCGGTGCGGCGGTCGCGAAGTTCCGCGTCGCGTCCACTCCCCGCACCTTCGACCGTCAGACCAATGAGTGGAAGGACGGCGAAAGCCTCTTCCTGACCTGCTCGGTCTGGCGTCAGGCGGCGGAGAACGTCGCCGAGTCGCTCCAGCGCGGCATGCGCGTCGTTGTGCAGGGCCGGCTCAAGCAGCGGTCCTACGACGACCGCGAGGGCGTCAAGCGCACGGTCTACGAGCTGGACGTCGAGGAAGTCGGCCCCAGTCTCAAGAACGCCACGGCCAAGGTCACCAAGACCACCGGCCGCGGCGGTCAGGGTGGGTACGGCGGCGGCGGTCAGCAGCAGGGCGGCGGAAACAGCTGGGGCGGCGGCCCCGGTGGCGGCCAGCAGAGCGGCGGCGGTGCACCCGCCGACGACCCGTGGGCCACCAGCGCGCCGTCCGGCGGTCAGCAGCAGGGCGGCGGAGGCAGCTGGGGCGGAAGCTCCGGCGGCGCCTCCGGCGGTTCCGGCGGCGGCTACTCGGACGAGCCCCCCTTCTAAGGGATCACTCCCAGGGGCGCTCGTACCCCCACTTCTTGATCACACAGGAGAAACACCATGGCGAAGCCGCCTGTGCGCAAGCCAAAGAAAAAGGTCTGCGCGTTCTGCAAGGACAAGACCGTGTACGTGGACTACAAGGACACGAACATGCTGCGGAAGTTCATTTCCGACCGCGGCAAGATCCGTGCCCGCCGCGTCACCGGCAACTGCACGCAGCACCAGCGTGACGTCGCCACGGCAGTCAAGAACAGCCGTGAGATGGCGCTGCTGCCCTACACGTCCACCGCGCGCTAAGGGAGGGTGACCGAATCATGAAGATCATCCTCACTCACGAGGTCTCCGGCCTCGGTGCGGCCGGCGACGTCGTCGACGTCAAGGACGGCTACGCTCGCAACTACCTGGTCCCGCGTGGTTTCGCGATCCGCTGGACCAAGGGTGGCGAGAAGGACGTGGCGCAGATCCGCCGCGCCCGCAAGATCCACGAGATTGCGACCATCGAGCAGGCCAACGAGGTCAAGGCCAAGCTCGAGGCCGTGAAGGTGCGTCTGGCTGTTCGCTCCGGCGACGCCGGCCGTCTCTTCGGCTCCGTCACCCCGGCTGACATCGCCACGGCGATCAAGTCCGCCGGTGGCCCGGAGGTCGACAAGCGTCGTGTCGAGCTCGGTTCGCCGATCAAGACCCTGGGCTCGCACCAGGTGTCCGTGCGTCTGCACCCCGAGGTCGCCGCGAAGCTCGGCGTCGAGGTCATCGCCGCCTGAGTGCCGCGTATGACTGAGCTGTAGAAGGGGCCGCACCCATCGGGTGCGGCCCCTTCGTCTTTCGGAACCTCCGGAGCACGGCTTCGGGAGCCGCGTGTGTTTCACGTGAAACAGTGCGCTCGCGTCGGGCGGTACTGGGCGGCCGGATGGCCGGGTGCCGGGTGCCGTGCCGTGCTGGCGTGGCGTGCTGTGCCGTGGCGTGCGGTGGCGTGGCGTGCGGTGCGGCGCCCGCTCAGCGCGTGGCGCCGGTGACGATCCAGCGGCCGGACCGGGTCCGCAGCCACAGGGTCGCCATCCGGACGGTCATCATCAGGGTCATGGCCCACCAGACCTCCGTCAGTCCGCCACCGAGGACCGGGACGAGCAGCGCCACGGGTGCGAAGACCGCCAGGGTCACCAGCATCGCCCGGGCGAGGTAGGGGCCGTCTCCGGCGCCCATCAGAACACCGTCGAGGATGAAGACCACCCCGGCGACGGGCTGGCAGACGGCGATCACCAGCAGCGCGGGGAGCAGACTGTCGTGGACGGCCGGGTCGCTGGTGAACAGGGGCACGAAGAGCGGCCGGGCGACGACCAGGAGCAGCCCCAGCGCCACTCCGGAGGCGATACCCCACTGGACCATCCGGCGGCAGACCTGACGGGCGCCGTCGGCGTCGCCGGCTCCCAGATAGCGGCCGATGATGGCCTGTCCGGCGATGGCGATGGCGTCGAGGGCGAAGGCCATCAGGCTCCACAGGGAGAGAATGATCTGATGGGCGGCGACCTCGGCGTCCCCCAGCCGGGCCGCGACTCCGGTGGCGATCATCAGGACGGCGCGCAGGGAGAGGGTGCGGACCAGCAGCGGGACACCGGCCTGGGCGCTGGCCCGTATGCCCGCGGCGTCGGGGCGGAGCGAGGCGTGGTGCCGGCGGGCCCCGCGTACGACGACAATGAGATAGGCGGCGGCCATGCCGCACTGGGCGATCACCGTGCCCCAGGCGGAACCCGCGATGCCGAGGCCGGCGCCGTAGACCAGCCCCGCGTTGAGGACCGCGTTGGCGGTGAAGCCGCCGATGGCGACATAGAGCGGTGTCCGGGTGTCCTGGAGGCCGCGCAGAACGCCGGTCGCGGCGAGGACGATCAGCATCGCGGGGATGCCGAGGATCGAGATCCGCAGATAGGTGATGGCGTAGGGGGTGGCGGTGTCGGAGGCTCCGAAGAGATCGACGAGCCAGGGTGCCGATGGAAGGGTGATGGCGACGACGGCCACGCCCAGGATGATCGCCAGCCAGATGCCGTCCATGCCCTGGCGGATGGCGGCGGGGAGGTCTCCGGCGCCGACGCGCCGGGCGACGGCGGCGGTGGTGGCGTAGGCGAGGAAGACAAAGACACTGACCCCGGTCATCAGCAGGGCCGCGGCGATGGCGAGCCCGGCGAGTTGGGGCGTGCCGAGGTGCCCGACGATGGCGCTGTCGACCATCAGGAACAGCGGCTCGGCGACAAGGGCCGCGAAGGCGGGGACGGCGAGTGCGATGATCTCTCGGTCATGGCGTCGCCGTAGAGCCTTGGGGAGCGCGGGGGCCTGTGTCATGCGCTCAATGTAATCTTCCACAGGTAAGAGATGCAATTGACTACTGACGCTTACATTCAGTCGCGGTGGCGGCTGGGGTGTGCGCCGTTTGTTCTGATCTTGGCCCGGTCGGGAAAGTTTTTCTCCCCCACAGCCAGTGGATGGAAAACATGCAGGTCAGAGATGGTCTCCTGAGCGCGACATGATTTTGTCCACAGTGCTGTCCCCCGGTCCGTGCACAGGTTCTGCCAGGTTCTCCACAGCATTGGGTCACTCGTCCACATGGCCTGTGGATAACCAGATTGGCTGACGGTGCCCGGGGGCCTACCGTGGACCGTCGCCCGACGCGCCGGAAGCGGAGTTGGGCCACTCGTTTTGTCAGTGCCGTGCCGTAGAAAGAGGGGCACGGCTAGGTCCGCTGAGCGGACGGAGGAGGTGGCCCGGTTGAGCATTTCCGAGCCCTTGGACGACCCGTGGGCGGCCGACGGCGGCCCCAGTGATCGTCTGCCCGTCTCCCGCCAGCGCCGCAACGACCAGCGCGGTGGCCGTGACGACCAGCACGAGCGCGGCAGCGACAGCGGCGGCTGGGACGGGGGCTCCCCCGGCTTCGAGCGGGTTCCGCCCCAGGACCTGGACGCCGAGCAGTCCGTTCTGGGCGGCATGCTCCTCTCCAAGGACGCCATCGCCGATGTCGTGGAGATCATCAAGGGCCATGACTTCTACCGGCCCGCCCACGAGACGGTCTACACGGCCATCCTCGACCTCTACGCCAAGGGCGAGCCGGCCGACCCGATCACCGTCGCCGCCGAACTGGTCAAGCGCGGTGAGATCACCCGGGTCGGTGGAGCGCCCTATCTCCACACCCTGGTCCAGTCCGTGCCGACCGCGGCCAACGCCTCGTACTACGCGGAGATCGTCCACGAGCGGGCGGTGCTCCGGCGGCTGGTGGAGGCCGGCACCAAGATCACGCAGATGGGATACGCGGCGGACGGCGATGTCGACGAGATCGTCAACTCCGCCCAGGCCGAGATCTACGCCGTCACCGAGCAGCGCACCAGCGAGGACTATCTGCCGCTCGGCGAGATCATGGAGGGCGCGCTCGACGAGATCGAGGCGATCGGCTCCCGCAGCGGAGAGATGACCGGGGTGCCCACCGGCTTCACGGACTTCGACTCCCTGACGAACGGTCTCCACCCGGGCCAGATGATCGTTATCGCGGCCCGCCCCGCGATGGGAAAGTCCACCCTCGCGCTGGACTTCGCCCGCGCCTGCTCCATCAAGAACAACCTCCCCAGCGTGATCTTCTCCCTCGAAATGGGGCGCAACGAGATCGCGATGCGTCTGCTGTCCGCCGAGGCCCGGGTGGCGCTGCACCATATGCGCTCCGGCACGATGACCGACGAGGACTGGACCCGGCTCGCCCGGCGGATGCCGGATGTCTCCCAGGCGCCGCTCTACATCGACGACTCCCCGAATCTGTCGATGATGGAGATCCGCGCGAAGTGCCGGCGGCTGAAGCAGCGCAACAACCTGAAGCTGGTCGTCATCGACTATCTCCAGCTGATGCAGTCCGGCGGCTCCAAGCGCGCCGAGAGCCGCCAGCAGGAGGTTTCCGACATGTCGCGAAACCTCAAGCTGCTGGCGAAGGAGCTGGAGCTGCCGGTGATCGCGCTCTCCCAGCTGAACCGTGGTCCCGAGCAGCGCACCGACAAGAAGCCGATGGTCTCCGACCTCCGCGAGTCCGGCTCCATCGAGCAGGACGCCGACATGGTGATCCTGCTCCACCGCGAGGACGCGTACGAGAAGGAGTCCCCGCGCGCCGGCGAGGCGGACCTGATCGTCGCCAAGCACCGTAACGGCCCCACGGCCACCATCACCGTGGCGTTCCAGGGGCACTACTCCCGCTTTGTGGACATGGCACAGACGTGATCCTGTCCTCCGGACCGGCCGCGGGTGCCGGTGTCCGGCTGCCGGGGCGCGGTTCGCCGCCGCAGGGTCCCGTCGGTCTCCCGCCCATAGGCCCATAGGGAGTATGTCCGGTGCTGTGGCGCCGGTCGCCCTCCCCTCGGGGCTCCGGAGTCGACTCCGCCCGGTGATTTAGGTAGACCTGCCCCATGACTTCACCCTTGACGGCGCTGCTCCCCACGACGGAGCGGGCCCTTCTGCACCGTGTCGCCACCGCCCAGTCGGAGGGGCGTGCGCCTTCTCTCGTCGCCGGAGTGGCCAGGGAGGGGCGGTTGGTGTGGACCGAGGCCCGCCCCTCGGCCGAGGGGGACCGGTCCGTCGACACCCAGTACCGGATCGGCTCGCTCACCAAGACCTTCACCGCCGTGCTGGTGATGAGGCTCCGGGACGAGGGGCTGCTCGATCTCGGTGACCCCCTGGAGAAGCACCTCCCGGGCACCGGCGTGGGCGAGGTGACCATCGCCCAACTGCTCGGCCACACCGCCGGCCTGGGCGCCGAGTCGCCCGCGCCCTGGTGGGAGCGGACCCCGGGGGCGCTCCGGCCCCGGCTCGCCGATGTGCTCGGGGAGGAGCCGGTTCCGCACCCTCCCGGCCGCCGGCACCACTACTCCAATACGGGCTACACCCTGCTGGGTTCGCTGGTCGAAGCCGTACGCGGTGCCTCCTGGGAGAGCGTTCTGCGGGGCGAGATCCTCGAACCCCTGGGCCTGACGCGTACGAGCGTCCAGCCGCAGAGCCCCTGTGCGGAGGGGTGGGCGGTCCACCCCTGGGCCGATGTGCTGCTGCCCGAGCCCGCCGAGGACCTCGGGCTGATGGCCCCGGCGGGACAGCTCTGGTCGACGGTCGCTGATCTCTGCCGGTTCGCGGTCTTCCTCACGGAGGGCGACGACCGGGTCCTCCGGGCCTCCTCGGTGGCGGAGATGCGCACCCCGTCCGCCCCCGCCGAGGCCGGCGACTGGGACAGCACCTATGGGCTGGGTGTGCAGATCGTACGGAGAGATGGACGGACCCTCGTGGGCCACACCGGTTCGCTCCCCGGCTTTGTCGCCTGCCTCTGGGTGAGCACGGAGGACGCGGTCGCCGCGGTGGTGCTCGCCAATGCCACCTCAGGGCCTCTCCCCGGCGCTGTGGCCGCCGATCTTGTGCGGTTGGTGGCGGAGGCCGAACCGCGCATTCCGGAGCCGTGGCGGCCCCTTCCGGAGGTCGACCAGGGGCTCCTGGGCCTGACCGGCCCCTGGTACTGGGGAGCCCATCCGTTCGGGCTGCGGCTTCTCGACGGCGGGGGACTGGAGATCCAGCCGCTGAGAGGTGGAGGCCGGGGCTCGCGCCTCATCCCGGCCGGGGACGGGACCTGGGTCGGCCAGGACGGCTACTACGCGGGCGAGACCCTGCGGGTGGTGCGCCGGGAGGACGGCTCGGTCCGCCATCTCGACCTCGCGTCCTTTGTGTTCACCCGGGAGCCCTATGAGGCCGGCGCGGGGGTGCCCGGTGGTGTTGACCCCGAGGGGTGGCGCGGGACCCGGTCATGACCGGGCCGGGCAGGCGGAGCCGGGCGGTGTTTCACGTGAAACACCGCCGGTCCCGGCCGAGTGAGGCAGGCGGCACCGGTCAGAGGGGGAGCTTGAATCCGATGTGGGACGGTTCGAAGCCCAGACGCTCATAGAAGCGGTGGGCGTCCGTGCGGGTGGCGTCCGAGGTGAGTTGCACCAGCCGGCAGTCCGGACGGCTGCGGGATTCCTCGATCGCCCACTCGATGAGCCGGGTGCCCAGACCGCTGCCGCGCTCTCCGGCGTGGATGCGCACACCCTCGATGATCGAACGGGTGGCGCCGAGCCGGGAGAGCCCGGAGACAAAGGTGAGCTGGAGAGTGCCGATGACCCGGCCGGCCCGGACAGCGACGATCAACCGCTGATTCGGGTCCGCGGTCAGCCGCTCGAAGGCGGCGGTGTACGGCGTGAGGTCGTCGGCGGATTCCCGCTGAGCGCCCAGCGGGTCATCCCTGAGCATCGCCACAATCGCCGGGATGTCTTCGGCCGTTGCTGCTCTGATCACCGGTTCGCTCATGATCCAGAAGACTACGCGGGTGCTTGGAGCGCTTTCACGGTCTTGACCAGGGGAGCGAGGGCAGGGTCCCCGGCCGCTTCGTCGAAGGCCTCGCGCAGCGCGGTGTCATGGGTGGGCCTGGCCTCGGCGAGCAGAGCCTGCCCGGACCCGGTCACATCGGTGTAGATGCCCCGCCGGTCGGTGTCGCAGAGATAGCGCCGCAGCAGCCCCCGGTCCTCAAGCCGGGTGACCAGCCTCGTGGTGGCGCTCTGGCTCAGCACCACGGCCTCGGCGACCTGCTTCATCTGGAGATGCCCGCCGGCGCCGGTGTGCTGACGGCTGAGGACATCGAGCAGGGAGAACTCGCGCACGCTCAGGCCGTGGTTGCTCTCCAGGGCCTTCTCGACGCGGGCCTCGATCTTCCCGTGGAGCAGGGAGAGGGTGCACCAGCTCTGGGAGAGTGCGGTGAGCGCGGGGTCGGTCGCGGTCATCTGGGGGTCCTCCTCCGGACCGGGGCGGCGTCCTGCCAGGGTAGACGAAATCCGCAATATGCCGCGCGTGCAAGTACCGGTCGGGTCGGGCCCCGTCGGGCCGGTCGGCCGGGCCCCGCCGGCGGAAGGCTCAGCCGAGCGCCACCGACAGCGGGGCGAAGCGACGGGTCCAGTCGCCCGGGACCTCGCTGATGCCATGGGTCATCACGGTGTTGGAGGAGACCGTCTCCAGACCGTTCTCCTTCAGCCAGCCGAGGAGGTCCCGGTGGCGCACATCGACATCGGTCCGGAAGGGGCGATCCGTGGCCGGGGCCAGGGACACGATCAGCGACTGCGCCGTCTCGGTGCTGTCGGCGATCAAAGGGCCGATGACATGGGTGTCCATGTTCGGCCAGGCCGCCGCGTACCCCGTCAGCACCCCGTCCCTCTCCGCCACCCTGATCTGGTCGGCGAAGGCGGGCAACCGTGCGATGACCGGGGTGCGGTCCAGGCCGAAGACCTCGGTGTCCAGCCGGACGATCGCGGAGAGATCGTCGGCCGTGGCCGGGCGGGTGGTGGCCCGGCCACGGCCGCCGGGACCCGGAGCCAGGGCATCGGTGCGGAGCCGGCCCCGGACCATCTCGGCGCCACCGACGGCGGTGAAGCCCAGTTCCTCGTAGAGCGGCCGGCCCTGCGCGGTGGCGTGGAGGGCGAGCGGAGTCCCTCCGGCCTCGTTCAGCATCTGCCGCATCATGCGGCGCCCGATGCCCTGGCGGGCGTACTGCTGGGCGACGAGCACCATACCGATGGTCGAGAGCCCGGGACCGTAGGAGGTCACCACGCAGGCGGCGGCCAGCCCTTTGCCGGAAGGGTCGTCCATGCCGTACCCGGTCCCCGCCGAGAGAAGGAGGCCTCACTTGTGTTCCTCGCGCGGCCAGCCGCGGTCCTCGGAGAGATTCGCGCAGGAGACGAGATCGCTCCTGGTGAGGCGGCGCATGGGCAACGGTGGGAGCGGTGTCGGCATGGGGATCAGGCTGGCTGACGCAGTGATCGCTCGTCCAGTGTTTTCCCGGAAGTGATCTCACTCTTCGGCCACCGGCCCCGAGCGGGTGGCGGCGGCGCCCGGGGGCCGCCAACCGGGCAGGAGGGTTTCACGTGAAACACCGCGCCGTGTGAAACACCTCACCGTGCCGAGCGCCTCACCGTGCCGAGCACCCCACCCTGCGGAGGGCCCCATCCTGCGGAACCTCAGCCCAGGTCGGGGGCGTGCATCGCCCGAACACCCTCGATATTGCCGTCCAGATAGTGACGGAGGGAGAGCGGCACCAGATGGACACCGGCGATCCCCATCCTGCTGAAGGGCACCCGTACGATCTCGTACTCCCCGCAGGGGGCCTCGATCTCCGGGCCGTGCCGGCGCGCGGGGTCCATGGACTCCAGCCGGCAGACGAAGAAGTGCTGGACCTTCACCCCCGTCACCCCGCCCCCGGCGATGTGCTCGACGGTGTCCACGAAGCAGGGCACCACATCGGTGATCTTGGCGCCCAGCTCCTCGTCCACCTCGCGGTGAAGAGCGTCGACCACGGTGGTGTCCGAGGGTTCGACCCCGCCGCCCGGGGTCAGCCAGTACGGATCGACACCGGGTTTGGTGCGTTTGATCAGAATCAGATCGTCGCCATCGATCAGGATGGCGCGGGCGGTGCGCTTGACCACGGGACGTTCGGTCATGACTGAAAAATGGCCCGTATCGCCTGTTCTGAAACTCGACTGGACCGCCGTGTCACCAGTCGACGGCGGCGCGCAGCAGCCACTCATGCGCCCGGGCGATATGGGGGAGAGCCAGGGTGCCGGTCCGTACGACAAGGAAGTAGGTGCGCAGCGGAGGCACCGGAGGGTCGAGAAGCGCCACCAGCCGTCCCCGCTCCAGGGCCTCCTCGCACAGATAGCGCGGCAGCACGGCGAGCCCGGCTCCCGAGGCGGCGGTCTCCAGAACAGCCCGCAGGTCAGGCGCTATGACAGCACCCGCCGCAGCCGGCTTGGAGTCGAAGACGGCGGCCCAGTAGCGGGAGACCAGCGGCAGGGATTCATGGACCTCCACCACCGGGAGCTGCTCCAGCAGCACATGCCCCCCGCACAGCACGTCGGGCCCCAGCCGGGCGGCCCAGCGCGGGGAGGCGACCAGGACATGCTCCTCGTCGCAGAGCGGTGTGGAGGTGAGCAGACCGCCGCGCGGCCGTGCCGTGGTGATGGCCAGATCATGATGCCCGGCGGCCAGGCCCTCCAGCGTCTCCTCGGCGTTGCCGAAGGAGGCCCGCAGGGCCAGCCCCTGGGCGATCAGCGGGGTGAGGGCGGGCAGGGCGCGCAGTGAGGTGAACTCGGGCAGCCCCGCCAGGTGCAGGGTTCTGATGCCCGCCTCGTCGTCCAGACCCGCCTCGGCTATCTCGACCAGGGCGTCCAGATGGGGAGCGGCCCGGTGGGCGAGTTCGTCGCCGATGGTGGTCGGGGTGACGCCGCGCGCCTGGCGCAGGAAGAGCGGGCGCCCCAACTGTCTTTCCAGGGTGCGTATCTGGCCGGTGACGGCCGGCTGGGAGAGCCCGAGCAGTGCGGCCGCCCGGGTGAAGGAGCCCGCACGGTGCACGGTGACAAAGGTGCGCAACAGGGCCAGATCCATTCCGAGCCCTCCCGACCGGCTGTATCCCCGAACCGAACAACTATAAATAAGTCGATAGGTCGCTGTCGCTACTGTGATTGGACACTGACGCAGAGTCAACTAGCCTGGGTCGCGCGGTTCTTCTGGGGGGATGAACCGGGGCGGTCCGAGCCACGAGGGGGGAGGCTCGGACCGCCCGAGAAGCTGCCGTGAACCTATCGTGTCCAGGATGGTTCCACGTGGCACTCCGGAGATCACGGTCCGCCCGGCGCCCTTCCCGGCGCTACCGGGCCGCCTCGTCCAGAGCCCGCAGCACATCGGCCACCAGATCGTCCGGGTCCTCCGCGCCCGCCGAGAAGCGGATGAAGCCCTCCGGCACCGCGTCACCGCCCCAGCGCCCGCGCCGCTCGGCGGAGGAGCGGATGCCGCCGAAGCTGGTCGCGTCGTCCACCAGGCGCAGGGCGTCCAGAAAACGCTCCGCCCGGCCTCGGTCCGGCAGCACGAAGGAGACCACCCCGCCGTACCGCCGCATCTGACGGGTGGCGAGCGCGTACGAGGGGTCGTCCGGCAGTCCGGGATAGCGCAGCCCGGTCACCTCGGGGCGGTCGCCGAGCGCCCGGGCCAGCGTCAGCGCGTTGGCGCACTGGCGCTCGATCCGCAGCTGGAGCGTGGCCAGGGAGCGGTGCGCGAGCCAGGCCTCCATGGGCCCCGGAATCGCCCCGACGACCTTCCGCCAGCGCCGCACCTCGGCGGCGCGCCCGGCGTCGCGGCAGGTCACATGGCCGAGCAGGATGTCGCCGTGGCCCGTCATCCCCTTGGTGTCGCTGGCCACCGAGAAATCGGCGCCCAGCTCCAGCGGGCGCTGCCCCAGCGGGGTCGCGAGCGTGTTGTCGACGGCGACCAGAGCGCCGGCCGCGTGCGCCGCGTCCACCAGTCCCCGGATGTCGCAGACATCGAGCCCCGGGTTGGACGGGCTCTCGATCCAGAGCAGCCGCGCGCCCTCCAGCACGGAGAGCTGCGCGTCGCCGCCGGTCGGAGCGGTCCGCACCTCGATGCCGTAGGCGTCGAGCTGTTCCCGGACCAGCGGCAGTGCCTGATAGCCGTCGCTGGGCAGCACCACCGCGTCCCCGGTCCGGAGCTGGGAGAAGACCACGGCGGAGATCGCGGCCATCCCGGAGGCGAAGGTCACGGTCTCGACCTGCTCCCCGGGCGCCTCCAGCTCACCTATGGCCCGTTCCAGATGGGTCCAGGTCGGGTTGGTGTCCCGCCCGTAGGTGTACGGTCCGGTGGGCTCCCCCGGCAGATGGAAGTGGGCCGCGAAGACCGGACCCGGCAGGGTCGGCTCGTGCTTCACCGGTTCGGGCAGCCCCGCCCGTACCGCCCTCGTACCGTCACCGGTCCTCTCCGCGCGGTTCACCGGCGCTCACTCCCCATCGGGCAGGACGACGTTCAGTGCCCAGGAGACGATGGAGATGATCAGGCCGCCGAGGACCGCGGTCCAGAAGCCGTCGACATGGAAGCTGAGATCGAGCTTGTCGGCGAGCCAGGAGGTCAGCATCAGCATCAGGGCGTTGATGACCAGCGTGATCAGCCCCAGTGTGAGGATGAACAGGGGCAGGGCCAGCAGCTTGACCAGGGGCTTGACGAAGACGTTGACCAGACCGAAGAGCAGGGCGACCAGCAGCAGGGCCAGGGCCTGCTCACCGGTGCTGTCACCGCTGAGGGTGATGCCGCTGACCAGCCAGATGGCCACGGCCAGGGCCCCCGCGTTGGCGAGCGTCTTGACGAGGAAATTCAACATGTGTCTGATCGTGACAGATGTGATCGGAACGACGGCAGGGACGGACGGACGATGAAGGCATTCCGGCTGGACGAGCTGGAGGCGGAGCGGGTCGCCAACCAGGGCGCGTACCTCCAGTTCCTGCGGGAGCGGAACATGTCCGCCGGTCTCTACGCGCTCGACGCGGGAGCGCTGGACCCGCAGCGGCCGCACGGTCAGGACGAGATCTACTTCGTGGTCAGCGGTCGGGCCTCCCTGACGGTCGGCGAGGAGACGACCCAGGTCGGGCGGGGCAGTGTGGTCCATGTCGCGGCCGGGGTGCCGCACCGGTTCCACCACATCACCGAGGATCTGCGGGTGCTGGTGGTCTTCTCGCCGCCGGAGGGCTGACGGGCCCGCGCCCGGGCGCCCCGGCGGCGGGCACGTCAGCCCCCCGGCGGCCCGCCGCCAGGGCCGCGGGTCCCGCTCGCGGACCGCGGGTCCCGGCCTCGGACCGCGGGTCCCGGTCTTGAAGCGGAGGGCGACGCTCCTGATTCCCTAGGGGTCCGGTCAGGGGAGAGCAAGGGCTCGCGGCGCCCCGTTCCCGGTGCCGTCCGCCTAGCATCGGGAACACGATCAGCGAAGCCGGATCGATCCCGGGGAAAGAGGCAGTGTGATGGCAGCGAAGGAAATCCTTGCCGGAATGCCGTGGTGGGTGAAGTGGGTCGCGGTGCCGCTCGTCGTCCTCGTCGTGTTCGGCGGTCTGATCACGAGTGTGGTCGGGTTTGTGATCGGCCTGCTCTTCAAGGTGCTGATGGCCGTCGCCCTGATAGCCGGACTCGTCTTTGTCGTACGGAAGTTCATGGCCTCATCGAACTCGCGAGGGGATTGGTAACCGCTCGCGGTACACCTGTTAACCCGCCCGAGGGAACACCCGTTGGATACCAGCTCCATCCGGCGGGGTGGCCGTTACATTGGCAAGCCGCCGCCCGGCCCCTGGGAGTCCGCCATCGGAGACCTCCCGGGAGCGCCGGCGCGGCGGGCACGCGGGGGCGGCCCCCGCGGGCGGGCGATGCGTCCGTCACCATGCCGGGGGTGACCTTTGGCCAGAGGTACCAGCGCCACTGCCCCGACCCTGATCGGTTCGGTGCAGCGGGCCCTGCGGCTGCTGGAGGCCGCGGCCTGTCATCCGGACGGGGCGCCCGCCAAACAGCTCGCCCGGGAAGCGGGTATTCCCCTTCCCACCGCCTACCATCTGCTGCGCACCCTGGCCCATGACGACTATCTCCGCCGCGAGCACGGCGTCTTCGTCCTGGGCGGCGCCGTCGGCGCACTGCTGACCGGCGAGTCCGTGCAGAATCGTCGCGGCAGAGTCGAAGAGGCCCTGGCGTACTGGCGGGACGCCATCGGCGCACCGGTCTACCTCGCGCGCTACCGCGCCGGTGAGATCGAGATCGTCGCCTGCGCCGACTCTCCCGCCACCCCGGCGGTCGAGGAGTGGGCCGATCTCCGCGAGACCGCGCACGCCCACGCCATCGGCCAGTGTCTGCTGAGCCGGCTCGACCCCGCGTCCCGGCGCGACCATCTCGACCGCCACCCCGTCGTGCCCCTCACGCGCCACTCGGCCGGGGACCGCCGCACCCTGCTGAGGCGGCTCGACTCCCTGGAGCGGTTCGACTCCGCGGGACGGCCGCGGCCGGTGGTGGAGCGCCAGGAGTACACGCTCGGTACGGTCTGCGCCGCCGTCCCGATCGCCGCGGGCGCCGACCCCGTCGCGATGGCCATTTCCCTCCCCCTCCACCAGGAGGAGCGATTACTCCCCGCGATCGAGCAACTGCGCGACGGGGTGGGAGGGTTGCTGGGCGCCCTCACCCTCTCTATCAGTATCTGAAGAATCACCGCTTGTAGTCCTCTAGCGCTTCAAGCACGATTGCGGCAAGAGGCCGGGAGGATCATTCCTGGCCGTTTTCGACAGATCTTCAGCAGCCGTCCTTCACTGCGGGGTGTACACGATGCGCGAGTCGGTCCAGGCCGAGGTCCTGATGAGCTTTCTCGTCTCCGAGGAGCTCGCCTTCCGGGTGCCGGTGGAGCTCCGGTACGAGGCGGAGGACCCGTACGCCGTGCGGATGACCTTCCATCTGCCCGGCGACGCGCCTGTGACCTGGGCCTTCGGTCGCGATCTGCTGCTGGGCGGACTGCTCGGGCCGAGCGGTGAGGGCGATGTCCACATCGCGCCCACCGGTCCGGACGAGCAGTCCGACATCGGCATCCGGCTCCAGGTCTGCGGCGACCGCGCGCTGTTCCTGGTGAGCGTGGCCCCGATGGTGGCCTTTCTCGACCGGACCGACCGGCTGGTGCCCCTCGGACAGGAGCGGTCCTACGGCGACTTCGAGGGCGATCTCGACCGGGCGCTCACGGGCATCCTCGCCGGCTGACCCGGCTGACCCGGCTGACCCGGCGGGCCTCGGGCCACCGCGCCACCACGCCTCCGGACACCGCGCCCCCGCGGCCCCGCACCGGCTGAGCCCCCTGCCGGGCCGCGCCGCCGGCCCGGCCGGGACGAGCGGAACGCGCCCCCTGCGCCGCGGCTACTTCTTCCGCCGGCGGCCCTTGCCGCCGAGCCCCGGCAGCCCGCCCTGCCGCCCTCCGCCCGGCCGCGCCCCGCTCGTGCCGGCCCCCGCCGTGGAACCCGCCGGTCCGGTCGGCGGTCCGGCCGGCGGACCCACCGTGGAGCCCGCGGGGGAGCGCGTCGGAGATCCCTGCCCGGAGCCCGCCGGAGTGCCGGCCGGGGAGCCGCCCGGCCGGTCGGCGGAGACCACGAGCGCCGCGAGCGCGGTGGTCACCGGCACCGAGGCGACCAGCCCGATCGACCCGACGAGGGTCCGTACGATCTCCTCCGCCACCACCTCGCTGTTGGCCACCGTCCCCACCCCGCTCTGGGCGATCGAGAACAGCAGCAGCAGCGGCAGCGCGGCACCCGCGTACGCCAGTACGAGGGTGTTGACCACCGAGGCGATATGGTCCCGGCCGATTCTGATGGCGGCCCGGTACAGCGCCCGGGGGCCCATCGTCGGGTCCGCCTGGCGCAGCTCCCACACGGCCGAGGTCTGGGTCACCGTCACATCGTCGAGCACTCCGAGCGAGCCGATGATGACACCGGCCAGCAGCAGACCGCTCATATCGATCTCCGGATAGAGGCCGTGGATCAGACCGGTGTTGTCGTCGGTGTTGCCCGACAGACTCGCCCAGTCGATGAAGAGCGAACCCAGCAGCCCGATCAGCAGCAGCGAGATCAGGGTGCCGAGGACCGCCACCGAGGTGCGGGCGGTCAGCCCGTGGCACATGTAGAGCGCGATCAGCATGATGGCGCTCGCCCCGACCACCGCGACGATCAGCGGGTTGGAGCCCTCCAGGATCGCGGGGAGGATGAAGAGGGTGAGCACGGCGAAGGAGGCGGCCAGCGCGATCAGCGCCATCACCCCGCGCATCCGTCCCACCAGCACCACGGCCAGGGCGAAGATCCCGGCCAGCAGGGCCATCGGAAGCGTACGGTCCACATCGATCACCGAGTACTGGAGCTCGCGTGGCGCGTCGGGGGCGTAGGCCACCACCACCTCCTGCCCCTGCTTCAGCTGCCGGGAGGCGTCCGGCTGGACGATCTCGGTGAAGGTCCGGCCCGTCTGCTTGCCGCTGGTGACCTCGATCCGGGCCTTCTTGCACTCGCCCTGGGCGGAGTTGACGGCCTCGCGCCCCTGGGGGGTGCTGGTGTCCCCGGTCGGCGGCACCCGGCCGGCGTTCACCGTCTTGCAGTCCACCCGTTCCACGGCGGTCACCCTCGCCTGCTCGGTCTGCCGGTCGAAGCCGACACCGGTGCGTTCATGGCCGGGCGCCGACCCGGGCCAGAGCACCGCGAGACCCACCACGACCGCGGCGGCGAAAGGAATCAGCACGGCGGCGATGACCCGGCGCAGATGCCGGGAGACGGGCGCGGCCGGGCCATGGCTGTGGCTGTGCCCGTGCCCGTGGTGCGGGTCGGCAGGAGATGAGGTCACCGACCGATCATCGCAAGAACGGGCGGGGGCCTCTGTTCAGCACGCCAGAAAGGACGCTAGCGTGGTGCCACCTTTGCACACGCGGGAGCTCGGAGCACCGGGCTGAGAGGGCGCTGAACTCCGTACGGGCCGACCACCGGCCCACGCCGGTACACCGGCTGCGGACATCGCTGCGTCGACCGCCGAACCTGTTACCGGGTAATGCCGGCGTAGGGAGTAGGTCTCATGACCGTTCAGGATGCACGCACGCCTGCCGTCGACCAGTCCACCGGGGGCGGCGAGCGCACACCGGGCTGGCACAAGGGGTACGTCGAGGGCTCCCGCCCCGACCTCCGGGTGCCGGTCCGCCAGGTGCACCTCACCAATGGCACGGATGTGACGCTGTACGACACCTCCGGCCCGTACACCGACCCCGCCACCGAGACCGATGTACGCCGCGGCCTGGCGCCGCTGCGGGAGAACTGGATCATCGGCCGGGGTGACACCGAGGAGTACGCGGGCCGTCCGGTCCGCCCCGAGGACGACGGCATCAAGCACACCTCGCCGCGCGGCGGGCTGAAGAACCTGGACGCGGTCTTCCCCGGGCGCCCGCGCCAGCCCCGCCGGGGCCGGAACGGGCAGGCGGTGACCCAACTGGCGTACGCCCGCCGGGGCGAGATCACCCCGGAGATGGAGTACGTCGCCATCCGGGAGAACGTGGCTCCCGAGGTGGTGCGGGAGGAGATCGCGGCGGGCCGTGCCGTGCTGCCGGCCAACGTGAACCACCCGGAGATCGAGCCGATGATCATCGGCAAGCGGTTCCTGGTCAAGGTCAACGCCAACATCGGCAACTCCGCCGTGACCTCCTCCATCGAGGAGGAGGTCGAGAAGATGACCTGGGCGACGCGCTGGGGCGCCGACACGGTCATGGACCTGTCGACGGGCCGCAATATCCACACCACCCGGGAGTGGGTGCTGCGCAACTCCCCCGTCCCGATCGGCACGGTGCCGCTCTACCAGGCTCTGGAGAAGGTCGACGGCCGGGCCGAGGAGCTGACCTGGGACGTCTACAAGGACACGGTCATCGAGCAGGCCGAGCAGGGCGTCGACTACATGACGGTCCACGCGGGTGTGCTGCTGCGGTACGTGCCGCTGACGGCGCGCCGCAAGACCGGCATCGTCTCGCGCGGCGGCTCGATCATGGCGGCGTGGTGTCTGGCGCACCACAAGGAATCGTTTCTGTACGAGAACTTCGAGGAGCTCTGCGAGATCCTCGCCGCGTACGACGTCACCTACTCGCTCGGGGACGGGCTGCGGCCCGGTTCGATCGCGGACGCCAACGACGAGGCGCAGTTCGCCGAGTTGACGACGCTCGGGGAACTCAACCGGATCGCCAAGCGTTTCCAGGTGCAGACGATGATCGAAGGTCCCGGTCACGTCCCGATGCACAAGATCAAGGAGAACATCGACCTCCAGCAGGAGATCTGCGAGGAGGCGCCGTTCTACACGCTCGGCCCGCTCACGACGGATGTGGCGCCCGCGTACGACCACATCACCTCCGGCATCGGGGCGGCGATGATCGCCTGGTGGGGCACGGCCATGCTCTGCTACGTCACGCCCAAGGAGCACCTGGGCCTGCCGAACCGCGACGATGTGAAGACAGGGGTCATCACCTACAAGATCGCCGCGCACGCGGCCGATCTGGCCAAGGGGCACCCGGGGGCCCAGGAGTGGGACGACGCGCTCTCCGACGCGCGGTTCGAGTTCCGGTGGGAGGACCAGTTCAATCTGGCCCTCGACCCGGACACGGCACGGGAGTTCCACGACGAGACGCTGCCGGCCGAGCCGGCGAAGACCGCGCACTTCTGCTCGATGTGCGGTCCGAAGTTCTGCAGCATGAAGATCTCCCAGGACATCAGGAGGCAGCACGGCGGCACCCAGGAGGAGATCGAGGAGGGGATGAACGGGAAGTCCCGGGAGTTCGCCGAGGCGGGCAACCGGGTGTATCTGCCGATCGCGGAGTGAGCGCGGCCGTGCCGCCACGCCGGCGCCTCCGGGGTGCCGGCGGGCGGGGTCACTCGGGCCGGCGCTCGGGGCCGCCGAAGTCGGGACTGGTGAAGTCCGGGCTGGTGAAAGTGGGCCGCTGGTCCGGTGACGAGCCGTCGCGCGGGCTGGAGAACTCCGGCCCGCTGTAGCCGATCTTCGGGATACGGCTCACCGGGTGCGGCGGTGCCGAGGACATCGGGTCGGCGCTGGGGTCCGACAGCGCCGCCCGCAGAAACGGCAGGATGCCGCGCTCCAGCAGGGCGTGCCGCCAGGCGTCCTTCGCGCGGGCCAGTTCGTCGGGGAGCCGGTCGATCGCCTCCTCGGCGGGCAGTTGGGTGGAGCTGTTGCGCAGGGCGGTGCGCAGCAGGGCGACCGCGGCGAAGAGCATGGCCGCCGCGGTGAGCGCCGTGAAGAACCAGCCGGCGGTGACCAGGGGCGTCGCGATGGAGGGCGGTGGATCGAGCATCCTCAGCAGATAGCCGATGAGCAGGAATATCAGTGCGGCCGTTCCGGCGAGCACCGGCGCGAGCACGGCGATCACGGCGGAGAGACCGGCGCCGGTCCCGGCCGGGTCGCCGGTGACCGTGCCGTGTGCGGTTCCGGGGGCCGTGTCCGGGGGCGCGGGAGAGCGCGACTCCTCGCGGATACGGGTGTAGTGCTCGTACTCGGCGGCGGCGGCGCTGGTGATCAGTGTCGTCGCGTTCAGGGCCATGGTGCGCAGCTGTGTGGGGTTCAGCCGCTGCCCCACGGCCGCGAGGTCCGGTCGGTCCTGGGCGGTGCGCAGCGCCTCGTCGAGGACCCGCTCGAATTCGGCGCGGTCCTCGGTCAGCAGGTGCGGAGCGCTTTTCATGTGCATCCCCCGATGCTCCGTCGGGCCGGATCGCCCGGGTGCGACCGGGCGATGGGGCGGCAACGGAGGAGAGCCTGCTACGGATAAGCCGATGGTAGGGCCGGGACGGCACGAGGTGACAGGGGATTCGGGGAATTCGGGGGCGGCGGATTGGTCAGTTGGGGAGGGGCAGTTGCACGACCAGGAGTTTTCCGGCCATGGTCACACCGCCGTCCATGGCGATGGCCAGTCCGTCCGCGTAGACGTGCGGACCCTCGACGGTCGGGCGTTCGCGCTCCCCGCCCTCGCCGTCCTCCGTGCCGACCTCTCCCAGCAGATAGGGGATGGGGCTGTGGCCGTGGACGACGCGGTGGCCGCCGTAGGTGGTGAGCAGTTCCCGCACGGCCCGGGGGCCGGCCTCGTCGCGGAAGGCGAAGCGCTTGGTCAGCTTGCGGAAGAGGTCCCAGCACTCGTCGGCGTCATTGCGGGTGAGGATCTCGTGGACGGTCTCGTTGACGTCCTCGATGGTGGAGCCGTATTCGAGATAGGCGGTGGTGTCGGAGTGGAGCAGCAGATGCCGGTCCTCCTCGACCACCGCGTCCAGCCGGGCCATCCACTGGAGGTGGACGTCCTGGAGCCGGTCCATGTCGGACTTCTGGCCGCCGTTGAGCAGCCAGGCCGCCTGGAAGGTCGCCGTTCCGGCACCGGAGTTGACCGGGGTGTCCCCGAATCTCCTGGCGCCGAGGAGGAGGAGTTCGTGGTTGCCCATGAGGGCCTTGCAGTAGCCGCCGGCCGCAGCGGCCTCGGCGGAGAGCCGCATCACCAGATCGATCACCCCGATGCCGTCGGGACCCCGGTCGGTGAAGTCGCCGAGGAACCAGAGACGGGCGTTGCCGGCGGCCCAGCGGCCCTCGGCGTCGATCAGGCCCTGGGCCGTGAGGGCGGCGACCAGCTCGTCGAGATAGCCGTGCACATCGCCGACGACATAGAGCGGGCCCGGGCCGTCGGGCACGGGTGAGGTGTCCGGCGCGCCGTGCGGCTGGAGGGCGTCGGCGCCCTGGCGGCCGATCACCGGAAGGTCGCGCTCCGTGGGGGTGTACCCCTCGGGCACCTCGTCCTCCGGCACGGCGTTGCCGGGATGGCCCAGGGCCTCGGGGCGGGCGGGGGCCGGGGGAGCCGGATGGCCCATGGCCTCGGGCGTCTGCGGCGACACGGGTGCCGGGGAGTCGGCGGGCACCTGCGACTGAACGGGCACCTGCGCATACGGCGGGACGCGGAAATCGCGCAATGTCGCCGTCCGCACCACGGGTCCCTGACCGGCCCCCTGAGTCATCGACCCCTCCACCACCGTCGCGCCGCCGTTCACCTCTCGGCCCAGCCTGGTCGGGGTGGTCCGCGGTGTCGTGCGCCCATCATAGGAATGAGGTCCGCGCTCTGTGACGCACCAGGGGTGGTGAATCCATCCTTACCCCTGATGCGTCGGCTGTTTCGTCCTGATTGAGGGAGGTCTAGTCCGGTGCGGGGGAACGGGGCGCGCTCACCGTGGTGCGCGGGGAGCGGCGCTGTGAGGATGTCCGGATGATCAGTTCGGTCGGTATCACCTGCTCGACCGGCCGGTCCTCGTTGATTCCCTCGATGGCGTCGATGAGGAGCTGGACGACCGCGGTGCCGATCCGGCGCGGTTTGAGCGAGAGCGTGGTGATGGGCGGTTCGGTCGTCGCGTACACGGTCGACTCGCTGCAGCACACGAGCAGGAGATCCTCGGGGACGCGCAGGCCGTACCGCCGGGCGGCGGCGAGCAGATCGGTGCCGTTGGGGTCGAAGAGCCCGTAGACGGCGTCGGGCCGGTCCGGGCGGGCGAGCAGCCGGTCGGCTGCCACGGCCCCCGCGCAGGGGTCGTGGGCGGGGTAGGACTCGTAGACCGGGTCCTGGCCCACGCGCTCGCACCAGTGGAGATAGGCGGTGGTGGACAGCCGTGTGTAGGTGTCGGTGGTGGTGCCGGTGAGCAGTCCGATGCGGCGGGCTCCGGCGTCGGCGAGATGGTCGAGCAGATCGAGTACGGCTGCTTCGTGGTCGTTGTCGACCCAGGCGGTGACCGGGAGGGTGCCGGCGGGGCGGCCGTCCGAGACGACGGGGAGCCCTTGCCGGACCAGTTCGGTGACGACTGGATCGTGGTCGGATGGATCGATGACGACCGTGCCGTCGAGGGCGACATTCGACCAGACGTCGTGACGGGAGGTGGCGGGGAGAATCACCAGCGCATAGCCGCGCGCCAGCGCGGCCGAGGTCGCGGCCCTCGCCATTTCGGCGAAGTAGGCGAACTCGGTGAAGGTGAAAGGTTCATCCCCGTACGTCGTCACGGTCAGGCCGATGAGCCCCGACTTTCCGGTACGGAGGGTGCGGGCCGCGGCCGATGGGCGATAGCCCAGTCGGTCGGCGACCTCGCGGACATGCCGGCGGGTGGCGTCCGGGAGCCGGCCTTTCCCGTTGAGCGCGTCGGAGACAGTCGTGATGGAGACACCGGCTGCGGCGGCGACGTCTCGGATGCCCGCCCGACCTTGCCGGCTCCCCCGGCGGGATGTGTCCGTCCGGCTCACCTGGTGCTTCCCTGCTGCTGTCATGGCGAGCCGATAGTAGGGCTCGCATGGACGGTTGGGCCGGTCGCATATGCATTCGTTGACAGGCACGTTTCTGCATGATCATAACCCATCAACTGCCTTGGAAAATAAAGGAGTTGAACGTTACATCTATGCGGTATTGGGTGTCTGGTCGCATGGTCTTGGTGAATGGAGGATGTCTCGAAGAGGTCTCAACTCACCTCTACGGGGGATGCGCGCTACGGAGTGAGCCACCGGCGTGCGCCAGGGAAACGAGCGCTCCCCCTATTCCGGCTCCGGCCGTACGCACCCGCCGCCCATCCTCATAGGGTGAGCAGCAATGGCGCCGGGACCCCGCTCCGGGGTGCCGGATTCCGAGGTGTACGGACGGTCGAGGAGGACCTGCGGTGAGCGAGACGAGCCCCAAGCTGCGCGCCGAACTGGACGGCATCCCCACCTACAAGCCGGGCCGGCCCGCCGCGGCCGGGGGTCCGGCCGCGTACAAGCTCTCATCCAATGAGAACCCCTACCCGCCGCTGCCCGGGGTGATGGAGAGCACGCTCGCGGCGGCGCACTCCTTCAACCGCTACCCGGACATGGCCTGCACCGGCCTGATGAATGAGCTGGCGGATCGTTTCGGCGTGCCGGTGGGGCATCTGGCGACCGGCACGGGGTCGGTGGGGGTCGCCCAGTCGCTGCTCCAGGCGACCTCGGGCCCGGGCGACGAGGTGATCTACGCCTGGCGGTCCTTCGAGGCGTACCCGATCATCACCCGGATCAGCGGGGCGACCCCGGTGCAGGTGCCGCTGACGGCGGGCGAGGCGCACGATCTCGACGCGATGGCCGGGGCGATCACCGACCGGACCCGGCTGATCTTCGTCTGCAACCCCAACAACCCGACCGGGACCGTGGTCCGCCGGGCCGGGCTGGAGCGTTTTCTCGACCGGGTGCCCTCGGATGTGCTGGTGGTGCTGGACGAGGCGTACCGGGAGTTCATCCGCGACCCCGAGGTGCCCGACGGCGTGGAGATCTACCGCGAGCGCCCGAATGTGGCGGTGCTCCGCACCTTCTCCAAGGCGTACGGCCTGGCGGGGCTGCGGGTCGGCTTCGCCATCGCCCATGAGCCGGTGGCCGCCGCGCTGCGCAAGACGGCGGTGCCCTTCGGGGTGAGCCAGCTCGCCCAGGACGCGGCGGTGGCCTCGCTGCGCGCCGAGGACGAGCTGCTGGGCCGGGTCGGATCGCTGGTCGCCGAGCGGGCCCGGGTGTACGAGGGCCTGGTCAAGCAGGGGTGGACGGTTCCCGAGACCCAGGCGAACTTCGTCTGGCTGCGGCTGGGGGAGCGGACGGGGGAGTTCGCGGAGGCGTGTGAGGGGGCGGGGGTGATGGTGCGGCCCTTCCCGGGGGAGGGGGTTCGGATCACGATCGGTGAGGAAGAGGCCAACGATCTCTTCCTCCGCGCGGCGGAGACCTTCCACCGGGAAGCCCGCTAGGGAGTTTCTTTCGGATCGGGCCGGATCGGTGAGCGGGGTCCGGTGCCGTGGATCGCGGGGCGGAGGAGGGAGCCCACGCGGAGCGCCGGCGACCGACGGCAACGCGGCGGGGCGCGGTGCCGGGGTTCGCGAGCCCGGCACGATCCGAAAGAGACGACCCAGCCCCACCCCTGCGGGTGCCGCTCCGCCCGATCCGCCCTTGGAGCCCCGGCCCGGCCCGGGGGCCCCGGCTCCCGAGCCCCCTCGGAGCTGTCTCCGGGAGGCGCCCCCGGCGAGGCCGGTTGTGTTCAGCCCGTCCGGCGTTTGAGGACGGGCCCTGTGCCATGGGGGCCCGGCGCGTTGCGGCCCCGGCTCGGGGTCGGCTCTCCTGGGTCTCCCTCTGGGAGGTGCCCCGAGCCGAGGCCGGGTGTGCCGGGGTTTCCGGCGGGGGCCGGGTGTATGGATGCCGTGCCCCGGCCTGCCCGGCGAGGCCGGGTGTGTTCAGCCCGTCCGGCGTTTGAGGACGGGCCCCGTGCCACGGGAGCCCCGCACGCTGCGGCCCCGGCTCGGGGTCGGTCCGCACGCTGCGGACCCGCCCGGGGCCGGCCCCTGAGCCCCCGCGCCTCGAAAGCCGGCGAAACCGAGGCGGGCGCGCCCGGTGCTCCTCGGGCACCGGCGGGACCCCGGGGGCGCCCGAAGGCGGCAGGGAGCCTCCCGAGCAGCACCTTTTCCGGTGCCCGCACCCCCCGGGCCCCGGGGGCGATCAGCAGGCGGGCACCCTATTCCACCGCGATCCGGCCGAAGGCCACCCCCCCCGGTCATAGGTGTGGTTTTCGCATGAGCCATAATTGCTTGTGAATGTGAACGCGTTCACAAGCGTGTCCTGTTCATCCCGCGATCACTGGGATTATTCAGGCAAACTGCCGCTCGACCTCGTCGATGTAAGGAGATGACGACGTGGACTTGGCTCTGGCGCCGGAAACCTTGGCGCGCTGGCAGTTCGGCATCACCACCGTCTACCACTTCCTCTTTGTCCCGCTCACGATCTCCCTCGCAGCCCTCACCGCCGGTCTCCAGACCGCCTGGGTCCGCACCGAGAACGAGAAGTACCTCAAGGCCACGAAGTTCTGGGGCAAGCTCTTCCTGATCAACATCGCCATGGGTGTCGTCACCGGCATCGTGCAGGAGTTCCAGTTCGGCATGAACTGGTCCGACTACTCCCGCTTCGTCGGCGACATCTTCGGCGCCCCGCTCGCCTTCGAGGCCCTGATCGCCTTCTTCTTCGAGTCCACCTTCATCGGTCTGTGGATCTTCGGCTGGGACAAGCTGCCGAAGAAGATCCATCTGGCCTGTATCTGGATGGTCTCGATCGGCACCATCTGCTCCGCGTACTTCATCCTGGCGGCCAACTCCTGGATGCAGCACCCGGTGGGCTACCGCATCAACGAGGAGCGCGGACGCGCCGAGCTGACCGACTTCGGCCGAGTCCTCACCCAGGACACCGCTGTCGCCCAGTTCTTCCACACCATCACCGCCGCCTTCCTGGTCGGTGGCGCGTTCATGGTCGGCATCGCCGCCTACCACCTGGCGCGCAAGAAGCACATCCCCGTGATGCGGACCTCGCTGAGGCTCGGTCTCGTCACCCTGATCCTCTCCGGACTCCTCACCGCCATCAGCGGCGATGTGCTCGGCAAGGTCATGTTCCGGCAGCAGCCGATGAAGATGGCCGCCGCCGAGGCCCTGTGGGACGGCGAGGCGCCCGCACCCTTCTCGATCTTCGCCTACGGCGATGTCGACGAGGGCCACAACAAGGTCGCCATAGAGATCCCGGGCGTGCTGTCCTTCCTCGCCAACGGCGACTTCGACTCCTATGTCCCCGGTATCAACGACATCAACAAGGCCGAACAGGAGAAGTACGGACCGGGTGACTACCGGCCCAATATCCCGGTCGCCTACTGGGGCTTCCGCTGGATGATCGGCTTCGGCATGGCATCCGTGACCATCGGAGTGCTGGGGCTCTGGCTCACCAGGAAGAGGTTCCTGCTCCCGTCCGCGCTGCGGACCGGCGAGGACGAGGTGCCGCATCTGGTGCTCTTCCGGAAGCCACTGGGGCCCCGCTTCAGCAGGTGGTACTGGATGGTCGCGCTCTGGACCATGACCTTCCCGCTGATCGCCACCTCCTGGGGCTGGATCTTCACCGAGATGGGCCGGCAGCCCTGGGTGGTCTACGGAGTGCTGCGCACCAAGGACGCGGTCTCCCCCGGTGTCTCCCAGGGCGAGGTCCTGACCTCGATGATCATCTTCACCGCCCTCTACGCGGTGCTCGCCGTCATCGAGTTCAAGCTGATGGTCAAGTACGCGAAGGCGGGACCGCCCGAGCTGACCGAAGCGGACCTCAACCCGCCCACCAAGATCGGCGGCGACGACCGTGACGCCGACCGTCCGATGGCCTTCTCGTACTGAGGCCCTGAGGAGCTGCTGAGTCATGGAACTCCACGACGTCTGGTTTGTGCTGATCGCCGTCCTGTGGATCGGATACTTCTTCCTCGAAGGGTTCGACTTCGGGGTCGGCGTCCTCACCAAACTGCTCGCCCGCGACCGCAAGGAGCGGCGGGTACTGATCAACACCATCGGGCCCGTCTGGGACGGCAACGAGGTCTGGCTGCTCTCCGCGGGCGGTGCCACCTTCGCCGCCTTCCCCGACTGGTACGCCACCCTCTTCTCCGGCTTCTACCTCCCGCTGCTGCTGATCCTGATCTGTCTGATCGTGCGCGGGGTGTCCTTCGAGTACCGCCACAAGCGGCCGGAGGACCAGTGGCAGACCAACTGGGAGAACGCGATCTTCTGGACCTCGCTTCTCCCGGCCTTCCTCTGGGGCGTGGCCTTCGGCAACATCGTCCGCGGTGTGAAGATCGACGCGCAGAAGGAGTACGTCGGCAATGTCTTCGATCTCCTCAACCCCTACTCGCTCCTCGGCGGACTGGTCACGCTGACGCTCTTCACCTTCCACGGCACGGTCTTCGTCGCCCTGAAGACGGTGGGGGACATCCGCACCCGGGCCCGTGCGCTGGCGCTCAGGCTCGGACTGCTCACGGCCGGACTGGCGCTCGTCTTCCTGCTCTGGACCCAGGTCATGCGCGGGGGCGGTGCCAGCTTCGTCGCGATGGTCATCGCGGTGGTGTCACTGGTGGCCGCCATCGTGGCGAACCAGGCGGGGCGCGAGGGCTGGTCGTTCGCCTTCTCCGGACTGACGATCATCGCCGCTGTCGGGATGCTCTTCCTGACGCTCTTCCCGAACGTCATGCCGTCCTCGCTCAATGACGCCTGGAACCTCACGGTCACCAACGCGTCGTCCACCCCGTACACCCTGAAGATCATGACGTGGTGCGCCGGTATCGCCACCCCGCTCGTGCTCGTCTACCAGGGCTGGACGTACTGGGTGTTCCGCAAGCGGATCGGTACGCAGCACATCGCCGACGCCCACTGACCCGCTCCCAGCGATCATGCACACCGGCCGCGCCATCGGCCCCATCGGTCCCATCGGCAGGGGATGTTTCACGTGAAACCGATCGACTTGCGTCTGCTCCGGTACGCCCGGGCCACCCGGGGCTTCCTGCTCGCGGTGGTGCTTCTCGGACTCGCCGGGGCGGCGCTGGTCGTCGCCCAGGCGATGCTGATCGCCGAGACCGTGGTGGGAGCCTTCGAGAAGGGTCTGACCGCCTCCGAGCTGACGACCCCGCTGGTCCTGCTGGCGGCGGTCGCCGTCGGCAGGGCGGCGGTCTCCTGGCTGACCGAGCTGGCCGCCCACCGGGCCGGCGCGGCCGTCAAGTCCGAGCTGAGGGAGCGGCTGCTGGTCCGCGCCGCCGAACTCGGACCCGGCTTTCTGAGCCGGCAGCGCACCGGTTCGCTGGTCGCCCTCGCCACCCGGGGCATCGACGCCCTGGACGACTACTTCGCGCGCTATCTGCCCCAGCTCGGTCTCGCGGTCGTGGTGCCGGTGGCCGTGCTGGCGCGCATCGTCACCGAGGACTGGGTCTCCGCCGCGATCATCGTGGTGACGCTGCCGCTGATCCCCGTCTTCATGGTGCTCATCGGCTGGGCCACCCAGAACCGGATGGACCGCCAGTGGCGGCTGCTCTCCCGGCTCTCGGGCCACTTCCTGGATGTGGTCGCCGGGCTGCCCACCCTCAAGGTCTTCGGCCGCGCCAAGGCGCAGGCCGAGTCGATCCGCTCCATCACCTCGGAGTACCGGCGGGCCACCGTGCGCACCCTCCGGATCGCCTTCATCTCCTCCTTCGCGCTGGAGCTGCTCTCCACTCTCTCCGTCGCCCTGGTCGCCGTCACCATCGGCATGCGGCTGGTCCACGGCGACATGGACCTCTACACCGGTCTGGTGATCCTGATCCTGGCCCCCGAGGCGTATCTGCCGATCCGGATGGTGGGGACGCAGTACCACGCGGCGGCCGAGGGGCTGGCGGCGGCCGAGGAGATCTTCACGGTCCTGGAGACCGAGCCGCGCGCCGGCGGCACCCAGCAGGTGCCGACCGTTCCGCGCCTGGAGCTGGAGTCGGTGACCGTCCGGCACACCGGACGCTCCGAACCCTCGCTGGACGCGGCCTCGCTCACCGTGGAGCCGGGGGAGACCGTCGCCCTCGTCGGGCCCAGCGGGATCGGGAAGTCCACCCTCCTCGACGTACTGCTGGGCTTCGCCGAGCCGGCCGAGGGCCGGGTGCGGATCGGCGGCGTCGATCTCCGCCGGCTCGACCGGGACCGCTGGCACGAGCAGATCGCCTGGGTGCCCCAGCGGCCCTATCTCTTCGCCGGGACGGTCGCCGAGAACGTACGGCTGGCCCGGCCCGACGCCGACGACGCCGCTCTGGCGGACGCGCTGCGGGACGCCGGGGCGTACGACTTCGTCAGCGCGCTCCCGCAGGGGGCGAGGACCCCGCTCGGCGAGGACGGCGCCGGGCTCTCCGCCGGTCAGCGGCAGCGGCTCGCGCTGGCCAGGGCGTTTCTCGCCGACCGTCCGGTGGTGCTGCTCGACGAGCCGACGGCCGCCCTGGACGGCGAGACCGAGGCCGGTCTCGTCGAGGCGGTGCGGCGGCTGACCCGGGGGCGGACCGTGCTGCTGGTGGTCCACCGCCCCGCCCTGCTCGCCGTGGCGGACCGGGTGGTCACCCTCACCCGCCGCCCCGCCTCCGTACCGGAGCCGCGCCGGTCCGCCACCGCCGCGAGCGGCCCCGGCGACCCGCTCCAGCCGGCCTCGGCGGCGGTGCCGGTGGACGAGGAGCTGTACGCCTTCACCAGCGCCGGCGGGTCCAGCGGGCCCACCGAGCCCGCGCTGACCCGCGTACGGAACGCCGCCCGGAAGCAGCGGGCGCGGTTCCGGCTGGGACTGTTCCTCGGCAGCCTCGCCCTGGGCTCGGCCGTGGGGCTCATGGCCGTCTCCGGCTATCTCATCTCCCGCGCCTCCGAGCAGCCGCCCGTGCTCTATCTGATGATGGCCGTGACGGCGACCCGCGCCTTCGGCATCGGCCGCGCCGTCTTCCGCTACGCCGAACGGCTGGTCTCCCACGACGCCGTGCTGCGGATGCTCGCCGATCTGCGGGTCGCGGTCTACCGCCGGCTGGAGCGGATCGCCCCCGCCGGGCTGCGCAGGAGCAGGCGTGGCGATCTGCTCTCCCGGCTGGTCGCGGATGTGGACGCCCTCCAGGACTACTGGCTGCGCTGGCTGCTCCCCGTCGGCGCCGCCATCGCCGTGAGCGCCGCCTCGATCGGCTTCACCGTCTGGCTGCTGCCCGAGGCCGGGGCGGTGCTCGCCGCCGGACTGCTGGCCGCGGGCCTCGCGGTTCCGCTGCTCAGCGGCGCGGTCGCCCGCCGGGCCGAGCGACAGCTCGCCCCGGCGCGCGGGGTGCTCTCCACCCGGCTGGTGGATCTGCTGCGCGGTACGGCGGAGCTGACCGTCGCCGGAGCGCTGGCCCGGCGTCTCGACGGCGCCCGGGATGCCGACCGCCGGCTGACCGCCATCGCCTCCCGCACCGCCGCCGCCACCGCGCTCGGCAGCGGACTCACCGCGCTCGCCTGCGGGCTGACCGTGGTCCTCGCCACGCTCGCCGGGGTACGGGCGGTGGCCGATGGACGGCTCGACGGAGTCCTGCTCGCCGTGGTCGTGCTCACCCCGCTCGCCGCCTTCGAGGCGGTCACCGCCCTGCCGCTGGCCGTGCAGTACCGGCAGCGGGTCAAGCGCAGTGCCGAGCGGGTGTACGAGGTGCTGGACGCACCCGTCCCCGTAGAGGAGCCGGAGCGGCCGGCCGCACCTCCCGCGTCGGCGTTCCCGCTCCGGGTGCGGGGGCTGCGGGCGCGGTATCCGGAAGGGGAGCGCGACGCACTCGCCGGGCTCGATCTGACCCTCACGGCGGGCAGCCGGGTCGCCGTCGTCGGCACCTCCGGCTCCGGCAAGACCACTCTCGCGCAGGTCCTGCTCCGCTTCCTGGACGCCCGGGCGGGCAGCTACACCCTCGGCGGAACGGACGCCGGAGCGCTGGACGGGGACGAGGTCCGCCGGCTGGTCGGGCTCTGTGCTCAGGACGCCCATCTGTTCGACAGTTCCGTACGGGAGAACCTCAAGCTCGCCCGTACCGACGCGACCGAGGACGAGCTGCGCCGGGTCCTCGCGGAAGCCCGGCTGCTGGAGTGGGTCGACGAGCTGCCCGACGGGCTGGACACCCTGGTCGGCGAGCACGGTGCCCAGCTCTCCGGCGGGCAGCGGCAGCGGCTGGCCCTGGCCCGGGCGCTGCTCGCGGACTTCCCGGTGCTGGTCCTGGACGAGCCCGCCGAGCACCTCGATCTGGCGACCGCCGACGCCCTCACCGCCGACCTGCTGGCGGCCACCGAGAGCCGTACGGCGCGGGGCGCGGCCACCGTGCTGATCACGCACCGGCTGCGCGGGCTCGACGCCGTGGACGAGATCGTCGTACTGGAGGACGGGCGGGCCGTGCAGCGCGGGACCTATGCGGAGCTGGCGCGGGTGGACGGGCCGCTGCGGCGGATGGTGGAGCGGGAGCGGGAAGCGGACCGGCTCGGGGAGCGGCTCGCGCGGGCCGCCGGCTGACCGGCTCCCGGCCCCGGGAGGACGGACGGTGCGGCCTCCCGGGGCCGGGAGGCCGGGCCGCCCGGTTCGAACAGCCGGTCATGGGCGGGTCGGCCGACTTTCCTCCCCAAATGGGAATTACTAGGCTCACGGACATGACCGTGCCCGAACCGAAGGACCCGAGCGGTCCACGGGAGCCGTTCGACGCCGTGACCTCGGCGGCGCGCAGCCTCCAGGGCCTGTCCACCGATCTCACCGCACGGGTGCCGCAGCTCCTGGAGGCCATGCGCTCCGTCGGGACCGGGCTGGAGCTGCACTCCACCCTCGACCGGATCTGCGAGACCGCCGCCGAGCTGGCCGGCGCCCGCTACGCCGCGATCGGGGTCGTGGACGAGGAGGGCCGAGGGCTCGCCGACTTTGTGACCCATGGTGTCGGCGAGGACGTGGCGCGGCGGATCGGCCGCCGGCCCGACGGACACCGGGGCCTGCTCGGCGCGCTGATCCACGATCCCGCGCCCCTCCGGCTCGCGGATCTGACCTCCGATCCGCGTTTCGCCGGATTCCCTCCGGGCCATCCCTCGATGCGGACCTTCCTCGGTGTGCCCATCCGGGTCCAGGGGGAGATCTTCGGCAATCTCTATCTGGCGGAGAAGGCCGATGGCGCGTTCAACGACTACGACCTCCACATGGTGCGGGTGCTCGCCACGGAGGCCGGGATCGCCATCGGCAACGCCCGGCTCTACGAGGCCGCCCGCCAGCGTGAGCGCTGGATCGACGGGTCGGTCGCCGTGACCACCGCCCTGCTCTCGGGCGGTGACGCCGACGACGCCCTGACCGTCGTCGCCGAGCAGGCCCGCCGACTCGCCGACTCCGCCGCCGGAGTGGTGATGCTGCCCGCCGCGGACGGCGGCCTCGAAATCGTCGCCGTCGCCTCCGACCTCCCCGTCAGCGATCTGATGGGGATGGTCGTTCCCGCCGAGAGCCCGGTGGCCACCCGGCTGCTCGCCGGGGAGGCGGTGTTCGTCGCGGACGCGGCCACCGACGCGCGTCTGGTCACGAGGTCGGCGGATCGGTACGGCCCGAGCATGATGCTGCCGCTGCACAGCGGCGGCCGGGTGCTGGGCGCGCTCGCCACCCCCCGGGCCCGTGGCGCGCGTCAGTTCAGCGAGGCGGAACGGACCCTGGCCACCCAGTTCGCCTCCCAGGCCGCGCTGGCGCTGATCATGGCCGAGGCACAGCGGGACCGGGAGCGGCTCGCGGTGTACGAGGACCGCGACCGCATCGCCCGCGATCTGCACGATCTGGTGATCCAGCGGCTCTTCGCCACCGGGATGATGCTGGAGGGCGCCCAGCGCAAGTCGGTCACCCCGGCGGTGCAGGACGGGGTCGGCAAGGCCGTGGACGAGCTGGACGTGACCATCCAGGAGATCCGTACGGCGATCTTCGCCTTGCAGCAGGGCCCGGCGGAGGCGCCGTCCGGGCTGCGCACCCGCGTACTGCGGGAGATCAACATGGCGGCCGTGCCGCTCGGTTTCAAGCCCGGGCACCGGTTCGCCGGGCCGGTGGACTCCCTTGTCGGCGAGCTGACCGGGAAGAATCTGATCGCCGCGCTGCGGGAGGCGCTCTCCAACGCCTTCCGGCACGCCCGCGCGTCCCGGATCGAGGTCGTGGTGGACGCGACGGTGCGGCTGCCCGACGGTTCCGGCGGGGTGCGGCTGACGGTCGCCGACGACGGGGTGGGCATCGCGCCCGGCGGCCGGCGCAGCGGGCTGCGGAACCTCGCCCGGCGCGCCGAGTCGCTCGGCGGTTCGAGCGTCTGCGGCCCGGGGATCGGCGAGGGCGGGCAGGGGACGACGGTGAGCTGGGAGGCCCCGCTGTAGTGGCGGGCCGGGGCGGAAGCGGCCGGCCGTCGTGGCGGCGGGGCCGTGCGCGTGGTCAGTGGTTCCGGAGGGCGGGGAGGTCGCGGAGGATCTCCTCGATGACGACCGCGACACCGTCGTCGTTGTTGGCGTCGGTCCGGCCGGAGGCGGCGGCGAGCACGGCGGGGTGGGCGTTGCCCATCGCGTACGAGGTGCCCGCCCAGGTCAGCATCTCGACATCGTTGGGCATGTCGCCGAAGGCGACGACCTCGTCCGCCGAGATACCGCGCTCGGCGCAGCAGAGCGCCAGGGTGCTGGCCTTGCTCACACCCAGGCCGCTGATCTCCAGCAGGGACGAGGGGCTGGAGCGGGTGATCGAGCAGAGCGTCCCGGCGGCGGCGCGGGCCAGGGCGAGAAACGCGTCGGGCTCCAGCTCGGAGTGGTGGGCGAGCAGCTTGAGCACCGGGCTGCCGGTGCCCGGGGACTCCTCGTGGAGCAGCTTCTCGGCGACCGCGACGATCGAGCCGGGGTCGTGGGACTGCTGGCGGGGGTAGTCCGGCTCGTTGTGGAAGCCCACGGTCGTCTCGATCCCGAACGTGGTGCCCGGGGCGGCAGCCCGCAGGGCCTCGACGACCCGGAGTGCGGTCTCCCGCCCGATGTCGTGGACCTTCAGCACCCGTCCGTTGTCGTGCAGGTCGACCACGGCGGCACCGTTGGCGCAGATGGCCAGGCCGTGGCCGTGGACATGGGCGCTGACGACGCTCATCCAGCGGGCCGGACGGCCGGTGACGAAGAAGACCTCTATACCGGCTTCCTCGGCCGCGGCGAGGGCGGCGACGGTGCGCTGGGAGACCGTTTTGTCGTCCCGCAGCAGCGTGCCGTCCAGGTCGGTGGCGATCAGCCGGGGGACTGCGGCCACGGGCGAGGGATCGGTAGCTGAGGTCACCGGTCCATTCTCCCGTACGCGTCGTACGTGCGTGCGTGCGGGAGGGCGCACGGACGGGCCGCCGGTTTTCCCCGGCCCGGGTCGGTCCGCCCCGCCCGCGTACCCTCGGGCCCATGCGACTGAGCACCGTGATCCTTCCTGTCCGCAGCTGGCTCCACGGGGGCCGTGACGAGTGGCTCCGCGCGGAGCAGCTCGGCTTCCACACCGCGTACACCTATGACCATCTGTCGTGGCGCACTTTCCGCGACGGTCCCTGGTACGGGGCGCTCCCGACCCTCACGGCCGCCGCCGGGGCGACGGAGCGGATGCGGCTGGGGACTCTGGTCACCTCGCCGAACTTCCGCCATCCGGTGACCCTGGCCAAGGAGCTGATCTCGCTGGACGATCTGTCGGGCGGCCGGGTCACGCTCGGGATCGGGGCCGGCGGCACGGGGTTCGACGCGACGGTGCTGGGGCAGGAGGCGTGGACGCCGAAGGAGCGGGCCGACCGGTTCGGCGAGTTCCTCCCGCTGCTGGACCGGCTGCTGACCGAACCCTCGGTCACCAGCGAGGGGGCGTTCTACTCGGCGGTCGAGGCGCGCAATGTCCCCGGCTGTGTGCAGCGGCCCCGGCTGCCCTTCGCGGTCGCGGGGAACGGCCCGCGCGGGATGCGGCTCGCGGCCGAGTACGGGCAGGCGTGGGTGACCACCGGAGATCCGGCGATCTTTGAGACGGGTACGCCGGAGGATTCCGTGGAGGCGCTCCGCGAGCAGCTCTCCCGGCTGGGCAAGGCGTGTGCCCAGGCCGGGCGGGAGGAGGAGCCGGAGAAGATCCTGCTCACGGGCTTCACGCCGGACCGGGACGCTCCGATGCGGTCGCTGGACGCCTTTGTGGACTTCGCGGGCCGCCACTTCGAGCTGGGCTTCACCGAGCTGGCGATCCACGCCCCGATCCCGGACTCGGACTTCGCCGCCGACCGGACGGTCTTCGAGCGGATCGCGACGGAGGCCCTCGCCCAGCTCACCGGCTGAGCCGGGCCGGACCCGAGGCACCGGCCCCCCGGCCCGGGCCCCGGCCCCGGATGGGTCGGCCCCGGAGGGGTCGGTTCCCGGCCCCGGTCCGGAGCCGGCCCCGGTAGGCCGGGCAGTCGCACGGGCGGCTCCGGAGGGCCGGCCGGCTCCTCCCGGGCGTATCCGCTTCTTTTCAGGAGATCGGAGTGGACCGGCGCGACCCGCCCGGCCCGGCCCCGCCGTCGCCGAGATTTTCCTGTCCCCCAGGTTTGCTCCACAGACAACTCGGGTTATCCACAGGCGCCTTGGCGATTCTGTGGACAACAGCCTTGCGAATTAACCGCTTTGATCAAAGAAGTTCCCTTCATTGGTATTTGGGGCAAGGGCGTCCAAAGTCCTGCTCTGTAGCTCGCGTTCGGTGGCCGCTGTGATGAAACGGGCCGTGTTCTCCCCGCCAACCAGGGCCTCCACGGCCCGTACCGTCTCCGGCGGCAGACGCACCGGGCGGGTCTCCCCGGCCGGTACGGGGCCCTCCTCCGCCGACAGGCTTCTGCGGAGGTGCCGGGTGGCGAAGGTCCGCATGGCCCGGGCCAGTTCGGCGTCGACGGTCTGCTGGGCGAGCGGGCGCAGCCGCCGCACCAGGGCCGCCGCCTCGACCGCGTCCTCCTCCGTCGGAGGGCGGTGTCCGAGGAGACGGTCGAAGACATGCTCGGTGGTGAACTCCAGGAAACGGGCCGCGATGTGCTCCACCTGGCCGCGAACCTCCCGCAGATGCACCGAGATCGCCTTCAGCGGCACCCCCGCCGCGTGCAACTCGGCCGCCACCGCCAGCTCCTGGGGACTCGGCACCAGGAACTCGTCGTCCCGCCCCGGGACGGCCTCCAGCACCCCCAGCTCCACCGCGTCCGCCACGGCGTCGTCGTCGGCGGTGCCGCCGAACGCCTCCGCCAGCTCCGGACGGGTGATCCGGGCCGTCTCCTCGTCCGTCCACGGGCCGTGGACCTCGGCCACCAGGCCGAGCACCCCGCCGAGACCCCGCCCGGCGTCCCACGCCTCCAGCAGCTCCCTGATGGACGCCAGGGTGTAGCCCCGGTCGAGCAGCCCGGCGATCTGCCGCAGCCGCGCCAGATGGGCCGAGCCGTAGACATTGGACCGGCCGCGCCGCTCCGGCTTCGGCAGCAGCCCTCGGTCCTGGTAGGCGCGGATCGTGCGGACCGTGGCGCCGCTGCGGTGGGCCAGATCCTCGATGCGGTACTCGATCCGGGGCTCCGCCCCCTTCCCGGCCGGGCTCACAGCGGAGGGTCCAGCCGGGCGACGGCCCGCAGAGCCTTCGGCGCGAACCGGGACAGCAGCCGGGCGACCCGGGCCTCCGGGGTCACCGGCACCACCGCCCGGTCGCGCACCACCGCGCGCAGAACGGCGTCCGCGACCTTCTCCGGGGGGTAGTCGCGCCGGCTGTAGAGCCGGGCGGCCCGCTCGCGCAGCCGGCTCTCCTCCGCCGCGTCGACCCCGACGAAACGGGCGGTGGCCGCGATATTGGTATTGACCAGCCCCGGACAGATCGCCGAGACCCCGATCTCCCGCCCCGCCAGCTCGGCCCGCAGACATTCGCTGAGCATCAGCACCGCGGCCTTCGACGCGCTGTACGCGGGCAGGCCCTTGGTCGGCTGGAAGGCGGCCGCCGACGCGATGTTGACGATATGGCCGCCCTGACCGCGCTCCGCCATCTGCCGGCCGAAGAGCCGGCAGCCGTGGATCACACCCCACAGATTGACGTCGAGAACCCTCCTCCACTCCTCGACACCGGTCTCCAGCAGCGGCCCGGACACCCCGATGCCCGCGTTGTTGACCAGGACATCGACCACTCCGTACGTGTCGGCGACCCTGGCCGCGAGCTTCTCCATCGCCTCCGCGTCACCGACGTCCACCACCTCGGCCCAGGCGTCGGGCGCACCCCTGAGACGGGCCGCGCCGACCGTCGCCGCCGCTCCCTCCGCGTTCCGGTCCACGGCCACGATCCGCGCCCCGGCCCCGGCGAACGCGAGCGCCGTGGCCCGGCCGATACCGCTGGCCGCGCCCGTCACCAGGACCAGCCGGCCGCCGAACCGCTCGCCGTACACCCCTGGTGCCGCGGCCGGCCGCCGGGCCGCCGACCCGCCCTCCGCGGCATCGGCGAACCCGCCGATCCAGTCGGCGAGCTGGTCGGGCCGGGTGCGCGGCGCCCAGTGGCGGGCGGCCAGGGTGCGCCGGGTCAGCTCCGGCACCCACCGCTCCAGGTCGTCGTGGAGCCGCTCGGAGAGGAAGGCGTCCCTCGTCGGAGTGATGAGCTGGACCGGGACATGGGCGTGCGCGTCCGCGCGGGGACGGGACAGCCGGGCGCGGACATTGTCGCGGTAGAGCCAGGCCCCGTGCACGGCGTCCCGCGGCAGCGACGCCGTCGGGTAGTCGCCCCTGTCCACCTTCTCCAGCCGCTCCAGCGCCCTCGGCCACCGCCGGCCCAGCGGTCCGCGCCAGGCCAGCTCGGGCAGGACCGGGGTGTGCAGCATCAGGACGTACCACGATCTGATGCCCTGGCCGAGGAGCTGGGCCGCGCGGCGGGGGGTCGGCCGGGCAGCCCGCGCTCTGATCCAGTGTCCGAAGTGGTCCAGGGACGGGCCGGAGACCGAGGTGAACGAGGCGATCCGCCCCCGGGTCCGCCGCACCGTGACGAACTCCCAGGACTGCACCGAGCCCCAGTCGTGGCCCACCAGATGCACCGGGCGGTCCGGGCTCACCGCGTCGGCGACCGCGAGGAAGTCGTCCGTCAGCTTCTCCAGCGTGAAGCCGCCGCGCAGGGGCCTCGGCGCGGAGGACCGGCCATGGCCCCGGACGTCGTACAGCACCACATGGAAACGGCCGGCCAGCCGCCCGGCCACCTCGGACCAGACCTCCTTGCTGTCCGGATAGCCGTGGACGAGTATCACCGTGGGCCGCGCGGGGTCGCCCAGTTCGGCGACACACAGCTCGATACCGCCCGTACGCACCCAGCGCTCCCGCGCTCCCCGCACACCCACGTGATCTCCCGCCACCGGAACCCCGGTGACCCCACCGGGAGTTCATCCACCACCGCCGAGATTCGCCGGGCCCCTCCCCTGGCCCGCGGTCGTGCGCAGTACGCAGCCGTAACGTGACACAGATGAATGTGACAATCCCCGGCGGCTGCGTCAAGAGCCGGTCCCCGCCCTGGGGAAAACCCTCCCGCCCGGGTCTCACGCCCCTAGGGGGAGTACCTCTGGAGTCGGAGACCGATCCAGCCGTCCAGACTGACGCCCCGCGCGCGGGGCGCCACTACCGTCGGAACGTGACTGTGATCGTGACCGAAAGCCTGAGCATGCGGTACCCCCGGGTGACCGCTCTTGACCGGCTCTCCTTGGACATCGGACCGGGTGTGACCGGTCTGGTGGGTGCCAACGGGGCCGGCAAGTCGACGTTGATCAAGATCCTGCTGGGTCTCTCCCCCGCCACGGAGGGCCGGGCCGCCGTGCTCGGCCTGGAGGTCGCCACCAGCGGCCCCGCCATCCGCGAGCAGGTCGGATACATGCCCGAGCACGACTGCCTGCCGCCCGATGTCTCGGCCACCGAGTTCGTCGTCCACATGGCGCGCATGTCCGGACTCCCGTCGTCCGCCGCCCGTGAGCGGACCGCCGACACCCTGCGCCACGTCGGCCTCTACGAAGAGCGTTACCGCCCCATCGGCGGCTACTCGACGGGCATGAAGCAGCGGGTCAAGCTCGCGCAGGCCCTGGTGCACGACCCCAAGCTGGTCCTGCTGGACGAGCCCACCAACGGACTCGACCCGGCCGGCCGGGACGAGATGCTCGGCCTCATCCGCCGCATCCACACCGACTTCGGCATATCGGTCCTGGTCACCTCGCACCTCCTCGGCGAACTCGAACGCACCTGCGACCATGTCGTCGTCATCGACGGCGGCTCCCTGCTGCGCTCCAGCTCCACCAGCGAGTTCACCCAGAACACCACCACCCTCGCCGTCGAGGTCACCGACAGCGACGAACACCCCGACGGCACCGCCGCGCTCCGGGAGGGGCTGGCCTCGGCCGGAATCACCTTCCACACGACCGCGGAGGAAGGGCTGCCCGGAGCCGGGCACATCCTGCTGATCGAGGCGGAGGGCGAGAAGACCTACGACGTGGTGCGCGACACGGTGGCCGGCCTCGGCCTCGGTCTCGTACGCATGGAACAGCGGCGCCACCACATAGCGGAGGTCTTCCGGCCGGACGCGGCCGCCCAGGGCGCGGGCCGGCCCGCCGGGGTCCAGGACCAGTCGACGGAGGCGCAGACCCGATGAGCACCCAGACCCCGGGGACGGCCCCCGACTCCACCCGTATCCACAACATCGGATACCGCAACTACGAGGGCCGGCGCCTCGGCCGCGCCTATGTGCGCCGCTCGCTGTACTCGCAGTCCCTCCGGGGCGCCTACGGACTGGGCCGCTCGGCCAAGTCCAAGGTGCTGCCGATGATCCTCTTCGCGGTGATGTGCCTTCCCGCGGCGATCATCGTCGCGGTCGCCGTGGCCACCAAGTCCACCGAGCTGCCGCTGGAGTACACCGCGTACGCGCTCTTCACCCAGCCGGTCATCGGGCTCTATCTCGCCTCCCAGGCGCCGCAGTCGGTCTCCCGGGACCTCCGGTTCAGGACGGTTCCGCTGTACTTCTCGCGCCCGCTGGAGCGGGCCGACTACGTCCTCGCCAAGTACGGCGCCATGGCGTCGGCCCTGTTCATCCTCACCGCCGCGCCGCTGGTGATCCTCTACGCGGGCGCGCTGCTGGCGAAGATGGACTTCACCGACCAGACGACAGGCTTGGGGCAGTCCTTGGTCTCCGTGGCGCTCATGTCGGTGCTCTTCGGCGGGATCGCCCTGGTGCTGGCGGCGCTCACCCCGCGCCGCGGCTTCGGCGTCGCCGCGATCATCGCGACCCTGACCATCTCCTCCGTCGCCGTGACGGTGATCCAGGAGATCGCCCGGTCGACCGACTCGATCGATGTGATCAAGTGGTTCGGTCTCTTCTCGCCGACCACCCTCATCGACGGTGTGCAGACCGCGTTCCTCGGGGCCACCTCGGGCTTCCCCGGCGAGGCCGGGCCGGACGCCGCGTTCGGAGTGCTCTATCTGCTGGTCGTCCTCGCGTTCATCGCCGGTTCGTACGCCGTCCTGATGCGCCGTTACCGAAAGGCCGGGCTGTGACCACCATCCATATCGAGAACGCCTCGCGGTGGTTCGGAAACGTGGTGGCCGTCAACGACGTCACCATGACCATCGGCCCCGGTGTCACCGGGCTGCTCGGCCCCAACGGGGCGGGCAAGTCCACTCTGATCAACATGATGGGCGGCTTCCTCGCCCCCTCCACGGGCCGGGTCACGCTCGACCAGCAGCCGATCTGGCGCAACGAGTCCGTCTACACGCAGATCGGCGTCGTGCCGGAGCGGGAGGCGATGTACGACTTCCTCACCGGGCGCGAGTTCGTCGTCGCCAACGCCGAACTGCACGGTCTGAGCGCCAGGGAGGCCCAGCACGCGCTGGCCACGGTCGAGATGGAGTACGCGCAGGACCGCAAGATCTCCACGTACAGCAAGGGCATGCGCCAGCGGGTGAAGATGGCGTCCGCGCTGGTCCACGACCCGTCGGTGCTGCTTCTCGATGAGCCGTTCAACGGCATGGACCCGCGTCAGCGCATGCAGCTCATGGAACTGCTGCGGCGTATGGGCGCCACGGGCCGCACCGTGCTCTTCTCCTCCCATATCCTGGAGGAGGTCGAGCAACTCGCCTCGCACATCGAGGTGATCGTCGCCGGCCGCCACGCCGCCTCCGGTGACTTCCGCAAGATCCGCCGGCTGATGACGGACCGCCCGCACCGCTATCTCGTCCGCTCCAGCGACGACCGCGCGCTCGCCGCCGCCCTGATCGCCGACCCCTCCACGGCCGGTATCGAGGTGGATGTCACCGAGGGCGCGCTGCGGGTCCAGGCCGTCGACTTCGGCCGGTTCACCGAGTTGCTCCCGAGGGTGGCGCGGGACAACTCCATCCGCCTGCTCACGGTCTCGCCCTCGGACGAGTCCCTCGAATCGGTCTTCTCGTACCTCGTAGCGGCCTGAAAGGAGCTGTGACGTCATGTACAATCCCACAGTCGCCCGGCTCACCTACCGGGCCCTGCTCGGCCGGCGCCGTGCGGCGATTCTCTTCGTCCTTCCCGCCCTGCTGCTGGTCATGGCCGTCGCCGTCCGCAGTTTCAACGGCGCGGACGACCAGATAGCCGCCGACCTCCTCGGCGGGTTCGCCATCGCCGCGATGGTGCCGCTGATCGGAGTGATCGCCGGCACCGGTGCGATCGGACCCGAGATCGACGACGGCTCGATCGTCTATCTGCTCTCCAAGCCGGTGAGCCGGTCGACGATCATCTTCACCAAGCTGATCGTCGCCATCTCCGTGACGATGGCCTTCTCCGCGATACCCACCCTCATCGCCGGGTTCATCCTCAACGGCAACGGCCAGCAGGTCGCCATCGCGTACATGGTCGCGGCGCTCGTCGCCTCGATCGCCTACAGCGCGCTCTTCCTGCTGCTCGGCACGGTCAGTCGGAACGCGGTCGTCATCGGTCTGATCTACGCCATCGTCTGGGAGAGCCTCTTCGGCAGCCTGGTCAGCGGCGCGCGCACGCTGAGCGTGCAGCAGTGGGCGCTCTCGCTCGCGGAGCGGATCGCCGGCGAGGGCCTGATCGGCTCGGACGTCGGGCTGCCGCTCGCCGTGACCCTGCTGGCCGTCGTCACCGTGGTGGCGACCTGGTACGCGGGGCAGAAGCTGCGGGTGCTGAAGCTCGCGGGCGAGGAGTAGGAAGCGCGCCCGCGCCCGCGTCCCCGCCTCTTGTTCCGGTGTCGGTGTCGGTGCCGGTGCCCCGGAGTCCGCGCCCACGGCCCCTGTCCGGATCACCGGGCGGGGGCCGGCGCGTGGGGGCGGGACCAAAACCGGTGGCGCGGAGCCCGGGGCCGGGGGCACAGTGAGGGAACCGGGAGTACACCCGTACGACCGGTGTCACCGGCCGGGAGAGGAGCACGACGATGACCCGGTACGCGGGTACGCCGGGCTTCTCGCAGGGCGGCGGAGGGCAGCGCGCGGAGTAGCGGTCGACCGCTCCGCTGCCCGGGAGCCGCTGCCCGGGGGGCGGTCGCTTCGAGCGCGCGTGAGCGCGGACCGCCCCTCCCGGAGGCCGGGGCCTCCCGGGGCTGGACCTCTTCCGGAGCCGGGGCCTCCCGGGGCTGGACCCCTTCCTGGGGTGGCCCCCTTTCCGGGGTGGCCCCCTTCCAGGGGCTGGACCGCCTCCGGATGGGGGACGCCGGGATCGGCCGGAGCCGCGGGCTCAGCCCCGCAGCAGGCTCTCCAGCGTCACCGCTATGCCGTCGTCGTCGTTGGACGCCGTGACCTCCGACGCCACCGCCTTCAGTTCGGCGTGCGCGTTGGCCATGGCCACACCCCGGGCCGCCCAGGCGAACATCGGGATGTCGTTCGGCATGTCGCCGAAGGCGATCGTGTCCGCCGCGCGGACCCCCAGACGGCGGGCCGCCAGGGAGAGCCCGGTGGCCTTGGTGAGGCCGAGGGGAAGCATCTCCACCACTCCGGCGCCCGCCAGCACCACATCCACCAGACCGCCGACCGTCTGCCGTGCGGCCCGGGTGAGGGCGTCGTCGTCGAGGGTGGGGTGCTGGATGTAGATCTTGTTCAGCGGGGCCGACCACAGCTCGGCCTCGTCGGTGAGGGCCACCACCGGGAGCGGCCCGTCATGGACCGCGTAACCGGGGCTGACCAGCACCTGGCCGTCGAGCCCGTCACGGCTCGCCGCCAGCGCCAGCGGGCCGACCTCGGCCTCCAGCTTGGCCAGCGCCAGCCCGGCGAGCTGACGGTCCAGCGTCACCGAGGTCAGCAGCCGGTGCTCGCCCGCGTGGTAGAGCTGCGCGCCCTGCCCGCAGACCGCGAGACCCTCGTAGCCGAGGTCGTCCAGTATGTACCGGGTCCATGGCACGGAACGGCCGGTGACGACGATGTGCGCCGCACCCGCCGCGGTGGCCGCGGCGAGCGCGTCACGGGTGCGCCGGGAGACCGTCCCGTCGGCGCGCAGCAGCGTGCCGTCGAGGTCGGTCGCGATCAGCGGATACGGAAACGGGTGCGGGGGCGGGGTGACGGGCGCGGCCGGGCTCACTGGGCGATCGGCTCCAGGATCTCCCGGCCACCGAGGTAGGGACGCAGCACCGGCGGCACCCGCACCGAGCCGTCGGCCAGCTGGTGGTTCTCCAGGATCGCCACGATCGTGCGCGGTACGGCGCAGAGCGTGCCGTTCAGCGTCGACAGCGGCTGGACCACCTTCTTGCCGTCCCGGCTCTCCCGCATCCGGATCGACAGCCGGCGGGCCTGGAAGCTGTTGCAGTTCGAGGCCGAGGTCAGCTCGCGGTACTTGCCCTGGGTCGGAATCCACGCCTCGCAGTCGTACTTGCGCGAGGCGGAGGCCCCGAGGTCGCCGGTGGCGACATCGATCACCTGGAAGGGCAGCTCAAGGCCGGTCAGCCACTGCTTCTCCCACTCCAGCAGCCGCTGGTGCTCGGCCTCCGCGTCCTCCGGGGCCACGTACGAGAACATCTCGACCTTGTCGAACTGGTGCACACGGAAGATGCCCCGGGTGTCCTTGCCGTAGGTGCCGGCCTCGCGGCGGTAGCACGGGGAGAACCCCGCGTACCGCAGCGGCAGCTTCTCGGCCTCGATGATCTCGTCCATGTGGTACGCGGCGAGGGGGACCTCGGAGGTGCCGACCAGGTAGTAGTCGTCCTTCTCCAGGTGGTAGACGTTCTCGGCGGCCTGGCCGAGGAAGCCCGTGCCCTCCATGGCGCGCGGGCGGACCAGCGACGGGGTCAGCATCGGGATGAAGCCGGCCTCGGTGGCCTGGGCGATGGCCGCGTTCACCAGGGCCAGCTCCAGCAGGGCGCCGACACCGGTGAGGTAGTAGAAGCGCGAGCCGGACACCTTGGCGCCGCGCTCGACGTCGATGGCGCCCAGCGCCTCGCCCAGCTCCAGGTGGTCCTTGGGCTCGAAGCCCTCGGCCGCGAAGTCCCGGATGGTGCCGTGCGTCTCCAGGACGACGAAGTCCTCCTCGCCGCCGACCGGGACGTCCTCGTGGACGATGTTCCCCAGCCGGAGCAGCAGGCCGCGGGCCTCCTCGTCGGCCTCGTGCTGTGCGGCGTCGGCGGCCTTGACATCGGCCTTGAGCTGCTCGGCGCGGATCAGCAGCTCGGCGCGCTCCTCGGGAGAGGCCTTGGGGATGAGCTTGCCGAGCTGCTTCTGCTCGGAGCGCAGCTCGTCGAAGCGGAGCCCGGACGACCTGCGCCGCTCGTCGGCGGAGAGCAGGGCGTCGACGAGATCGACATCCTCTCCACGGGCGCGCTGGGAGGCGCGGACACGGTCGGGGTCCTCACGGAGCTGGCGAAGGTCAATCACCCCACCAGGCTACCGGTGCGTGCTCACCGCCCCGCCACTCGTTATAGCCATGCACGGCATTTCGGCCTAATTGATGCTCTTTGCCGGTTTATCGGTGGAGGGCTCGGACTCGCGCGGACGGGCGCCCGATAAACACCATGCCATGGGCCGGCGACGGGCGGGAATCGAGGAGGGAGCGGGCCGCCGGGACGGCCGGAAGGGATCTGCATCCCTTGCGGAACGGGGGACTTGGGTCGGGCTTGTCCACAGGTGGAGGGAGTTCCGAAAAGTTATCCACAGGCTGTGCGGAAAAGTTGTGGATCGTGGAAGTGATCATTCCGTGGGTGTGGCGAAGGTCCGGTGATTCCTCTCCCAAACCCACCCCACTCCCTCATTCGGGTGGGAATTGCTCGCTCCAAAGAGTTGATCAATGAAATGAAGGTGACGGGAGCGGGGTGGCGCCGGTCGGCCGGCCTGTGGAGGGGGGTGGTGCGAGCGGGCCGATTTATCGACTGAGAGGCCGTGAGATGTCGACTTGTCCCCAGGTTGGAGGGTGACCTGTGGATAACTCTGTGGATGCGGAAATCAGCAGGTCGGGCAGGACCGGGGTGGACGGCTCGGCCGCCCGCGCCGCCCCGCGTGAGCCCTCGCGGCGGCCTGTGCCGGCCCGCGCCGGCCTTCGCGCCGGGCTGCGTCCAGCCACCCGGGCCGCCCCGCGTTCAGCCGCTCGCGCGGCCGTCCTGGGAGCGCGTCAGCCAGTCCGACGCCTCCGTGAAGTCGGCGTCCGATGTCCCCGCACGCGGCGGACGCACATCCTCCACCGCGACCCCGGCTCTCGGATACGAGCCCAGGAAGCGCACATTCGGGCAGATCCGCTTCAGTCCCATGAGCGCCTCCGCGACCCGGCGCTCGGAGATATGGCCCTCGGCGTCCACCGCGAAGCAGTAGTTGCCGATCCCCGCCCCCGTGGGCCGGGACTGGATCAGCATCAGGTTGACCCCGCGCACCGCGAACTCCTGGAGCAGACCGAGCAGCGCACCGGGGTGGTCCTCGCCCAGCCAGATGACCACCGAGGTCTTGTCCGCGCCGGTGGGCGCGGCCGGCCGGGCGGGGCGGCCCACCAGCACGAACCGGGTCTCCGCGTTCTCCGCGTCGTGGATCTCGGTCACCAGCGGTTCGAGGCCGTAGGTCGCCGCCGCGAACTCACCCGCGAAGGCGGCGTCGTACGTGCCCTCCTGCACCAGCCGCGCACCGTCGGCGTTCGACGCGGCCGACTCCCACAGGGCGTCCGGCAGATTCGCCCGCAGCCAGTTCCGCACCTGCGGCTGGGCCACCGGGTGCCCGGTCACCGTCCGCACCCGGGACAGTTCCGTGCCCGGCCGCACCAGCAGGGCGAACGCGATCGGCAGCAGCACCTCGCGGTAGATCATCAGCGGCTTGCCGGAGGACAGCTCGTCGATGGTGGCCGTGACGCCGCCCTCCACCGAGTTCTCGATCGGTACGAGAGCGGCTGCCGCGTCCCCGTTGCGGACGGCGTCCAGTGCGGCGGGCACGGACACCATCGGGACCAGCTCCCGGGTCGCGGACTCCGGAAGCGTGCGGAGAGCGGCCTCGGTGAAGGTGCCCTCGGGCCCCAGATACGTGTAGCGCGTGGCTGACATGAGGCAACCCTAGTGCGGCCGGAGACCCGTGGGCGGCCGTGTAAGAGGCTCTGCCCCTGGACACCGCCCCTTACCCGTGCCACCGCACCCGACCGTGCCCGGCCGCACCGGCTCTCAGGACTCCAGCAGCCGCTGTCCCACGTACTCGCCCTCCCGGGCCCCGCCCGGCACCGCGAAGAGCCCGCTCGCCTCATGGCGCAGGAACGGCGACAGCGCGTCCCCCCGGTCGAGCTTGCGCTGCACCGGCACGAAGCCGCGCAGAGGGTCCGCCTGCCAGCAGATGAAGAGCAGCCCGGCGTCGGGTGTTCCGTCCGCGCCCATTCCGTCGTGATAGGAGAACGGGCGGCGCAGCATCGCCGCCCCGCCGTTCTGCTCCGGGGCGGAGATCCGGGCATGGGCGTCGGCCGGGATGACCGGCTTCCCGTCCGGGCCCCGCCGGTCGAGCGCGAGCGGTGTGGTCTCCGTGCCGCCGGTGAGCGGGGCGCCGTCCGACTTGCGCCGCCCGATGATCCGCTCCTGCTCCTCCAGCGGCAGCGACTCCCAGTCGTCGAGCAGCATCCGGATACGGCGCACCACCACGAAGGAGCCGCCCGCCAGCCACTCCTGCTCGCCGCCCCGCGCCACGAAGATCCGCCGGTCGAAGTCCTCATCGGACGGCTTCGGGTTGTTGGTGCCGTCGACCTGCCCCATCAGATTGCGGGTGGTCATCGGGCGGGCGGTGGCGCCCGGGGAACGGTTGAAGCCGTTCATCTGCCAGCGCACCCGGGCCGAGGCCCCGGCCGCCTGCTGGATCGCGCGCAGCGCGTGGAAGGCCACCAGGCCGTCGTCCGCGCCGATCTGCACCCAGAGATCGCCGTTCGAGCGCCGGGCGTCCAGCCGGTCGGCGGTGAAGGGCGGCAGCGGGTCGAGACCGGCGGGCCGCCGGGCCGTCAGTCCCGTACGGCCGAAGAAGCCGCGGCCGAAGCCGAAGGTCACGGTGAGCGAGGAGGGGCCCGCGTCCAGCGCGACACCGGTGTCGCCGGTCCCGGCCGGCCGGCCCGCCATCAGCTCCGAGGCCAGCGCGGACCAGCGGCGCATCAGCGCCACCGCCTCCTTGCGGCCCGCGCCGGGCGCGAGGTCGAGGGCGATCAGATGGCCATGGGTCTGCACCGGTGTGGTGATGCCGGCCTGGTGCTCGCCGTGGAAGGCCACCGTGCCCGATCCGACGCTGCTCAGCGCGGTGGGCGCTTCGCCGGCCGTGGCGGCGTGGGTCACCGCGCCGCCCGCCGCGCCCAGCGCGAGCCCGGCCGCGCCGACGGTGCCGGCGGTGCCGAGCAGCCGTCGCCGGGAGACCCCGGGGGTCTCCCCGGGGGCTCCGTCCACCGGGGTCGTGCGCGGCACGGAGGCGGTGCGTGGTTCGGGGGTGGTGCGTGGTTCGGAGGTCATGCGCGCTTCCCGCTCATGTGTGGCTCAGCCGATCCTCACGTGAGTGTCGACGGTCGTCTGGTCGAAGTCGGAGCTCCGCACGGTCACCTGGACCTGCCAGTCGCCGGGCATCGGGATCTGCACGGAATCCGTGCTCCAGTGTCCCGCCGCGAGGCGCCCGGGGGTGACGGGCAGCGGGCCGATCTGCTTGGCCCGGAGGGTGAGGGAGACCTTCACCTCGGGTACGTCCATGGGCTTTCCGCCCGGTCCGTCGATCCACAGATGGAGCTGGTTGGCGCCCGGCCGGGCCGGGTCCAGGGTGAGCCGTACGGTGCCCTTCCCGTTGGCGCCGCCGGTGTCGAAGGGCAGCTCGGCCTCGGCCGGGCCCCGGGGGGCCGGAGCGGTGCTGCCGGAAGTGCTCGTTCCGGCCTTCCCGGCCTCCTCCTCCGTACGGCCCGGTTCGGTGGTCGTGAGCACGGTGGTCACGGCGAGCAGGACGACGGCGACGGCCGCCTCGGCCAGTACGGAGCGGCGGAGTCCGGAGCGCACGGGGTCGGCGTCCCGTGCCTTCCTGCGGCGGGCGGTGGCGAGCGCGGCCCGTTGACGGGCGAGCTGGGCGGCCCGCCCGGCGTCCTCGTTCCCCGTCGCGTCCGTATCCGTATCCGTATCCGTATCCGTATCCGTGTCCGTGTCCGTGTCGGTGCCCGCGTCGTCCGCCGACTCGTCCCGGGCCGGGTCCCCGGTGGTGTCCCGGGGCCGTTCCGCCGCCGGTGCCAGCCGTGCCGTCCACTTCCGGGAGAACCACGCGACGCCGAGCATCACGGCCACCAGCGCCACCTTGATCAGCAGCAGCCGCCCGTACTCCGTACCGGTCAGCGCGGACCACGAGCCCACCTGCCGCCAGGACTGGTACAGCCCGGTCACCGCCAGGGTGACCACGCTCGCGAAGGCGACCGAGGAGAACCTCCGTACCGCCGATGGCTCGATCGACGGCGCCCGGTGGAGGGCGGTGAGCAGCGCCGCGAGACCGCCGAGCCAGCAGGCGACGGCCAGCAGGTGCAGCACGTCGAGGGGCATCGCCAGCCCCGTCTGGATACCGGTGGAGGCGTGCTCCGAGAGCGCCCAGGTGGCGGCGATCCCGGCGGCGACGACGGTGCCGCCGACGGCCAGTCCGAAGGTGAGGTCCTTCGCCCGGGCCGGGTCCCGGTCCGCGTCCCCTGGTGTGTCCGGGGCGCCGGGGCCGGCGGCGGTCTGCCGCGCGTACGCGCCGAAGAGCACGGCGATGAAGAGCGCCGCAGCGCCGAGCAGCAGCAGCCGGGAGACCAGGGCCGCACCGGTCCTGGTCTCCAGCACGTCCTGGAGCACGCCGAGGTCGAGTACGTCGCCGAGCTTTCCGGAGGTCGTGTACGGGCCGCGCAGCAGCAGCATCGCCAGCGTCGCGGCGGTGAGCGTCACCCAGCCCTGGGCGACGAGCCGCTGGAGCGGACGGACGGCCGCGCCGCGCCGCCAGCAGAGCAGGATGAACGCGGCGGCGCCGGTCATCACGGTGAAGCCGGCGTACGCGGCATAGCGCGCGATGTCGTAGAGGACACCGACGGCTCCCCCGCCCGCCGCCGTGTCGGGCAGCGCGACCGAGGTCTTGGAGGGCGCGCCGATGGAGAAGGTGAACGCGCCGGATATGGGGTGGCTGTCCGCCGAGACCGCCTGCCAGGCGACGGTGTAGGTGCCCTCGGGCAGGTCCGGCCGCAGATCGACTCCGTAGCCGACCGTGCCGCCCCGGGAGACGTCGCGGACGGTGGATTCGTCGGCGCGCTCGCCCTGGGGGTCCAGGACCCGGATCGAGTCCTTCCCCATGTCTATCTGTTCGGAGAAGGTGAGGGTGACCTCCGTGGGGGCGGTGGCGACCACCGCCCCGTCCTTCGGATTGCTCCCGGTCAGCGCGGCGTGGGCCGAAGCGGGCCCGGCCGTGGCGAGCAGCGTGCCGAGGGCCGTGCCGATGAGCACGGCCAGGGTGAGCAGCGCCCTCAGCAGGGGCGCCGCTCTGGGCAGGGGTCTCGCGGATTCGGCCGGGTGCGGGCCGAGGTACGGGGCGGTGGCTGTCATGGCGTGGTCAGTCCTTCGTACTCAGTGCTTCTCGGGGCTGTACGTCGGTGCTTTGACCGGAAGGTCGACCGTGATCGGGTCGGACTTCTCGAAGTGCAGCTTCACCGTGACCTTCGCGCCCTCCTTCGGCTGTTCCCTGAGGCCCATGAACATGACGTGGTTGCCGCCGCGCTCCAGATTCAGCTCGCCATCGGCGGGGATGCCGAAGGACTCGACCTTCCGCATCCGCTGGTCCTTCGACTCGTGGATCGTCACATCGTCGGAGAGCGGGCTGGTGACGGAGGTGAGCCGGTCGGCTCCGCCGCCGTCGTTGCGGACGGTGAGGAAGCCGGCGGCCATGTCGCTGACGGGTTGTGGCATGAAGGCGCCAACCACCTTGAGTTCCGGCTCCTGACCGCTACTCTCGGAAGAGCAGCCGGTCAGTGCCAGCCCCGCGCTCAGGGCCACGGCACCGGCCAGAGCCCTGCTGCGGTTCGAGGACCACCGGCCCGTGGGCCACCGCTGTTCTCGGCCCCCCTGGTTCAGGGACGTCCGCCGTCCCCGGCCCCACGGGCTCACGGGTTCTCCCCGCGCACCAGCTTCGGCAGGTCCTCCGCGTACTCGTCGGCCGAGGTCCCCTCGCCGTAGAGCACATAGCCCTTGTCCGTCTTCGGTGAGAAGGCGACGATCTGCGCGCCGTGCATGGACACGACGTCGCCGTTCTTCTCCTTCTTCGCCGGATCGATCCCGATGCCCATCTGGCGGGCGCCCGCCTGGATGGTCGCGAAGTCGCCGCTGAGCCCGACGAAGGACTTGTCACCGGCGCTGGCCAGCCACTTGCCCAGCTCGGCGGGGGTGTCCCGCTCGGGGTCCGTGGTGACGAAGACGACCTGGAGCTTCTCCTGGTCGGCCTTGGACAGCGTCTTCTCGGCGATGGCGACATTGCTCATCGTCAGCGGGCAGACGTCGGGGCAGCTGGTGTAGCCGAAGAAGATCAGCGTCGGCTTGCCCTTGGTCCGCTCGCGGAGGTCGTACTTCTCCCCGTTGGTGTCCGTGAGCACCAGATCCGGCTTGGTGTACGGCTGGTGCAGCACGGTGCCGGGCTTCTTCTCCTCCTGGCCCTCGATCTTGGCGATGGAGCTCTCCGAGGGTTTCGCGGAGTCGGCGCCGTCGCCGGAGGAGCAGGCGGACAGGGTGAGCGCGGCCGCCACGACGAGCGCGGCGGCCAGCGCGGTCTTCTTACGCATGGAAAAACATCCCAGAAATGGTTACGGGAGGGGGTACACGTGAACGGTGTCAGGAGGCGCGGCGGCGGCCGGCCAGGACACCGAAGGCGACGCCCACGGCTCCTACCAGGATGCCGATGCCGCCCAGGACACGAGCCGTCGAGTCCGATGAGTCGTCCGAGGCGGACGCGGTCTCCTTCTCCTGCCCGGCGTTCTTGGCGTCGGCGGTGGAGTCGGCGGTGGCGGTGGCGCCGGCGCCGGGCTGGGTGGCGTGGTCGTCCTCCACCGGCTCCGACAGGGCCAGCACCGGGGCGGGCAGCTCGGGCTCCTTGCCCTCCTCGGGCGCCTCGATCCAGCGCACGATCTCCTTGTTGTCATACGTCTGGAGGGCCTTGAAGACCAGCTGGTCGACGTCCTCGGGCAGCCGTCCGAGCGCCACCGGGAACTGCTGGAACTGACCGGGTGCGACCTTCGCGGACTCGGCCGTCCAAGTGATCTTGGAGACCACCTCGGTGATCTTCTTGCCGTGCGACTCCAGCGGCTTGTCCAGCTTGGCCTTGGCGACCGAGACCTTCCAGCCGGGCACGGGCTGCGGCAGCGCCGAGGTCAGCGGGTGCTCGGACGGCAGGCTGATCTCCAGCTTCACGGTCGAGGCGTCGTCGCGCTCATTGGGGACCCGGAAGTTGACGGTGGCGTAGCCGCCCTTGGTGGCCTGGCCCTGCGGCTGGACGCTCACATGCGCGGCGGCGGTGCCGGAGACCAGCAGCACGGCGGAGGCGGCGACCCCGGTCGCGACCGTGACGCGGAGCGCGTTGCGCGAGAAACGGGAGGTGGGGAAGGTGCGGAAGATGTTGGTGATGTTTGAGGCACTCATGACGAAGACACTCCACAGGGTGAGGAGAGACAGGAGGCGCCGGGCACACGGAACCGCGCCGGCACACCGGCCGCACTCCCGTCGAGTGGGCCGGTCAGGCTGCGAGCACGAGGAGAGCGGGCGGCCCGCGCCTGATCACCGCGTGCTGAAGTGCCTCGCCCGCGAGCGACGGGGGAGGGTCGTCCTGGGCGCGCGGGGCGCGGGTGAGGACCACCGGGGCGCGCAGCAGACCGCCGCACAGCGCCCGTACGAGAGTGAGCGCGGCACACAGCGGGCGCAGCCGGGCGGCCTCGGCGGCCCGGCCGGCCTCCCGCACCGAGCGGGCGGACAGCTCGGTGAGCCGGGTGAGCGCCAGATCCCCGCGCCGCAGCAGCCAGCCGGTCGCCAGAGCGGCCAGCAGATGCCCCAGCAGCATGGGGAGGGAGGGCAGCAGTTCGGGCTCGGCGAGCGGGATGTGCGCCGGGTGCCGCGGCGGGGTCAGGCCCGCCGTGGTGACGACCCGGTGCGCGTCGGAGGGCGAGAGCGAGGAGGCCCCCGCCCCGCAGACCAGCTTCGCCGCCATCGTGAGCAGCGCGTCATCGGTGGTCTGCGGCATCCGCAGCCGATGGTTCTGGGAGAGGCCGAAGAGCGCGTGCAGGGCCAGCTGTCCCGCGCCCAGCGCCACGATCACCGACGGCAGCGAGCGCGCCCGGCCGGTGAAGGGCAGCACGAGGGCGAAGACCCCGAGGAATCCCACGGCCAGTGTCCACCAGGGCACGGCCGCGCAGGAGGCCACCACATGACCGGCCGCGGACAGCGCGACACAGACCGCGGTGAAGACCGCGGCCCTGAGCAGCCGTGGACCGGCTCCGGTGAAGAGAGGCGGTGGACCCGGCGCAGTCGGTGGGGGCGACGACAGGGACGACATGGCCGGGTCATCATCCCACTGAGCCCTCCGCTCCGGAACGGCAGGTCCGGAAGATCCCTCTTTGGCTGTCCGGCTGTCCCCGCGGCCCCGTGCCTCTCGCGCGCACCGCCGCCCGGGGCGGCCCCCCGGCCGCGTGGTCTACACCGCCGTACCGGTGCCGCGCGTCGGCCGAATGAGCGCAATCACAGCGGCCGGGTGCTTATGAACCCCGCCCAGGGGCAATACGTATCGGTATGTCGAGCCGCAGCCAGGAGGCTGGAGCATGAGCATCTGGTGGTCTCTCCACTTGCGGCGCGAAGCTGCGAGCATTCCGCTCGCCAGGCGTCTTCTGCTCGGCACGATGGAGACTGCCGGGGTCGACCCCGATATCTCCTTCGATCTCTCCGTCGCGCTCAGCGAGGCCTGTGCGAACGCCGTGGAGCACGGTGGCGGGCGGGAGCCGGGCGAGACCGCCGGGGCGTACCGGGTCACCGCCTATCTGGACGGCGAGAAGTGCCATATCGAGGTCGCCGACTCCGGTCCCGGCTTCCCCGGCCGCGACCCGGGCCGGGACACCGGGCGCGAGCTGCCGGCCGGTTTCCCCGTCCGGGGCACCGGGCGCGCCCCCGTCAGGGCCCAGGTGCCGGCGATGGCCGAGAGCGGTCGCGGGCTCTGTCTGATCGAGCAGCTCGCCGATCATGTGCACTTCGGCAACCGGCCGGGTCACGGCGCCGTGGTCAGCTTCGACAAAGTCCTCAAATGGCGGGAGGACGCGCTGCTCAAGGTCTCGTAGACCCTGAGCGAGCGCGCCCTCCCCCCGGAGAACTCCGGTTCACGCGGCCGTGGCGGCCGTGGCTCAGCCCTTGAGCGAGGCCATCCAGGCCTCGACCTCGTCGGCCTGCCGGGGCAGGCTCGCGGAGAGGTTCCGGTTGCCGTCCTCGGTGACGAGGATGTCGTCCTCGATCCGCACGCCGATGCCGCGGTACTCCTCGGGTACGGTCAGATCGTCCGCCTGGAAGTAGAGACCGGGCTCCACCGTCAGGCACATCCCCGGCTCCAGGGTGCCGTCGACATACGCCTCGGTGCGCGCGGCGGCGCAGTCGTGGACGTCCATGCCGAGCATGTGACCGGTGCCGTGGAGCGTCCAGCGGCGCTGGAGACCCAGTTCGAGCACGCGCTCCACCGGTCCCTCGATCAGCCCCCACTCGACGAGCCGCTCGGCGAGCACCCGCTGCGCGGCGTCGTGGAAGTCACGGAACTTCGCACCCGGCCGCACCGCGGCGATGCCCGCCTCCTGGGCGTCGTAGACGGCGTCGTAGATCTTCCGCTGAAGCTCGGTGTACCGGCCGTTGATCGGCAGGGTGCGGGTGACATCGGCGGTGTAGAGCGCGGTGGTCTCGACACCGGCGTCGAGCAGCAGCAGGTCGCCGGAGCGGACCCGGCCGTCGTTGCGGACCCAGTGCAGCGTGGTGGCGTGCGGGCCGGCGGCGCAGATCGAGCCGTAGCCGACGTCGTTGCCCTCGACGCGGGCCCGGAGGAAGAACGTTCCTTCGATGTAGCGCTCGCTGGTCGCCTCGGCCTTGTCCAGGACCTTGACGACATCCTCGAAGCCACGGGCGGTGGAGTCGCACGCCTTCTGCAGCTCGGCGATCTCGAAGGCGTCCTTCACGGCACGCGCCTCGGAGAGGTGGGTGCGCAGCTCCTCGTCGCGCTCGGCGGTGACCTTGTCGGTCAGCGCCGCCTCGATGTCCGCGTCGTGCCCGCGCACGGCGCGGACCGGGCCGGTCGCCTCGCGCAGCCGCCCGGCCAGCTCCCGTACGTCCTTGGCCGGGATGCCCAGCAGCCTCTCGGCCTCCGTGAGGGAGTGCCGGCGGCCGACCCACAGCTCGCCCTGGCCGGAGAGCCAGAACTCGCCGTTCTCGCGGTCGGAGCGCGGCAGCAGGTAGATGGTGGCGCGGTGGCCGTCGGCGGTGGGCTCCAGCACCAGGACGCCGTCCTCGGACTGGTCGCCGGTGAGGTACGCGTACTCGGTGGAGGCACGGAAGGAGTACTCCGTGTCGTTGGAGCGCGTCTTCAGCTTCCCCGCGGGGATCACCAGCCGCTCGCCGGGGAAGCGCGCGGAGAGCGCCGCGCGGCGGTCCGCCGTGTGACCGGCCTGCTCCAGGGGCTGGAGGTCGTGCAGCTCGGTGTCGGCCCAGCCGCTCGCCATGCTCGCGGCGAGTTCATCGGACACGCCGGGGTAGAGGCCGTTCTTGCGCGGCTTGATCTGCGGCTCTTCTTCTTCCGGGGTACTCGGGGTGAGCTCCTCGGCCACGTCTGCCTCCTCGATACGTCACTGGACCGGTCTCCATCGTATGTGCGACGCCGAAGAGGCTCCGAGAGATGTGAGAAGTAAGACATAACGGGCGGTCCCCGATCCCCGGCCCGTCCGTTGCGGCCTCCGTCTCCGTCTCCGTCTCCGTCAGCCGAAACGGGCGGCGAGCAGCACGATGTCCTCGTCCTCCGGGCCCTGCCCCGGCCCTTCCCGCAGCACCGTGTCCAGGACGTGGTCCGCGACCGCCCCCGGGTCCGCGCGGGCCGCCCTCGGCACGCTCGCGGCGGCGGAGCGCAGCCGGGCGAAGGCCCGGTCCATGGGGTCGCCGGTGCGCCGCAGCAGACCGTCCGTATAGAGGAGCACCGTTTCTCCGGGCTCGGGGGACAGCTCCACGCTCGGCGCCTCCCAGCAGGCCAGCATCCCGAGCGGCGCGGACAGCGAGGTCTCGACGAACTCGGTGCGCCGCTCCCCGATCACCAGGGGAGGGGTGTGCCCGGCCCCGGCGAGCACCATGCGGGCGGCCGACGGCTCGGCGTAGGCGAAGAGGGCGGTGGCGGTGCGGGCCGGTTCGGTCAGCCGCAGCAGCAGTTCGAGATCGGAGAGCACGGCGACGGGGTCCTCGCCCTCCATCACGGCGTACGCCCGCAGGGAGGCCCGCAGCCGCCCCATCGCGGCCAGCGCCCCGGGGCCCGAGCCGCTGACCGAGCCGACGGCCAGCCCGAGCGCCCCCTCGGGCAGCGCCAGCGCGTCGTACCAGTCGCCGCCGCCGTGCGGCCCGGTGCGGTGCCGGACCGCGAGTTCCACCCCGGGCACCCTGGGCAGCCTGCTGGGCAGCAGTTCCCCGGCGACGGCCGCCACCGTGGCGCGGGCGTGCTCCAGCTCCAGCAGCCGGGCCAGGTGCTCGGTGGCGTACCGGGAGTAGAGGGCCGCCAGCCGGCGCCGGCGCTGATCCGGCGCGGTGGGTTCGTCGTACAGCCAGACGGCGGCGCCCAGGGTGCCGGACGGCTCGGACGCCAGGGGCTGGGTGTAACCGGCCGCGCAGCCGAGCCGGCGGGCGACCTCGCGGTGGCGGGGGTCGAGCGAGATGTCCCCGAGGACGTCGGGGTGGGCGACGGCCTGCGGCGGCGCGCCGGGCAGCCCCCGGCTCTCCAGAATGCGCCCGTACGCGGTCGCCGCGCGCGGGACCGTCTCGATGTGCCCCAGTTCGGCATGGGTGAGGCCGAGGCCCCTGGTGAGGGCCGGGCCGCGGTCGGCGGCGAAGCGGTCGGCGCGGGAGGGCGGGGCCGTGGGCGGCGGTTCCAGGACGACCAGACCGCGGCGGGCGCCGAGCAGGGCCGCCCCGGCTTCGAGCAGCTCCCGGAGGGCGTCGTCGAGCGAACGGGTCGCGGCCAGCCGCTCGGTCAGCTCGTGAAGGGTGGCCAGATCGGAGACCCAGCCCGCCAGCCGGTCCTGGACCAGTGCCCCGGGGGAGACACCCGGAGCCGTCCCGGCCGCGATCCCGGGGATGGCGGGCGTGGAGAGAGAAGGGGAGAGGGGCGCCGTAGTGTGCTGCGGAAGCGGAAGTGCTGAGTTGATTCCAGCCACTTTCGGCAGATGGGGGGCGCTCATCGCGATCGGCTTTCCACCTGGTGCGTTCTGCTCAATAGCATCGCAAACCCCCATGTCATTCATGTCATTCTGCGTGGCTACCCATGCATCCACATCTACACGCAGAAGGAAGGGGATGTCCAGCATTGCACCAGTGGGATTGATGGTGTCTGAGGGACTTTGAACCGCTCTTGGGTCAATCTTGAACTTGGCTGAAAAAAGCGCCTGATGGAGGTCGGTGAGGTCGACTGAGGGCGTTCGGCAGTCGATCCCTCGGTGGATCTCTCCGGGGCACGGGTCCTGGAGCGGCCCTCCGCGGAAAGCGTCATACCAAACGTTGTGGGTACGTAAACAGTGATGGCCAGGGGCAATTGGCACCGCCCCGGAACCTGGCGATCGACTCTGGCGTCCTCATAGTCGCAGGCCGTGCCAGAACCGCACGGCAGGCCCCACAGGAGTGGGGGGCGATCCCCCGGGCGGTGGGCGCGAACAGCAAGTGCCAGGCGCGCGCCACCACGGGCGGCGCGTTGAATGGAGTACAGCCCACGTTCGGCCCTCGGCGGCGACCCTGCCGCAGGAGATGCGAGGGCCGCCCATGTCGCCGGCGCGGGGCGGTGAAACGCCGGCCAGTACGTACTCGTAACGCCCAGTACGTATTTTGTACGCACAGTGAAGAGCTGCACACATGGTGTCATGTGGACCTCGGCGTTCAACGGAAAGGAACGAGCGCACATGCGCGAGATCCTCGGAAGGCGACGCAGGCTCCGGTTTCGGCGCAAAAGGGGACCTGTACAGCCAGCACAGCTGGAAGCGGCGCTCCTCTGCGCCACCGAGTGGCAATGGCCCGTACTTCCCGGTGCGGGGCTGAAGTCGGCCGGCGGTCGCGGTGACCGCGGGCGCGGCTGTGCCTGCCCGGACCCCGAGTGCGTCGTGCCCGGCGCACACCCGTTTGACCCCGGACTCCTCGCGGCGACCACCGATGAGCGGATGCTGCGCTGGTGGTGGGCGAATCGGCCCGCCTCGCCGGTCGTCCTGGCCACCGGCGGGAGCGCACCCTGCGCGGTGAGCCTCCCCGCCATGGCGGGAGCGCGCGCGCTGGCGGCGCTCGACCGGATGGATCTGCGGCTGGGGCCGGTCGTCGCGACGCCCACGCGGTGGTCGCTGCTGGTCGCCCCCTACAGCCTCGAACAGCTCGGTGAGCTGCTCTTCGCCAAGGACTGCGTGCCGAGTTCGCTGCGCTTCCACGGCGAGGGCGGATATCTGGTGCTGCCTCCGTCGGAGACGGGCGTGGGGCAGGTCCGCTGGGAGCGGGCTCCGCTGCCCGGGTCGGCCACGCCGTGGCTGCCGCGGGTGGAGGCGGTGGTGGACGCCCTGGTGGAGGCGAGCACGAATGCGCCGGACGGCGGAAGCCGGCTCGCGTACTGAACCACCCGCGCGGGGAGCCATCCGCGCGCGAACCATCCGCGCGGAGTCGCTTGTGCGCGGTCACGGCTGGGAGGGCCGGCTTCCGCACCCGTTCGGGGGCGGGGGCCGGCCCTCGGCCGTCTAGGGGAAAACCGGCGATGGGTCAAGGGCACCAGAGTCGGCCGAAACTAAGCGTGATCACGCGGATTCCGAGCGTAGGTCTTCGGGCGCGCACGCCTTCGGAAGCCGCGGTTCCGGGCTGGAACTCGCCCCTCCGGAGCTGCCGCGCGCAGCCGCCCGGCACGGCGGCCGGAGAACGCCATGGGGTGTCCCGGGTCCATATCGGTGCAATGCGGTGGAGGCGAATTCAGTTCCGTACGCGCCGCGAGGGGCCGACCGGGTGAGAGTGACGAACCACCCGTGCGGTTGACTCGGATGGCGGGCCGGGCGCCGATGAGATCCCGCGAGGTCTTTACTCCGGGCCTACATGTGGCATGACCATGGAGAATTCCGCGATTTCGCAGTTCATCGATGGTGGCCGGCTCCCGCGCGCCGGGCAGATGCCCGGGTGCCCTCGGGGCGGAGGGGGCAACTCCACTGCGTCCACCAGAGGTTGACGGATCGTCAACGGGGCATGTCGTTCCGTTGAAGATTCAGTAAATGGAGAGGCCCGATCGCTGGCGACGGGGGATGCACCAGCGACCGGGCTTCTAGAACGGTAACAAGAGATCGGCGGTTCGCAAATTCGATCTCGGGTATTCGGACAGCGATTCAGCTGCCATTGGCGCGAGTTGTGACTGGAGTCACTCGGCTTTTCTCGGCGGGCGGCTGAGCCGGGTCATCCGGTGGACCGGCCGCTCAGCTCAGGGTGACCTGACGGTTGGTGAGGCCCCCGCGCGCCCGCCGCTCATCGGCGGTAAGCGGAACCTCCGTGGCGAGCGCGTCGGCGAGCCGCTCGGCGAACTCGGCGGCCGGCTTCCCGCACTCCGTGGCGCCCATCGCGCTCGGCAGGTCCCAGACCGGGACCATCAGGCCGTGCGCGCGGAACGAGCCGACGAGCCGGGTCCCCTCGCCGAGCGATGTCCCGCCGGCGGCATGCAGCCGCGCCAGCGCGTCCAGCAGCTTCTCCTCGGGGTGGGGCATGACCCAGCGCAGATGGTTCTTCTCCGGCGTCTCGCACCAGTAGGCGGATTCGACCCCCGAGAGCTTCACGGTGGGGATCGCCGCCGCGTTCGCCCGCTCCAGGGACGCGGCCACCTCCGGGGTGGAGCTCTCCTGGGACTCGGGCACCCAGAACTCGAAACCGGAATGGACCTCGGGGGTGAAGTCGGCCGCCGGGTCCAGCAGGTCCTGAAGCCTCGGACCATCGCCGGAGACCCGCTCTCCGCCGACCGGATTCCCCGGCTCCGTCGCCAGCGCACGGCTCAGCGTGTCGGCGAGGTCGCGGCTGAGGTCGCCGGAGGAGGTGTCGTTCTGGAGGCCGAGCAGCACGGAGCCGTCGTCGCGGCGGAGCGCGGGCCAGGCCATCGGCAGTACGGTCGCCAGGGTCACGGACGGCACTCCGTCGGGCAGTCCGTCCCTGAGGGTGAGCCGCACGGTGGCGGCGGGCACCAGTTCGCGCAGGGCGACCCAGTCGCACTCGCCCGCCAGGCCCTCGAAGGGGCGCTGGACCAGCTCGGTCACGGAGTGCGCGGCCTCCCGGCCGTGGCAGGCCTTGTAGCGGCGGCCCGAGCCGCAGGGGCAGGGCTCGCGTGCCCCGACCACGGGTACGGGCTCATGGGCGCCGCGGGTCCGGTTCTTGGGCTGAGGCTTCGATGCCTTGGTCTGGGGGCGCTTCTTGGCCATGTGCGGCTTCTCCCGGGTGCGGCGGCGCTGCTGTCAGCGGTGTCCGCTGTATGCGGCGGTGCTGTCTCTGGGCGCGAGCCTAGCCGTCCGCCGCGCACGCGCTCGCGGTGCCATGGGCTGCCCTGCCCCCGGCCTGCTTCGGGGGCCCCGGTCGTGTTCGATACGGGCGCCGGCCGGAGCGGTCGTACGGTCGGCCCGAGCCGCCAGGCCTTCCATAACGCTCCTCGACGCTTTCCGGTGCTTCTCAGCACGTCCTCGTGCTGGTTCTCTTCCCTGCCCTTCCGTTCCTTCCCGTCCTTCCGGCCCTCTTCCCCGGAGTGCTTGGGGCCCTCGGAGCCCTGGTCGCCGAACGTCCCGCCATCTCAGCCGAGATCGTCACAGACCTCCGCGAAGTCGAAGCCCGGGGCAGTGACGCGCGTAGCGAAATCGCCGCGACGATGCCCCTCGTTCACCCGGGCCCATACGGTGACCTCGCCCGCCGCACTGTCGCGGACGCCCCACTCCTGGGCCAGCGCGCTGATGATGTTCAGCCCGCGCCCGCCTCTCGCGGTCACCGACGGCGTCGCCGGAATGGGCCGGGTGGGACCTCCGCCGTCCGTCACCTCGACCGTGAGCCGGCCCGCTCTGTCGACGCGCCAAGCGGCGCGAATGTCTCCGTCTCCCACCTCCACGTGTCCCAGCGGCCTGCCATGCCGGTAGGCATTGCTGAGAAGCTCGGAAAGAATCAGAACTGCATCGTCGACGACCGAGTCCTGGACCCCGCTGCGGCGCAATTCCTCGCGCATACGGTGCCTTGCCTGACCCACGCCCGCAGGGCCATGGGGTACGGCCATGCTCGACGACGTGGGCACCTCTTGTGCCACCACCAACGCCACCCCCGAGACCTCCTTTGCCCCACGCCACGGTGTGAATGCCCCAATGGACTGGACCGGAAACCGTTCGAGGCGGGGGCAGTGACGCACTCCTCACCGCCGATCCGGGCGGAGCGCGCCGGTGCGCTCCCGGGCATCCCCGGGGCGGGTGCTCCGGCGTTTACCGGCGGCCCAGTTGGGAGAGGACCTGCCGCGGCCGGTTGGTGATGATCGCCTCCACCCCGAGCCGGGCGCACAGCTCCACGTCCTCCGGCTCATTCACCGTCCAGACATGCACCCGGTGGCCGGCGCGGTGCAGCCGGGCGATGTAAGCGGGGTGATTCCTGACAATACGGATGCCGGGGCCCGCGATCCGCGCCCCGGCCGGCAGCCGTCCGTCCCGCAGCCGGGGGCTCACGAACTGCATCAGATAGACGGTCGGCACGGTCGGCGCCGCCGCGGCCACCCGGTGCAGCGAACGGGCGGAGAAGCTCATGATGCGTACGGGGGAGTCCTCGGCGCCGGCGGGCGCCGCGAGCCCGAACCGGCCGAGGAGCCTGAGCAGCCGCTCCTCGACCTGGCCCGCCCAGCGCGTCGGGTGCTTGGTCTCGATGGCCAGCTCGACCCGGCGCCCGGAGTCGGCGACGAGTTCGAGGAGCCGCTCCAGGGTCAGTACGGAGGTCAGTGAGGGATCGCCCCAGTCGGGGCTCTCCGCGGAGTCCTCGCGCCCCTTCCAGGTCCCGAAGTCGAGAGCCGAGAGATCCGCCAGCTCCAGGGCGGAGACGGCGCCCCGGCCGTTGGACGTCCGGTTCACACGCCGGTCGTGGACACAGACCAGATGACCGTCGGCGGTCAGCCGCACATCGCACTCAAGGGCGTCCGCACCGTCCTCGATCGCCTTCATGTACGCGGCGAGTGTGTGCTCGGGCGCGTCCTCGGACGCTCCTCGGTGAGCGACGACCTGGATGTGGTGCTGCCGTGCTGGGGTCACCGCGTCATGGTGCCATCGTGAGGGGACGGGCGAGGGGCGGGGGCGGCCGGACGGGGCTTGATGCCAACGGGGGGGCGCGCTTCCCGCTCCCGCGCCGGTCGGGCACTCTGGGGGTGGCGAGCCCGATGCCGTACGCGGAGGTGCCGGGTACCCCGACGGGGCGCCGCGCGGTCCTCCGGACGGTGGTTCCGGCGGGTGTCCGGGCGGTGTTCTGGCGGGTGTCCGGGCGGGTGTCCCGGTGGGTGTCCGTTTCGCCCTAAGTAAATGATTGCCGGAATACCCACAGCTCCTGCTTACAGTGGCCTGACGGGCCGTGGGAAATGCTGGAGTGAGACACCTTGAGACATTCTTTCCGCGACAGCGGCACCAGCGGCACCAGCGGACGTCTGCCGGAGTGATCGACGTGGAACTGAGGAGAGAGCTGTGAGCACTGAGAACGAGGGCAACGAGGGCACTGCGCAGTCGGCAGCCCCGTCCGTACCTCCTGTGCCGGCAGCGCCTCCCGGGGCCGCCCCGCCGCCCGCCCCCGCGGGCCCGCCCTCCCCGGGCGCCCCGGCCGCTCCCGCGCACTCCCCGGAGCCGCCGCCCGGCGAAGCCGCCCGGGCCCAGGCGCCGGCCGACTACCCTCTCCCGTCCCCGCACCCCGGGACCGGGGCCACCGCACCCCTTCCCGGCGGCCCCGTCCCGCCCCCGCCGGGCCCCCAGGATTCGGGCACGGCCCACCACCAGGCGGGGGGCTGGCCCCCGCCGCCGCCCGCTTCCCCCGCGTACGGAGGCGACGGCGCCTTCCACGACGGCGGCTCCCCCGCCACCTGGGGCGTACCGGTCCAGCCGGAGCGCCCCAAGCGCAAGCGCCCGAGCGGCCTGCTCGCGGCGGTGCTGGTCGCCGCGCTGGTCGCGGGCGGCGTCGGCGGCGGAATCGGCTACTGGGCGGCCGAGCGCAACGACGACGGCGTCGACTCCACCACCGTCTCGGCGGCCGACATCCCCCAGGAGCTGAAGCGCGAACCGGGCACGGTCTCGGCGGTCGCCGCCAAGGCACTGCCGAGCGTGGTCACCATCGACGCCAAGTCGGGCGCGGGCACCGGCGACCTCGGCGGCACCGGCGGGACGGGCGAGCAGGAGGGCGGCACCGGCACCGGCTTCGTCTACGACCAGGAGGGCCACCTCCTCACCAACAACCACGTCGTCGACTCCGCCGCGGACGGCGGCGCGCTGTCGGTGACGTTCTCCAACGGCAAGAAGTACGACGCCGAGGTGGTCGGCCGCGCCCAGGGGTACGACGTCGCGGTGCTCAAGCTCAAGAACCCGCCCTCGGCGCTCGCCCCGCTCCCGCTCGGCGACTCCGGCAGGGTGGCCGTGGGCGACTCCACGATCGCGATCGGCGCGCCCTTCGGCCTGTCGAACACGGTCACCACCGGCATCATCAGCGCCAAGAACCGTCCGGTGGCCTCGGGCGACGGCTCCAGCGGCAAGAACTCGTACATGAGCGCCCTCCAGACCGACGCCTCGATCAACCCCGGCAACTCCGGTGGACCACTGCTCGACGCGCGCGGTGCCGTCATCGGGATCAACTCGGCCATCCAGTCGACCGGTGGCGGTTTCGGCCAGTCCCAGGCGGGCTCGATCGGCCTCGGCTTCGCCATCCCGATCAACCAGGCGAAGAACGTCGCCGAGCAGCTCATCAAGACGGGCAAGCCCGTCTACCCCGTGATCGGCGCGACCGTCGACATGGCCAACAAGGGCACCGGCGCCAGGATCACCGCCCAGAGCTCCGGCGGCACCCCGGCCGTGACCCCGGACGGCCCGGCGGCGAAGGCCGGCCTCAAGGCGGGCGACCTGATCACCCAGTTCGCCGGCAAGCCGATCGACAGCGGCCCGACCCTGATCGGCGAAATCTGGAACCACCGCCCCGGCACCAAGGTGAAGCTCACCTACGAGCGCGACGGCAAGCCCGCCACCACCGAGGTCACCCTCGGCGAACGCACCGGCGACAGCTGACCCGCCCCCGCCCCACCACAACGCGGCTGCGACCGCCCCCACCGTGCCGGTACTCTGTAGGCCGCTCCGCGCCAGGTGATGGCGCGAAGCGTGGGTGGGTTGCCCGAGCGGCCTAAGGGAACGGTCTTGAAAACCGTCGTGGCAGTGATGTCACCGTGGGTTCAAATCCCACACCCACCGCTGTACGCGCGGATGGAGAAGGGGCGCCCCCGATGCGGGGGCGCCCCTTTCTCGTCCGGGGTCTCCCGCTCCGCGCACCGGCCCCTGCGCCGCGCTGCCGGTCCACGCGCCGGCGCGGGGCGGGGCCGGGGTGGTGGGGGATTCTTGATCATCTGGCGGGGGTCTGTGGTGGAATGCGGTACATGGCACCTCTTCGCGATCAGGCCGAACTGTTCCGTTCTCTGCATGTGAAGGGCAGGCCGCTGGTTCTGCCCAACGCCTGGGACGCCGCGTCCGCGCGGGTCGTGGCGGAGGCGGGGGCGCGGGCCATCGCCACCACCAGTGCCGGGGTCGCGTGGTCGCTCGGGGCGGCGGACGGGGATCACCTCCGCCGGGACGAGGCTCTCGCGGCGATCGCCCGTATCGCGGCGGCCGTTGGCCTCCCGGTCACCGCCGATATCGAGCGCGGGTACGCCCCCGACGCCGACGGTGTGGCGGAGACGGTGCGCGGTGTGCTGGAGGCGGGGGCGGTCGGGATCAATCTGGAGGACTCGCTGCGGCCCGTCCACGAGCAGGCCGAGCGCATCGCGGCGGCTCGTGGGGCGGCGGACGGGGCGGGGGTTCCGCTGTTCGTCAACGCCCGTATCGACACGCACCGGCTGCCGCCCGGTGACCGCGCGGAGTGGATGAAGGAGACACTGGTCCGCGCCTATGCCTATGTCGCGGCCGGCGCGGACGGGATCTTTGTTCTCGGGGCCCTGGACGCGGAGGCCGTCGGTGTCCTGGCCGACTCGGTGCGGGTGCCGGTGAATGTCTCGGCCGGACCCGGGTCCCTGCCCGTGGCGGCGCTCGCTGCGGCGGGGGCGGGCCGGGTCAGCGCGGGTTCGGCGATCGCCGAGGCTGCGTACGGGCTCGCCGCCCGCGCGGCGCGGGAGCTGCTGGACCAGGGCACCACCAGCGCGCTGGAGGGCGGGCTCGGCTACCAGGAGCTGAACGACCTGCTTCTGGGGGCGGATTCGGCCCGCTGACGCGGGGAGAGCTGTCGCCGGTCCGGTCCGGGCCGGCGTCGCCGCGGTGGCCCGGTCGGAGCGCCGGATTTCGCTTCGGGCCCGCCCCGGCGCTGGATCGGGCCCGCTCCGGCGGTGGGCCGGGTGTGATCGCGTGGGGCGGGCGGCCCTCCGGACCTCCCCGTGCCGTGGCTGATTCATGGATCAGCGGCCGGTATTTGCCGGCGGCCACGGCCGAAGTTTCCGGAAACGGAACTCTACGCGTGTAGTAGTCACGGTGGAGTCGCAGGTTCCGCTTACTTACTGAAGGTTCGTTGAAAAATCTTTGCCCACGGTGAACTGCTTGATGAACATGCAGGTCAGATGGTGTGCGTTAGGAAAGTAGTTGCCTAATTGATCATCTCTGTGCGTGGGAATTGCGCATTTGTCACCGGAATGGAGACAGTTCTCCATTGCTCTCTGTCGAGAAGCGGATTGGTGATGTCCGTCTGTGGTGCCACCATTGACGGTCATGGGTGGTGAGGCCGCACGTAAAGCGGCCCCCGCTGGCACGGGAGCCGCCCTGACCCAGTCCCTTGTTGGAGAGAAGGTCAGTTATGACAGTACCCACTGAGTCCGGGGCGGCCCACCGTGCGAAGCCGGACACCGTCCCCCGAGCCTCTTCCGGAGTGCGTCGCTCCGGGCGTCGGCGGGGTCTGTTCTGGGGTGTCGCTGTCGTCGGAGTCGGGCTGGCGGTGATGGTTATGTCGCACTATGCCCCGTCTCTTGCCACCCCTGTGGCGACCGGGGCGACGGTTTCGGCGGTGCTCGTTCCGCTGGTGCAGGCCCGGGTGAGGAGTGGGGGCGGGGGGCGGCACGAGATTGACGAGGGGTAGCCGGGCGGGTCGGCTGACCACATGGTGGGAAGCCTGTGCGATCGGCGCCCCGCGCGGCGCGGGTCACGGTCGGGGGCCGGCCCCCGAACCCCCGCTCCTCAATCGCCGGAGGGGCTGGGTGGGTGTCCCTCAATCGCCGGTGGGCTGAAGCGCTGACCCGTCCGGCGCTTGAGGGCGGACCCGTCCGTGCTGCCGGGCGGGCTTCCCTCCGGTGGCGGACGGCCGGTCAGAGGGCTGTGCGGTAGCGCAGTTCGGTGAGCGTGACGGTGTCGTAGGGGTCGTCCTGGGTGGCGCCGTCGGGCTCGTAGCCCGCGCGGGCGTAGAAGCGGCGGGCGCCGTGGTTCTCGGCGAGGACCCAGAGGGCCAGGGAGGTGAAGCCCCGGCTCCGGGCGGCGGTGTGGGCGGCGGTGAGCAGGGCGCGGCCGATACCGGTGCCGGTGCGGGCGGGGTGGACATTGAGGGCGTAGACCTCACCCGCGCCGGGGCTCACACCGGCGCTGGGGCCCTCACCCGCACCGGGGTTCGCGCCCGTCCCGGGGTTCGCGCCCGTCCCGGGGTCCGCGCCGGCGCTGGGGCCCTCACCCGCACCGGGGTCCGCGCCGGCTCCGCCACCGCCACCGGAGCCGGAGTCCACACCGGCACCAGCACCGGAGCCGGCACCGGCACCGGGGCCCACCCCCGCACCAGGAGTGGTGGCGGTGGCGCGGTACGGGCCCAGGCAGAGCCAGCCGACAGGGGTGCCGCCCGCCACCGCCACCAGATCCGTGGCCCGGCTGCCAGGCCCGGAGTCGGCGGGCCCGCCACCGGCGGGCCCGGCCGAGAAGCGCCGCCGGTGGCGGCGGGCATCGGACTCGGCGCTCATGGAGTCGAGGTGGTCCGCCGGGACGATCCCGGCATAGGCGGCCCGCCAGCCGCGTACCCGCAGGTCGCAGACCGCGTCGATGTCGGCCTCGGTCATTTCTCGTATATGCGGCATCGCGCCACCTTAGGGGCGCCGCCTCCCGGACCGCACCACGATAAACGTCTCACCTGGAACGTTCGCCTCTCCCCGCCCCACGCGTTACTCTCGAACAGAGGTTCGATGACGTTTTCGGGGTGATGCGCACCAGACGGACAGAGGGGGTCATGGCAGGAGGCACGGCATGGAGGGCTTTACGCATCTGCATGTCGCATCCGGCTACTCGGCCCGCTACGGCGTCTCCCACCCCCACGACCTGGTACGACGGGCGGCCGAGCGGGGTATGGGCGCCCTCGCGGTGACCGACCGGGACGGCGTCACCGGGGTGGTGCGGTTCGCCAAGGCGGCGGCCGGGCAGGGAGTGCGGCCGGTCCTCGGGGTCGATCTCGCGGTCGAACCCCTCTTCCCGGCCGCCCCGGACCGCGCCGCCCACCGGCGCCGTACCCCCGTGCGCGGCGGCGCCCACATCCGGGAGCCGGCCCTGCGCGTCACCCTGCTCGCCCGGGACGCCCGGGGCTGGGCCGCGCTCTGCCGGCTCACCTCGGACGCGCACGCCCACCCGGTCGACGGCCGGCCCGTTCTGTCCTGGGCGGCGCTGCGCCGGTGGGCCGGTGTGCCGTCCGCCGGGCTGATCGCCCTGCTCGGACCCGTCTCCGAGCCGCTGCGCGCGCTCTCCGCCGGCCGCCCCGACCTCGCCGGGCGGCTGCTCGCGCCCTGGCGGGAACTCTTCGGCGACTCCCTGCGGATGGAGGCCGTCTGGCACGGCCGCGCCGGCGCCGGGCCCGGTTCGCTGCGGCTCGCCGCCCGCACTCTCCAGTTCGCCGACCGGGAGCGGGTCCCCGCCGTGCTCACCAACGCCGTCCGGTACGCCGATCCGGACCGGCACCGGCTGGCCGATGTGCTGGACGCGGCCCGGCTGCTCCGCCCCATCGACCCCCGCGCCGTCGACTCCGGGCAGCGCTGGCTCAAGGACCCGTCCGCCATGGGCGAGGCCGCCGAGCGGATCGCGGCGGCGGCCGGGCTCGGCCGCCGCCGGGCCGTGCGGCTGCTGGCGGAGACCGTGGAGACCGGTGAGCTGTGCCGGGTGGACCCCGTCGCCGATCTGGGGCTCGGGCGCCGGCAGCTGCCCGAGCCCGCGACAGTCGGTGCCGTGGACCGGGCCGACGCCGCCCGCGTCCTGCGGGAGCGCTGCGCGGCCGGTCTGGTCGCCCGGGGTCTGGACCGCGACCCCGCCGCTCGTGAACGACTCGACGACGAGCTGGCCCTGATAGCCGAACTGGAGTTCGATACCTACTTTCTGACCGTCGCCCAAGTGGTCGCCGATGTGCGGGAGATGGGTGTCCGGGTCGCCGCCCGGGGCTCGGGCGCGGGCAGCATGGTCAACCACGTGCTCCATATCGCCACCGCCAACCCGCTGGAGCACCGGCTGCTGTTCGAGCGCTTCATGTCGCGGCAGCGCGCCGATCTGCCCGATATCGACCTCGATGTCGAGTCCGCCCGGCGGCTCGATGTCTACGACCGGATCATCGAGCGGTTCGGACGGGAGCGGGTCGCGATCACCGGTATGCCCGAGACCTACCGGGCCCGGCACGCGCTGCGGGACGCCGGGCTCGCCCTGGGGATCGCCCCCGGCGAGGTGGACCGGATTGCAAAATCGTTTCCTCATATCCGTGCGTCGGATATCGGCGCGGCCCTCGAAGAGCTGCCCGAGCTGCGGGGACTGGCCGCGCGGGCGGCCCCGTACCGCCTCCTCCTCGAACTGGCCCAGGGGCTGGACGCGCTCCCCCGGGGCATCGCCATGCACCCCTGTGGAGTGATCCTCACCAATGCCTCCCTGCTCGACCGGCTCCCGGTGCAGCCGACACCGACCGGCGGCTATCCGATGGTCCAGGCCGACAAGGAGGACGTCGAGGACCTCGGAATGATCAAGCTGGATGTCCTCGGTGTCCGGATGCAGTCGGCGATGGCCCACGCCACCGCCGAGATCGAGCGCGCCACCGGCCGCCGCGTCGACCTCGACGATCCGCGCCAGGTCCCCCTGGACGACCCCTTCGCCTTCAAGCTCATCCAGTCGTCGGACACCCTCGGGATGTTCCAGCTGGAGTCCCCGGGCCAGATGGATCTGCTGAGCCGGATGCAGCCCCGCGACCCGCAGGACGTCATCGCCGACATCAGCCTCTTCCGGCCGGGGCCGGTCGCCGGCGGGATGCCGGAGCAGTATGTCGCCGCCCGCCACGGCCGTCCGCTCGCCTATCCGCACAAGGACCTCGAACCCGTGCTCCGCGACACCTACGGAGTGGTGATCTGGCACGAGCAGATCATCGAGATGTTCCATGTCCTGACCGGCTGCGACCGGGGGTTCGGCGACTACGCCCGCCGGGCCCTCAGCGACCGTGCCCGGCTCCCCCGGGTCCACGACTGGTTCCACCGGGAGGCCGCCGCCCGGGGCTACTCACCGGCCGTGCGGAAGAAGGTCTGGGAGATCGTCCAGTCCTTCGGGGCGTACGGGTTCTCCCGTGCCCACGCGGTCGCCTTCGCCGTGCCCGCCCTCCAGTCGGCCTGGCTGAAGGCCCACCATCCGGCGGCCCTCTACGCAGGGCTGCTCGAACACGACCCCGGCATGTGGCCGAAGCGCGTCATCGTCGCCGATGCCCGGCGCCACGGCATCGCCGTGCTCTCCGTCGACATCAACCGCTCCCGCCCCGCCCACACCATCGAACGGGCGCCGGACGGCACCTGGGGTGTGCGGCTGGCGCTGTCCGGGGTGCGCGGCATCAGCGCGGACGAGGTCACCCGTATCGCCGCGGGCCAGCCCTACACCTCGCTCTCCGACTTCTGGCAGCGGGCCCGGCCCGGGCGGCCGACCGCCGAGCGGCTGGCGAACATCGGGGCGATGGACGGGCTGGGGGCTCTGGGGAGCCTGGGAGACCTGGGAGACCTGGAGGCGCCGGGGGCCCGGGGCGGCCCGGGCACCTCGGGCACCCCGGGCCCGCAGAACACGCACACCCCGGGCACGCACACCCCGGGCACGCACACCCCGGGCAGGCACACGCCGGGCAGGCACACCCCGGGCACCCCGGGCCCGCAGAACACGCACACGCCGGGCAGGCACACCCCGGGCAGGCACACCCCGGGCACCCCGGGCCCGCAGAACACGCACACCCCGGGCAGGCACACGCCGGGCACGCCGGGCCCGCGGGACGTGCCGGGCACCTCGGGCGCGCCCGGCGCCCCGGGCCGGCGCGGAGACCGGCCCACCCGGCGGGATCTGCTGCTCCGGATCGCCGAACTCCACCGGCAGCACCGGGGGCGGCCCCTCGACGACGGCCAGCTGCCGATCCAGGGGTACGACCTGCCCACGCACGGCGCCGGGCTGCCGGAGATGACCGGACGGGAGGCGCTCAGCGCCGAACTGGGCGTGCTCGGCATCGATGTGAGCCACCATCTGATGGACCACCACCACCGGCTGCTGCGCGAACTCGGCGCCGTCGACTCCCGGCATCTGGGCGGGGTGCGGGCCGGGGAGACCGTCCTCGTCGCCGGGGTGCGGGCCGCCACCCAGACCCCGCCCATCGCCTCCGGGAAGCGGATCATCTTCGTCACCCTCGACGACGGCTCCGGCATGGTCGATCTCGCCTTCTTCGAGGACAGCCACGAGGCCTGTGCCCATACGGTCTTCCACTCCGGGCTGCTGCTGGTGCGCGGCACCGTGCAGCGCCGGGGCGGACGGCCCGGCGTCGTCGGGTCGATGGTGTGGGACCTGGAGGCGCTCGCGGTCGCCCGCCGCGACGGCGGACCCGAGGCGGTGCGCCGGCTGCTCGGACCCGGCGCGGACCCGGCCCGGGACTCCTCCGTACCGCGGGACCGGGACGGGGTGCGCCGCGGGACCGCGCGGCGGACGATCGCGCGGGAGACCGGGGCGAGCCTGCACCCCTGGGCGGACCTCAGGCCCGCGGGCGCCCCGAACACCCCGGATCTGAGGGCGCTGGGATACACCAGCCCCGGAAGCGCCGGGTGATCCGCGATGACCTCCGCACACCGCCATGTCCTGCGCGTCCAGCTCTTCCTGCCACCGGGCGGGGACCCCGGGCTCCACGCCAGGGTGCTGAGCACCCTGGAGGGGATCACCCCCCGTGTCCAGGCCGTCGAGCCCGACGCCGCCGATCTCGATGTCACCGGCGCGCTGCGGTTCTGGGGCCGGGACGTCCGGGGGATCGGGCAGCTGGTCCAGCTCCGCACGGCCGCCCTCTACGGCCTCCACGACACCACCGTGGGCGCGGGCCCCAACCGGATGATCGCCGCGATGGCGGCCGATGCCACCCCGCCCGGCGGTATGACGGTGATCGGGCACGAACCGAGGGCGGTGGCCGCGTTTCTGCGGCCGAGGCCGGTGGCCGCGCTGTACGGGGTGGGGCCCGCGACGGCGGCCACCCTGGCGGCGTACGGGCTGTACACCATCGGCGCCCTCGCGGACACTCCGCTGCCGACCGTGCAGCGCCTCTTCGGCGCCGCCGTCGGACGGAACCTCCACGAGCGGGCGCACGGGCGGGACCTCCGGCCGGTCACACCCGCTGCGGCGCCCCGGCAGGCCACCGCCGAGCACCGCTTCGACGCCGATGAACTCGACCCCGTCCGGCACCGGCGCGCCCTGCTCGGGCTCGCCGAGCGGCTCGGGGCCGGGCTCCGCGACGAGGCGCGGATCGCGGGGGCGGTGACGCTCACCGTGCGGTACGCGGACGGGTCGACGACCACCCGTACCCGCACCCTCACCGAGCCGACCCACCACTCGGCGGCGCTGGCCCGCAGCGCGTACGGACTGTACGAGCGGCTCGGCCTCCAGCGCGCCCGGGTCCGGCGGTTCACGCTCGGCGCGGAGGGGCTCCGTCCGGCGGCGGAGGCCGTCCGGCAGCTGACCTTCGATCCGCGTGCCGACCGGGCGCTGGCGGTGGAGGCGGTGGCGGACCGGGCACGGGCACGGTACGGACGGGGGGTGCTCGGCCCCGCCACCCTGGCCGGTCCGCCGGGGTGAGGCCCTGGCCGGCCCACCGGGAGAAGCGGGGGGAGAGAGAAGCGGGGGGCGACGGGCGATGCGGAGAGGGCGGGCGGAGGTTTATCGGGGAACGCTCACGCTTGCGGGGGATGGTCGCCTCATGGGTGGTTCGATGGGGAATCGGTGGGCAACTCTGAGGTCGCGACGTCGTGAGCGGCTCCCGGGCGGCCGGCCAACCCCCGGGAGAAGGCCCTGATTTGCCCATCCGGTTCCTGGAGGAAACACATGGCAAGCATCCGTACCGCCCGCGTTCTCGCCGCTGTCGCCGCGCTGCCTCTCACCGTCGCCCTCTTCTCGGGTGCCGCCGCGGCCGACAACGGGGTTCTCTTCGCGGACGACGGATCGAGCACGACGGTGGGTGCGCTCATCGGCGGTGTCGCCGGTGACAACTACGGCACGTCGACCACCAGCCAGCTGCTGACGTCCCCCGGATCGACCGGCCAGAGCAGTGTCGCCGGTGTGAGCGGCTCCGCCTTCACCTTCGTCGACCAGGACAATGTCTCGATCAATTTCACTCCGCTGTGGTGGTGAGGGCCGGCCCGATGGGGGGACTGTCCGAGGGGTGAGCGCAGCCCGCGCGGGGCACTTCGGTGCCCGGCGCGGGCTGCCGCGCGTGGTGGTTCCGGAGCCCCGGCGCGGTCGGCGGCCTTGACACGCCCAAACTGTCTGACGGACAGTCAGAAAGTCTGGGCGGGGCGGGCGGTGGCCTCCGGGACGAGGACCGGGGCTCCTTCGCCGGGGCTTCCTCAGGGAGGGGTGAGCGAGGTGCAGCGGGAGGTCGTCACCACGGCGCGGCTCGGCCGCACGGGGGCCGTGGGCGGTGCGGGGAGTGCGGGGCGCACGGGAAGCGCGGGAAGCGCGGGAAGCGCGGGGAACGCGGGGAACACGGGGAACACGGAGGACGCTGAGGACGCGGGGTTCCGGCGCCGGCTGAAGGCGTACGAAGGGCTTCCGGCCGTCACATCGGCGGTGGGCAAGGACCTGGTCAACGAGCCGATGATCAGGCACTGGTGCGAGGCGATGGGCGACACCGGCCCGGCCTACCGGGGGCCGGACGCCATCGCGCCGCCGACGATGCTCCAGGTCTGGACGATGGGCGGTCTCTCCGGGCACTCGGACGGCGGGACCCCGCAGGACGAGCTGTTCGCCCTGCTGGAAGGGGCGGGGTACACCTCGGTGGTCGCCACCGACTGCGAGCAGGAGTATCCGCGCCCGCTGCGGCCCGGGGACCGGATCACCTACGACGCGGTGATCGAGTCGGTGTCCGGGCGCAAGACCACCAGGCTGGGCGCGGGCCACTTCGTGACCACCCGTATGGACATCCGGGCGGACGGGGAACCGGCCGGCACCCACCGCTTCCGCATCCTGAAGTACGCGCCGGCCGGCCCCCGGGCCCCCGGGCGGAAGGGGCCGGCGCCGCTCCGGCCGCGCCCCGTCGTCAACCGGGACAACGCCGGGTTCTGGGAGGGGGTGGCCGCCCACCGGCTGCTGATCCAGCGCTGCACCGGGTGCGGGGCGCTGCGCTTCCCCTGGCTGCCGGGGTGCGGTGGCTGCGGCTCGGCGGAGTGGGACACGGTCGAGGCGAGCGGTGCGGGCACCGTCCACTCGTATGTGGTGATGCACCACCCGCCCTTCCCCGCCTTCGGCGAGGGGCCGTACGCGGTCGGGCTGATCGAGCTGTCGGAGGGGGTGCGGATGGTCAGCGGTGTGACCGGGGTGCCGTACGACCGGGTGCGGATCGGGATGCCGGTGGAGCTGGAGTTCCTCCGGGTGGACGCGGGGCTGGAGCTTCCGGTCTTCCGGGCCCCCGCCGACCCGGCCCCGGCCCCGGGCCCCGATCCTGACCGGGACTCGGACCCGGACCCCGACTCCGCCCGGACCGCTTCCGTGGCTCCGGCCGCGCAGGGACCCGCGCCCGTACCCGTTCCCGCCCCGGGACCCGTCCCCGCGCCCGTACCCACCCCGGCCGTCGGTGACGAACTGCCCCCGCTGGAGATCCCGGTCACCCGCACCCTGATCGTCGCCGGAGCCATCGCCTCCAGGGACTTCCAGGACGTCCACCACGACGCGGAGCTGGCCCGCCGCAAGGGCTCCCCCGACATCTTCATGAACATCCTGACGACGAACGGCCTGGTCGGCCGGTACATCACCGACTGCCTCGGGGAGCGCGCGCTGCTCCGCCGGGTCGCGATACGGCTGGGCGCGCCCTGCGGGCCGGGGGACACCCTGGTGCTGCGGGGCACGGTGACCTCCGCCGGGGACGGCACCGCCGAGGTGCGGATCACCGGAACCCACGCCCTCGGCACCCATGTGACCGGCACGGTCACGGTGGCCCTCCCGGGCCGGACGGAGGGGACCGGATGAGCCGGAGCCGGAGGGACGGCCTCGGCGGCAGGGCGGCCATCGCCGGTATCGGGGCGACGGAGTTCTCCAAGAACTCCGGCCGCAGCGAGCTGAAGCTCGCCGTGGAGGCGGTCCACGCCGCGCTGGACGACGCCGGTCTCTCCCCCGCCGATGTCGACGGCCTGGTCACCTTCACCATGGACACCAACCCCGAGATCACCCTCGCCCGGGCCGCCGGCATCGGAGAGCTGTCCTTCTTCTCCCGTGTCCACTACGGAGGCGGTGCGGCCTGCGCCACCGTGCAGCAGGCCGCCCTCGCGGTCGCCGCCGGGGTGGCCGATGTGGTCGTCTGCTACCGGGCGTTCAACGAGCGCTCGGGCCACCGCTTCGGCTCCGGGGTCCAGCACCGGGAGCCGTCGGCCGAGGGCGCGGCGCTCGGCTGGGTCCTGCCGTTCGGACTGCTCACCCCGGCCTCCTGGGCGGCGATGGCGGCCCAGCGCTATCTGTACGCCCACGGTCTCACCCCCGAGGCGTTCGGCCCGGTCGCCGTCACCGCCCGCCGGTACGCGGCCCGCAACCCCGCCGCGTACTTCCACGGGAAGCCCATCACCCTCGCCGACCACGCCGCGTCGCGCTGGATCGCCGAGCCGCTGCGGCTGCTGGACTGCTGCCAGGAGACGGACGGCGGCCAGGCCGTGGTCGTCACCCGAGCGGAGCGCGCCCGCGATCTGCGCCGGCCGCCGGCGCTGGTGGTCGCCGCGGCCCAGGGGGCGGGCCGGGCGCAGGAGCAGATGACGAGTTTCTCCCGGGACGACCTGACCGGGCTGCCCGAGACGGCGGTGGTCGCCCGGCAGCTCTGGCGCGGCTCGGGGCTGGCCCCCGCCGACATCGACGTGGGGATTCTCTACGACCACTTCACGCCGTATGTGCTGATGCAGCTGGAGGAGTTCGGTTTCTGCGGGCCGGGGGAGGGCTCGGGGTTCGTGGCGTCGGACGCCCTGCCGCTGAACACCCACGGCGGTCAGCTCGGCGAGGCGTATCTGCACGGGATGAACGGCATAGCGGAGGCCGTCCGGCAGATCCGGGGGACCTCGGTGAACCAGATACCGGACGCGGCCCGGGTCCTGGTCACGGCGGGCACGGGCGTTCCCACGTCCGGGTTGATCCTGGGCGCGGACGGCTGAGTGAGGGGCCGCAGCGCTGGCCGCCCGCCCCTGGCCGACGTTGACTCGGGCCATGCGCACCCGCAGATCGGCCCGGGCCCAGGTCGCCGCGGCCCTCGTCCTCACCGTGCTGCTCGGCCTGCCCGATCTGCTGCTGACCCCGCCCCCGGGACCGGCCCGGCAGGACGCCCGCTTCGCGTCGGCGACCAGCACCCCGCCCGACACCACCGCCGACACGGCCGTGACCTTCCGGGGGCCGGCGTTCGACATCTGCCGGGCCCCGTCCCTCGCCGCCATGAGGGCCTGGCGGAAGTCCTCCCCGTACGGCGCGGTCGGCATCCCCTACGCGGGCCGGGGCCGGGAGTGCGCCGGCCAGCCCCACCTCACCCGGAGCTGGGTCGCCGAGGTGCACCGGATGGGGTGGCGGGTGCTGCCGGTGTTCACCGGGGCGCAGCCCTCCTGCGCCCGCGCGTCCGAGAACGGCACGTCCGAGACCGGCGCGTCCGAGACCGGCGCGTCCGAGACCGGCGCGTCCGAGACCGGCGCGTCCGAGACCGGCCGGTCCGAGACCACTGCGTCCGAGACCACTCCATCCGAGACCAGTGCGTCCGGCACCGGCACGGACACCCCCCACGACACCGGGAAGTCCCGGGAGGACCGGGACGGCGCCCGGGCCGCCGGGGAGGCCGCGGAGGAGGCCGCCGAGGAGGCCCGGCAGGCCCCCGACGCCCGGCGCCCCCGCCACCTCATCGGAGCCGTCCCCGCCGTCCAGGGAGAGCGCGAGGGGAACGAGGCCGTCCGCCGGGCGGCGGCTCTCGGGATGGGCCCGGGCAGCGCGCTCTACATCAGCCTGAAGTCGTACGATCTCGGCGACTCCCCCTGCGTTCGCGCGACCCTCGACTTCATCCGGGCCTGGAACCGGGAAGTACGGCGGCAGGGGTACGTTCCCGGCCTGCACAGCGACGCCGACGCGGGCGTGCGGCACATGGAGCGCGCCCGCCGGGCCGGCGCCGGGGATCTGCCGTCCGCGCTGTGGTTCGCCCGCTGGAACCGCAGGCCGTCGCTGTACGGGGAGCGTGCCCTGCACCCGTACGCCTGGCGGGTGAAGCGCCGCATCCATCAGTACGAAGGCCGGGTCAGCGAGGAGTACGGCGGCCATCGGCTGACCATCGGACGGAACATGACCGACGCCCCCGTGGCCCGTATCCGCGACTGAACCGGTCCCGGCCCGGGCCCGGTCCCGGCCTTCTCCCGGCCCGGCCGGGGTGAGATCAGCCCTGAGAGCGGGGTGATCGCCTCTGAGGGTCTCCTCCACCTTCAGGAGGTGGGGGCGACCCCACCCGTACAACCTGAGGCGGAGACGGCTTCAGGCCCTCCGGCCGATCCGCTTGAGCGGGCCCCGCTCCTAGCGTGGACCCATGACCACGCCAGTCTGCACAAACGCTTCGAGAGCTGCCCTGCCGGTGCCTCCGCCGTACGGTTTCGGGACCGCGACCGGAACCGGGCCCGGGGCCGTGACCAGGGTCGGGGCGGGTGCCGGGACCGATGCCAGATACGCGCCGCACGCCCGCTACTCGTCCTTCTCGTCGTACATGAAGGCGCGGGGACCCGTACTGCTGCGCACCGCGCGCTCGCTCACCGCGAACCCGTGCGACGCGGAGGATCTGCTGCAGACCGCGCTCACCAAGACCTATGTCGCCTGGGAGCGGATCGAGGACCACCGGGCGCTCGACGGCTATGTGCGCCGGGCGCTGCTCAACACCCGGACCTCGCAGTGGCGCAAGCGCAAGGTGGACGAGTTCGCCTGTGACGAGCTGCCCGAGCCGGAGACCGTGCCCTCGCCCGACCCCGCCGAGCAGCAGGTGCTGCACGACGCGATGTGGCGGGCGGTGATGAAGCTGCCGGACCGGCAGCGGGCGATGGTCGTGCTGCGCTACTACGAGGACCTCAGCGAGGCCCAGACCGCCGAGGTGCTCGGGGTGTCGGTCGGCACGGTCAAGAGCGCGGTGTCCCGCGCGCTCGGCAAGCTCCGCGAGGACCCGGAGCTGGCCCCGGTGCGCTGACCCCCGGCGAACCCCGGCCCGTCCGGCGCCCCCCGGCGCGCCCGGCAGGCGGCTGTCACGGCACAGCGCGCGGAATCGTTTGCGCGGCGGGTAGTGACATACCAATCGGTATGGGCGCAGAATCTGCACACCCCTACTGCCACGTAGCGCCAGCGCCCACCGGGAGGACGCCGTGCTGAGCACCATGCAGGATGTACCGCTGACCGTGACCCGCATCCTGCACCACGGGATGACGATCCACGGAAAATCGCAGATCACCACCTGGACGGGCGAGTCCGAGCCACGGCGCCGCAGTTTCGCCGACGTCGGCGAGCGGGCGAATCAGCTGGCGGGTGCCCTGCGGGACGAACTCGGCATCGACGCCGACCAGCGCGTCGCCACCCTCATGTGGAACAACGCCGAGCATGTGGAGGCGTACTTCGCGATCCCCTCCATGGGCGCCGTGCTCCACACCCTGAACCTCCGCCTCCCCGCCGAGCAGCTGGTGTGGATCGTCAACCACGCCGCCGACCGCGCGGTCATCGTCGACGGCACCCTGCTCCCCCTGCTCGCACCGCTGCTGCCGCACCTCCCGACGATCGAGCACATCGTCGTCTCCGGCCCCGGCGACCGCTCGCTGCTCGCCGACACCGAGGCCCGGGTGCACGAGTACGAGGAGCTGATAGCGGGCCGTCCCACCCGCTACGACTGGCCCGAGCTGGACGAACGGTCCGCCGCCGCCATGTGCTACACCTCAGGCACCACCGGGGACCCCAAGGGCGTGGTCTACTCCCACCGCTCGATCTATCTGCACTCCATGCAGGTGAACATGCGCGAGTCGATGGGGCTCGACGACAAGGACACCACGCTGGTGGTGGTCCCCCAGTTCCATGTACAGGCGTGGGGGCTGCCGCACGCCTGCTTCATGACCGGTATCAACCTCCTCATGCCGGACCGTTTCCTCCAGCCCGGGCCGCTCGCCGGGATGATCGAGCGCGAGCGGCCCACACACGCCGCCGCCGTCCCCACCATCTGGCAGGGCCTGCTGGCCGAGGTCCTCGCCAACCCCCGTGACATCTCCTCCATGAAGCAGGTCACCATCGGCGGCTCGGCCTGTCCGCCCGCGCTGATGGAGGCGTACGACAAACTCGGCGTACGGCTCTGTCACGCCTGGGGCATGACCGAGACCTCACCGCTGGGCACGATGGCGCACCCGCCGGGCGGGCTCGCCGCCGAGGAGGAGTGGCCGTACCGCGTCACCCAGGGCCGTTTCCCGGCGAGCGTGGAGGCCCGGCTGATCGGCCCGGCGGGCCGGCCGCTGCCGTGGGACGGCGAGTCGGCCGGGGAGCTGGAGGTGCGCGGCCCGTGGATCGCGGGCGCCTACTACGGGGGCGCGGGCGGCGAGGAGATCCGGCCCGCCGACAAGTTCAGCGCGGACGGCTGGCTGAGGACCGGTGACGTCGGGGTCATCAGCGCCGACGGGTTCCTCACGCTCACCGACCGCGCCAAGGACGTCATCAAGTCCGGCGGGGAGTGGATCTCCAGTGTCGAACTGGAGAACGCGCTGATGGCCCATCCCGAGGTGGCCGAGGCGGCCGTCGTCGCCGTGCCCGACGAGAGGTGGGGCGAGCGCCCGCTGGCCACGGTCGTCCTCACGGAGGGCTCGGCCGCGGACTACGAGACGCTCCGCTCCTTCCTCGCCGAGCGGATCGCCAAGTGGCAGCTGCCGGAGCGGTGGGCGGTGGTTCCGGCGGTGCCGAAGACCAGCGTCGGCAAGTTCGACAAGAAGGTGATCCGGCAGCAGTACGCGGACGGCGAGCTGGACGTCACCCGGCTGTAGCCGGGGGCCGGCCGGCCCCCGGGGTCACCGGGGCCGGCCGGTGCGCTGTCCGGTTCGCTCTTCCGTGCGCTGTTCCGTGCGCTGTTCCGTTGGCTGCCCCGGCCGCTGCCCCGCCCGCTGTCCGGTGCGCTGCCCGGTCAGTTCGTACCGATCTTGGCGAGCAGATCCACGATCCGCGACTGCACCTCACCGCTCGTGGAGCGCTCCGCGAGGAAGAGAACGGTCTCGCCCGAGGAGAGCCGGGGCAGCTCGGCCCGGTTGAGCCCGGCCGAGGTGTAGACGACCAGCGGGGTGCGGTTCAGCCGCCCGTTCGCCCGCAGCCAGTCGATGATCCCGGCGCGGCGGCGGCGCACCTGCATCAGGTCCATCACCACCAGGTTCGGCCGCATCTGCGAGGCGAGCGTCACCGCGTCGGTGTCCGCCCCGGCCCGGGCGACCTGCATGCCGCGCCGCTCCAGGGTCGCGGTGAGCGCGAGCGCGATCTCCTCGTGCTCCTCGATCAGCAGCACCCGGGGCGGGTGCTGCTCGCTGTCGCGCGGGGCCAGCGCCTTGAGCAGGATCGCCGGGTCCGCGCCGTACGCGGCCTCCCGGGTCGCCTGCCCGAGACCGGCCGTCACCAGGACCGGGACCTCGGCCGCCACGGCGGCCTGGCGCAGCGACTGGAGTGCGGTACGGGTGATGGGGCCGGTCAGCGGGTCGACGAAGAGCGCCGCGGGGAACGCGGCGATCTGGGCGTCGACCTCCTCGCGCGAGTGCACGACGACCGGGCGGTAGCCGCGGTCGCTCAGCGCCTGCTGTGTCGAGACGTCGGGGGCGGGCCAGACCAGCAGCCGGCGCGGGTTGTCCAGGGGCTCCGGGGGGAGTTCGTCGTCCACGGGCCGGGGCTGCGGCTGGTTGGACACCTCGACCGCGCCACCGGGGCCGTCCAGCGGCTCGGGCCCCTCGGCGCCCTCGTCGGGCGCGCCTATCGCGTACGCCCGCCCCTCGCCCCGCTCGACGGGAAGCCGAGGCCCCTGGCCGGAACCGGAACCGGAACCGGGACCGGGACCGGCAGGGGTGCCGGGGCCGCCCTGGACCGGGCCGGACTGGGGGTGGGGGCGTGCGGTGGACTCGGGGCGCTCGCCCTCCGACGGGGTGGAGAGCCTGCGGCGCCGCCCGGAACCGAGCGATCCGCCCTGCTGTCCGCCCTGCTGTCCGGCCTGCTGGCTCTGCTGGCCCGCCTGCTGGCCGCCCTGCTGGCTGTTCTGCTGCTCGGCGATCTGCTGACCGAAGGGGACGCCCTGGCCGAGGGTCCGCACGCTGAAGGCCCGCCCGTGCGAGGCATCGGGCGGAAGCGGAGCCTCCGCGGGCAGTGGCTGCGCCACGGGGGCGGCGGGAGCCGGGATCGCGTCCAGCGGCGGGAGCGGCAGGGACACGGAACCGGTCTGCCCGGTCTCGTCCGCCGTCGCCGTCGTCGCGGCCCCGTCCTGGGACTCGGTGCTCTGCGCGCGCCGCCGCCCGGTCGGGGCCGGGTGGGGCTGCGGCGGGGTGTGGTGCTCGGTGCCCGGTTCGGTCCGTACGGGATCGTGCCGGCCCGCCAGGGAGGCATCGGCCGCCCCGGCTCCGGGCGGGACCCGGTCGGCCTCGGCGGGCGGCAGCGCGAACGCGCTCCGAACCCCGGCCTCCTCGGCGGGCGCGGGGGCCAGCGCCCGCCGCGCCCGGCGCCCACCCGCCCGCGCGTCATCGGACGGCCCGGCGGCGAGTTCGGGCATCCCGCCGCCCTGCGCCCGCCGGGCGCCGTGGTCGGGGGAGAGCCCCTGCGGGGGTACGGCGGTCTGCTGCTCGGGTCCGGGACGCGCGCCCGGGTGGGACATCCCCTGCGGCGGCACCGCCTGCTGGACCTGCTGGACCTGCTGGCCTTGCGGTGTTCGCGGTGTCTGCGGCGCTGTCTGCCGGGGGCCGCGCTGCGGGGGTGCCCCCTGGGGTGCGGGACTGTGCGGGGAGACGGACTGCCGGGGCACAGCGGCCTGCCGGCCGGAATCCCCCGGCTGGGGGATTCCGTGCGGGGAGACGGCCTGCGGCGACATGCCCTGCGGGGGCACCGCCCGGGCCGGCGCTCCCTGCTCGGGCGCCACCGGGCCCTGAGGCGAGTCGTCCCGGCCGGGCGCTTCCCCGGGCGGCACCGTCTGGCCGGGTGCCCGGCGCGCGGGCGCGCCCTCGGCCGCCGTGACCACGGCACCCTCGGACGACTCCTCGGCCGGGCTGGGCCGTCCGCGCCTCCGGCCGGTTCCGCCGCCGCCACCCAGGGTGTGCGAGTCCTGTGCCGTACCGCCCGGCTCGTCCGGCTGCGGCTCGCCCTGGCCGGCGGCCCGGCGGCGGCCGGTCGGCTGCGCCGCCGGTGCCTCGGCGGGCGGACCCGCGACGGCGCTCTCCAGGAAGGCGTCGGTGGACCCGCGCCGGGCACGCCGCCGCCCGCCGCCCGCCTCGGGACCGTCCTGGACACCGGAACCATCGGGTGCCTCCGGGGCCACCGGGACCGCCGGGGGCTCCGGGAGGGCCTCGGGCGGGAGCGCGACCGCTCCTGTGCCGCCCCCGGCCACGACCGGAGCCGCTTGTACTGCTTGTACTGCTTGTACTGCTTGTGCTGTCTGAGCGGGCAGGGCGGGGCGCGGCGGCTGTACGGGCCGGGCGGCGGGAGCGGCCACCGGAGCGGCGGTCATCGGAGCGGCGGTCATCGGAGCGGCACCCGGCGCGACACGGACCGCGGGACCGGCTGCCTGGCCGCGCGCGGGACCGGCCGCCCGGCCGAGTGCCGGGCCCCCGGGCTGACCGGCCGGCGGACCGGCCGCCGGGCCGAGCGCCGGGGCCCCGGAGGGCGCCGGAACGGCGACCGCCCCCGACCCCGCCCCGAGCGGCACCTCCAGTACATACGCACTGCCGCTCATCCCCGGCACCTCGTGCGTCTGGAGCACCCCGCTGTGCGCCTCGACGATCCCGCGCACAATCGGCTCGTGCACCGGGTCGCCCCCGGCGAACGGCCCCCGCACCTCGATGCGTACCACCTCACCGCGCTGGGCCGCGGCGACCACCACGGTCGAGTCCACATGCCCGCCGTCGGGCAGCAGCCGGGCCTTGCCGGTGGAATCCACCCCGGCGACATCCGCCGCCAGATGCGCGAGCGCGGTCGCGAGCCGGCCGGGGTCCACCTCCGCCTCGATGGCCGGGGCGTGCACCGCGAACTGCGCCCGTCCCGGGCCGATCAGCTCGACGGCGCCCTCGACCCCGGCCGCGACGACCGCGTCGAGGAGGACCTTGGTCTTGGTGAGCTGCTCCCGGCCGGTGTCGAGCCGCTGGAAGCCGAGGACGTTGTCGATGAGCGTGGTCATCCGGGAGGAGCCGGCGGCCAGATGACGGAGCATCTGGTTGGCCTCGGGCCACAGCTGCCCCGCCGGGTCGGACGCGAGGGTGCCCAGCTCCGCCCGCAGCTCCTCCAGCGGCTCGCGCAGGGACTCGCCGAGCACGGCGGTGAGCTGGTCGTGCCGTCCGGCCAGTTCGAGATAGCGCTCGTCGCGCCCCTCGATCTCGGAGGTGTAGCGCTCGGACTTGTCCGCGAGTTCGGCGGTGTACCGCTCCGTCGTCTCGGCCAGCTCGGCGGTGTACCGCTCCACGGTCTCGGCGAGTTCGGCCGCGTGCTTCCGGGCCAGCTCCTCGCCGGGGCGGCGGTCGGTGAAGGTCATCACCGCGCCGACGAGCTGATCCCCGTCCCGGACCGGGGCGGTGGTCAGATCGACCGGCACCCGGGAGCCGTCCTTCGCCCAGAGCACCTGCGCCCGCACCCGGTGCTTGCGGCCGGACCGCAGCGTGTCCGCGAGCGGCGACTCGGCGTACGGGAAGGGCTTGCCGTCCTCCCGGGAGTGCAGGATCAGCGGGTGCAGCTCCTGCCCGCCGAGGTCGCTGGCCCGGAACCCGAGGATCTGCGCGGCGGCCGGGTTGACCAGGACGACCCGCCCCTCGGTGTCCGTACCGACGACACCCTCGGCGGCGGCCCGCAGAATCATCTCGGTCTGCCGCTGCGAACGCGCCAGCTCCGCTTCCGTGTCCACCGTGCCCGACAGATCGCGGACCACCAGCATCAGCAGCTCGTCGCCGGTGTAGTTGTTGTACGAGTCGTAGGCCTCGCGCCCGTCCTCCAGGCTGGCGCTGGTGACCTCGACGGGGAACTCGCTGCCGTCCGTGCGGCGGGCCGTCATCCGCGTCGGTTTCGTACGGCCGCGCTCGTCGGCGCCCTCGGGACTGCGCATGGACCCCGGGATGAGCCGCGAGTCGAACGCGGGCAGCAGATCGAGAAGCCCGCGTCCGACGAGTGCGGTGCCCGGGGCCTCGAACAGCTCAAGGGCAATGGTGTTGGCGTTGACGACCGTGCCATTGCAATTGACGAGCACGAGGCCGTCGGGGAGAGCGTCGAGTATGGCTGCGAGGCGAGCAGCGCCTCGGGATGGCCTGCTGCTCACAACGACGGTTCCTCCCTGACCTACTGCATGTGCGGACGGCCGGGTTCCCATCTTGCCCCTCGAACCCTCAGCCTGTCACTGAAGGGAGTCTAAGGGCACCGGGTGCGCGCGGGGCGGCGGATGAGGGGGAGCTCATACCGAGGTCCTGTGTATATGCAGTGACCACCGACCTTACGACCTGGTGCTGGGCAGCACCGGCTCCATGGTCTGCCAGCGGGAAATCTCGCAGCCGTCGGTGCGGTTGAAGGTGGCGTCGACCGGCCGGCCGTGCCAGGTTCCGGTCACCCGGGCGGTGGCGGGGCCCCCCGCCTGCTGGGTGCACATCTGCCCCTGGGGCACGGGCGCGAACGGGTCGCTGCCCTCGCGCGCCAGCTGGTCCAGCCGCTCACACGCCCCCTCGGCGGCCGGGTGCGTACCGCCGGCCGGGTCGCACTCCAGCTCGTACCGCCCGTTGGTGCGGGCGTTCCCCGTGTCGGAGACGGTCACGGTCAGCCGGTCCCGCTCCGGCTCGGGGGCGGAGAGCAGCCCCGGCAGCGGGACGGGCAGGGCGGCGGCCCCGGCGACGGGGGCGGCGGCGGAGACGAGCGCGGCGGCGGAGACGGTCGCGGTGAGAACGATGCGGCGCAGCATGGATGCTCCTGGAGCTTGAGGCGGCTTCCGGTCGGTCGTGCCGTGGGGGCCCGGGCCCCCACCGCTTCTAACGCTCCGTGCGCCGGTCCGTTGCGCAACCGGACACCCGCCGATCGGACGCCCTCTCCCTCCGGCCCCTTCCCTCCGGAGCCCTCCCTGCCCTTCCCCGCCCCTTCCCTGCCTCTTCCCCGACCCTTTCCGCCCCGCCGAACGCGCTTTGCCCTGCGGCCCGCGCGCCTAGTACCGTGGGCAGCGATTGGTGGCGCGGCGTTCGACTGTGTCATCATCTGCACACACCACGCGCCCGCGCGGGTGTGCTGGAGGCGTCGCCTAGTCCGGTCTATGGCGCCGCACTGCTAATGCGGTTTGGGTCTTAAAGCCCATCGAGGGTTCAAATCCCTCCGCCTCCGCCAGCTCGATCACGGAAGCCCCGGCCCCTGCGGCCGGGGCTTCCGTGTTTCCCCCGAACGAGTGGCTCCGGCCCTCCGGATCTGCCCCACATCCGAGCTGTTTCCGCAGGTCAGGCGGGGTATGCGGAACGGATTTCGTCTCGCGGCGCAGGTCATGTAATGTTGTTCCCGCAACGCCGACCGGGAAGAAAAGCCCGGGAGACAAGCACTCGTAGCTTAACGGATAGAGCATCTGACTACGGATCAGAAGGTTGCAGGTTCGAATCCTGCCGAGTGCACAGCAGGCCAGAGGCCCCGGAGGAATCCGGGGCCTCTGGTGTTTTCCGCTCGTACAGCAGTGAAGTACAGCAACCGCCTCAGCCGCCGACGCCCACGGCGTCCGACAGCCTGCCGATCGCGGTTCGCACCTCCTCCTCGCTCGCTTCGGCGTAGACCTCCATCGTCATGGCGATCTGTGAATGCCTGAGGATGCGCTGGGCCACCTTCGGGTGGACCTTGAGGGCCACGAGGAGCGAGCTACAGGTGTGCCGGGTGTTCCGGAGCGGGATCACCCGCAGCCTGGCCCGCCGGGCCCGTAGAGCGAACATCCGGGTGAGATTCCCCGGCTCGATCGGGGTGCCGTACCTGGTGGTGAAGATCAGATCATGGGCGTCCTGCCACAGCTCCCCTGCGGCCTTCCGGTCCCCCTGCTGCTGGGCCCGCCGCATCCGGAGCGCCTTGAGACAGAGCGCGGGCAGTGGCAGGAAATCGTCCGACTCCTCCGTCTTGGTCTCCCGGTGGAGAAGCCGCCGCCCGGCCCGCTGGATCTGGTGGTCCACGTACAGCTCGCCGGCCTGGAAGTCGATGGATTTCCAGGTCAGCCCCAGTACCTCGCCGCGCCGCAGCCCGAGGCAGAGCACCAGCGTCCAGGCGGCGAAGAGGTGATCGTCCCGTTCGGCCGCGTCCGTGAGGAAACGGCCCGCTTCGGCGGCCGACCACGGCTTGATCCGCCGGCGGCGAGGCTTGGGCACTTTCACCAGCGAGGCGACGTTCTTGCCGATCTCCTCCTCGGTGACCGCATGGGTCAGTGCCGCCCTCAGCGCGTCGCGGGAGCCCTGGACCACCCGGCGGGACGGATACGCCGCACAGCACTCGCCGACCGCGCAGCACTTCCGGCGGGTCCGCGCCCGCTTGGTGTCCTTGCCCTGAGCGCAGCACTGGCAGATGCCCGCCAGCTTGGCCAGCCACTCTCGGACATCCCGGACCGTGAGCTTGTCGAGCCGCTTCGAACCCAGGTGCGGGGCGATGTAGAGCCGCACATACCCCTCGTACGCGACATATGAAAGCGGGGCGAGGTGGGGCTTCACGATCGATTCGAGCCAGTACCCGAGGAAGGCGGCGACCGTCCGGTGCGTGGTGGCGACCGGGCCCTTTCTGGCCTCTGCGTGGAGCTTGAGCCACTTCTCGTGGACCTCGGTGCGGGTCTTGCCGTAGGCGTACTTCCGGGCCCGTGTGCCGTCCGGCTTGGTCACCCAGACGTAGGCGGCGTAGCCGTTCTTGTACGGATAGATGGAGCCTTCACCATTGCCGCGCTTGCCACTCATGCCGCCCACCTTTCGGTGTCGGCAGTGATCCGCTGAACGTACTCGTCGACCCAGGCAGGAAGGATGCGCCGGTTCCGTCCAACCTTGACGGAACGGATCTCCCCGGTCAGCACGAGCATCTTGGTCTTGGAGAGTCCGAAGCCGAGCATCTCGGCGACCTCGGTGGTCGTATGCCACTTACGTGTGATCACAGTCGTCATCGAGTGGGTTCTCCTTCCGTGCCGAGGGCGGGGGCCAGGGATGCGGCGAGCCATTCCTCTGTGGCGGTGAGGCCGGTTCCGGCGAAGACCCAGTGGGCGAGGACGTGTGTCGTGCCGGTCGGGTGTTCAGTGGGGGTCTGGGCGCGGCGCCAGTCGGCGCGGGCGGTGCGGAGGGCTCCGAGGGTGGTGGAGTAGGTGCGGGATTTGGTGGAGAAGTGGCCGCGGAAGCCGAGCATGTGGGCCCAGGCGCGGAGGCGGAGGTGGTCCAGGTCCTTGCGGGCGCCGAGGGTCCAGGCCGTGCGGATGAGGCGGCGGGCGTGGTCGGAGATATCGAGCTGGGCGAGTTCGGCGGCGAACTTCAGGGGGCGGTCGAGGGCGCCCGTCGCGGTTTCGGCGCCCTTGGTGGCGTACTTGGCGATGTACGCGGCCACGGCCCGGTCGGTCAGTGCCTGTTCGCCGGGGAAGTCGGTGCTGCGGATGGTGCGGACGTCGAGTTGCCGGCCGAAGGCGAAGGAGTGGGCATGGCCGTCGATGGCCGGTCCGTCCACCCTGGCCCTGGCGGTGGCGGCGCGGATGGCGTCGGTGAGCAGATCGGCGGTGGCCCAGGCCGGGGACGGGGTGTGGCCGCCCCCGGGGCCATCGATCCGGATCACGGCGTGGAAGTGGACCGCGCCGCGCCGCTGGTACTCGGCGACCTTGGCGAAGGACACCTTGGCGTGCTCGCGGAGGAGGCGTTGAGGGAGCCCGGCCCGCTTGGCGACTTCCCGGCGGAGGTGGATCGAGAAGCGCCGCCAGAGCAGTCCGGCATGGGCGTTCCAGAGGACGGCGCTCTCGTAGTCGTATGTGTCGGGGTCGAGCGGGGTGCTGAGGAGGGCGTCGTCCTGGTCGTGGCGGGTGCCGCAGCGGCAGGGGCGGTCCGTGCCGGTGGGCCGGTTGTGGACCGGGCCGAAGCCGGGGGCGGTGAAGGTGGCGAAGACCCGGGGGTGGGTGGTGACGGTGTCCGGGGTGCCCTTGCCGCCGCGCAGGCCGGTGGCGATGAGCTGGAAGGTGTCGCGGCGGTAGAGCTCCGCGCAGGCGGGGCAGCGGGTCGTACGCCGGTTGTTGCAGCGGACGAGCAGATGGCCGGCCGGGAGGGCGGACGCGTCGAGGTGGTGGAGGGCGGGGCCGATCTCGCCGGTGCTGGTGTCGACGGCGTACTCCGTGCGGTGGCCGTCGAGCCGGATGGGGTGGAGGCAGCCGCCGAGCCCGGAGAGCTGGCGGAGGATGCCGGGCAGGGTGCCGGCGTTGGCCAGATCGAGGAGTTCGGGGAGCGGGGGCGGTGTGGTGCGGGTGAAGATGGCGTTCTCCTTCTGACTGTTTTGGTTGGGAGGGGAAGGGCCCGGGGCGGTGGATTCTTGGCGGGATCAAGCCGCCCCGGGGCTCAAGATGTCTACTCGTCTAGTCATGTGTGCGGTTGATGACGGACACGCCGGTGCCTGTGCCGGATTTGATGGCAGGGGCGAGGACGGTGTCCGAGAGCCAGAAGCCGAAGAGGGCGATCAGGACGACGACCCAGGTGCGGACGCCGAGGAATTTGACCGCGCCCCAGGCGAAGAGGCCGAGGACGACGACGAGGGGGAGGTTGATGTTCACGGGCGGGCCCTCTCAGCGGATGGGGCAGCGGTGGGTCCGGGCCGCCAGTTCTGCGGCGGCGCGGCTGTCGTAGTCGGCGGAGAAGCCGCAGCGCGGGGCGGTGCAGGCGGCGGTGTGCTGTTCGCGTCCCCGGTGGTCGTACGAGGTGCCGATCTGGACGGGACCGTGCCGGGTGACGTCACGGAAGCGACGAGGGGGCATGGCGGATCTCCTCAGAGCTGGGTGGCGATCGCTTCGGCCATGGGCGCGGGAACGCCGAGCCGGGCGCGGAGTGTCGCGGTGTCGATGGGGCGGCCGGTGCGGGTGCGGTGGTCGGCAGCGATCTTGCGGGCGTGTTCGATCAGGCCGGGCGGGATCGGTACGGCAGGCGTTTCGGGTCGCTCCTCCAGGGCCACGGAGTCCTCTTCGTCCGGCTGCGGTGCGGAGTGGACGAGGAGGGTTCCGCCGAGGAAGGCGACGGCCGGCCAGCCCGCGACGAGGATGCGGAGCCAGGCGGGTACGTCGTCCAGGTCGAGGAGTCCGGCGGTGGCGATGTTCGCGCCGAGCGATGCGGTGAGCGCGATGGCGAACCAGCACCAGCCCGTGGCCTTGGACGGCCCGGTCCGCAGTCGGCGCCAGGCCGCGACGAGCAGCAGATCGACGCTGATCGGGTAGGCCCACGCTTTCCATCCGTCCTGTCCGGCCGCGAGGGCGACATCGTGGATGTGGGCGAAGGAGAGCGCGGCGGCGATGACGGCTTGGACGAGTACCGCGTCGACCCGGGCGAGATGAGCGCGCATGGTGCGGCTCCTTCCGTGATCAGACGGCGGGGCGGAACGGTTTCAGGGCGGGCAGGTCCGGCACCAGGTGCGCGTACTCCCGGCAGGTCCGGGCAGCGTCGCCCAGGGAGAGATACGGGGTACGGATGCGGGACCAGCCGCCGGAGGTGTCACCGGCCACGGCGAGGCCGGGCCGTTCGGGGGCGATGGCGCAGGCGGCCATGACCGCGTCGGGCGCGATGTCGCCGACCGCCATCTTGGCGGAGCCCTCGTCGTTCACCCGGTGGCAGATCCGGCCGGTGAGCTGGGCCCGGAGCATGGTCGCGCCCTTGCCGAGTTCGGCGCCGAAGCGCTGTCCGCAGACTTCCAGATGGATGCCGGCGGCGCGGCCGAGCTGGGCGAGCCGGATGAGCTGGGTGACCATCTCGTCCCGCCGTTCCTCGTCCTTCCGGGTGGCGACGAGGAAGAGTTCCGCCACCTCGTCCACGAAGAGCACGATCGGTACGGGGCGTTCGGGTTCGGGCAGTCCCCAGATGTCGGAGGTGATCTCCTCGTCGGGGGTGTCCTGTGCAATGCCCTGGCGGGTCTTGATCAGGTCGTATCGGTCCTCCATTTCCTGGACGAGTACGGGCAGGAGCGCGGCGGCCTGGTCCGGGTCGGTCGCCAGCGCGGAGAGCCGGGGCGCGAAGGGCACCAGCTCCACGCCGCGCTTGCAGTCGATCCCGACCAGGGCTACGGGCTGTCGGGCGAGTCCGCTGATGAGGTGGCGCAGGAACATGGACTTGCCGGAGAGGGTCGCGCCGAGGGTGAGTCCGTGCGGGACGGTGCGGTAGTCGCGTACGTACGGGGTGGCGTCCTCGCGCAGCGCCACCGGGACCTTGAGAAGCCAGGTCCCGGACTTGCGGGGCATCCGAACCCGGCGCAGTACGTCGTAGCCCACGAGCCGCAGTTCGACCACGCCCGGCTTGACGGTCGAGACGTAGACGGCGTGGACTCCCCAGGCGTGTCTCAGTCGTTCCGCCGAGGCGGTGACGTCGGCGGGTTCCTGGCCGGGGGCGAGGCGGAGCCGGAGCCGTAACCCGGTCGCGGTGGGCCGCAGGAACCCCCGGCGGGGCGGAACCGGCCGTATCTCCCGGCGGCTGGTGGCCCGGGTCACCAGGGCCCGTATCCGGGACGGCGGCACGGTCAGGCCGCACGCCTCCATGGCAGAGCCGTACGAGCCGAGCACCCGGCCGGCGGCGAGCAGCAGCCCGAACGCCGCCCAGTGGACGGCGGGATGCCGGGCCCGGGTGTAGGCGGCCCCACCCACCAGCGCGGCGAGGGGGCCACCCACTTCCAGAAGGATCATCGGGTCCGTCATCAGGACATGTCCCCGAGGGCGGAGGCGAACCCGGCCGGAGTGACGGCGGCGGCGCGGTAGGCGATGCCGTGCCGCTGCTGCCCGTTGAAGACGCTCTCCCAGGGCCGGGCCAGCAGCCCCGGCAGCGAGACGGGCGACCCGAGCGCCAGCCCCTCCGCCACACCGCTCTCCGGGACGGTCACCTTGAGCAGCGCCGATTCCCCCTCCTCGATGTAGACGACGCCGAGGGACATCAACGACTCACCAGTGACGGCGTCCTTGGCGATCTCCCCCGTCTGCCGGTCCTTGACCTTGGGCTCAGGCGCTTCGGTCAGCAGGATGGTGGCGGCGGAGGTCTCCACGCGGATGGTGCGCACAGCATCTTCCTATCTACTCGTCTAGACAAGATGAGAGTCACGGGAGTGATCTCCCGAGGTCGTGGCGATCACCCTGCCACATTACTCAGCCACTCGTCTATACGAGTATCCCTGTTGGGATGTACGAGTAGGGCGAGTTGGCCCCGCGCACCGCGACATCCCCCGCGATCAGGTCGCCGGAAGCTGGTAGTTGAGGACGTACGCGTCGGCCGCCATCACGGTGTCGCAGACCTCCACGGCCCGGCCATCGGTGTCGAACGCGGTACGGATCAGATGGATCACCGGCACGCCGGACGCCAGCCGGAGCGTCTTCACCTCGGTCGGCGAGGGCATCCGGGCGCGGATCTCCTCCTCGAAGTGGTCCAGGCGGTGGCCCAGTTCCTCCAGGCGGGCATAGATGCCGCCGGGGCCGGGGTTGGGTTCGGCGATCCGGGTGCCGCGTGCGATGTCGAGCGGGAGATAGGAGGTGGCGAACTCAACGGGCCGGCCGTCGAGCAGATACCGCCGCCGACGTGCGAGGACACGCCGCACCGAGCCGAGCCGGGTGGAGATGTCCTGACTGGCCTTCTCCTCTTTCACCTCCAGGCCGTCGACCTGGGGATGGCTGCCGGCCGCGTCGGCTTCCACGATGAAGGCGGATTTCCCCTGCTCCCGGTGACGCCGGGCGAACCGGTCCGAGGCGAGCCGTCGCACGGGCGGCCGGGGCCGTACGAACACGCCTTTGCCGTGTTCGGCGTGGACCAGGCCCTCACCCTGGAGGATGGAGAAGGAGTTCCGGACGGTCATCCGGGACACCCCGTAATGCTCGACCAGCTCCGCTTCTGAGGGAAGCTTCTCCCCTTCCTTGAACCGTCCGCGATCAATGGCCTCACGGAGCTGATCGGCGATCTGTCGGAAGACCGCACGATCGCTCGTGGGGTCGAGGTCTCCGAGGAGACCTGAGGAGAGAGACGGCACGCGTACTCCTTTAGGTGTCTAGACGAGTGGGTGACCTTTGTTGCTACGGTGGAGAGCCTAGCCAGCCGAAGGGTCCCGGGAACCGTGAGCACTGAACGCCCGCATTCCGTGAGCGTCGCCGGAGTGATCGTCGACGACCACGGCCGAGCGCTCTTGATCCAGCGCCGCGACAACGGGCACTGGGAACCTCCGGGTGGCGTTCTCGAACCCGAGGAAACCATCCCCGAGGCCCTTCAGCGCGAGGTTCTCGAAGAGACCGGCATCAAGATCGCGCCATCCGCGACCCTCACCGGCATCTACAAGAACATGAACGGCCTGATCGTCTCCATGGTCTTCCGCTGCGAGGCCGCCGACGGCACGCCCACCACCGGAAGTGAGACCTTCGCGCTGCGCTGGGCCACCCGCGAAGAAGTGATCGAACTCGCCGACGAGGCTTACGCGATCCGCGTCACTGACGCACTCGACGCGGCGAACCCGCCAGCCATCCGCGCCCACGATGGCGTGAAACTCGTCTAGCCCGAACCCGCTGCACATGGCGGCCTACCTGCATAAAGGAACTTGTATGCACGAGTATACGAGCACCGCGAAGGTTTGGGGACTCACTTGCCCAGGATTCCCGGAAGAGGTGAGCCGGGCCCGCCGCTGGGCGCAGGACATCCTGAGGAATTCCCCGTTTGCGGACGACGCGGCGGTGATCGTCGCCGAGCTGGGCACGAACGCGATCCTGCACACCGCCAGCGGCCGGGAATCCGGCAGCTTCCATCTGGCACTCGCGGTATCGCCCCAGGTGGTCGCTCTGTCCGTCACGGACGAGGGCGGTACGGGAAGCGCTCCCCGCCTGGAACCCCCGGACGACGAGTCCGAACACGGCCGGGGCCTCGGGATGGTCAGCGAACTCGCCCACCGCGTGATCGTGCACGGCACCTACGGCGGCCACACGGTCACGGCCGAACTTCTCCCCGCCCCGGACACCAGCAGCAGAAGCCACCCATGCTGAACGACCAGTCTTACCCGGGTACTGGTGCGAATGCCGGACCGAACACCTGACCAACCCGCCGGAACCGCCGGCCCTGCCGGCAACCTTCGACGCCCACGACGCCACCCAGGCACTGAACTGGATAGCGGTCACCCTCCACACCATCCAGGACGCCCTGGACCAGCCCGCCACCGAGGCCGCCTCAGCCTGGCTCCACGAAGGCCGCGACGAGTGCCGGCTGACCCCCCTGCGAGGCGCCCCCTACCTCGTGACGATCACCCACGCGACGACCCGCATCACCTGGACCATCCACCCGGTCTTCTACCTACCTATGGCAGGCCGCCGAAGCGCCGACACGCCTTGCTCCCCGACGAGCCCCAACCACCACACCCTGAACTGAGTTACAACTTTCTCTACTGTTTCAAGGCGCCTCGCTCCGCTCGCCGCGCGCGGCCCGGCTCCCCGCCGGGCCCGCCGCTCCTGTCTCCGCCCCGCTCCGGACCCGGCTCCGCCGGCCGCGCAGGGCGACAGCATGCATGAACGGGGGAAACCCTCTGTGGCCGGGGCGGTCGGCTCCACGGCTTTAGGCAGCCACCATGGGGCGAGCCTCCAAGATCGGGGCCCACATCGTGCCATAGCGGGCAGGTCCACAGACCGCCCGATTCGCCAGAAGCTTACGGGCCCCGATCTCTCGCCCCATGGCAGCTCCCGCCCAAAGCCGCTCCACCGGCCTTGAGTCCCCGTGAGGCCAAGACTAGTTCCGGAAGATCGCTAATCCGACTTAGCTTCATTCAAAGCACCCCACTGCCGATCCTGCATCCCATAAGATCACTTTCCAGACGCCCGGGAGAGGCGGTCTCCCCGAAGCTACACAGGGAGGGTGAAATGCTTAAGCAGGTAAAGCTCCGCAATTTCAAAGCTTTCGAGAACTTCTCAATCACACTAAAGGAATTCTCCCTTCTGGTCGGCCCCAATAGTGCCGGGAAAAGCACTATCCTTTCCGCGCTCAAGTTCGCTGAAGCATGCCTTCGAAGCGCTAAAAGGTCAAAGCATTCACTGAATCGTCAACACGGTGGGACTTGGGTTCAGGGATATCCAATTCCACTCAAAGAATTCGAACTCCTCAACGAGAGTGTTCGTCACGAGTTCAGGGAAACGAACGAAACGACTCTGGAGCTGATCTGGGAAAATGGATGCAGGCTACGAGCAGTCTGGCCCAAAGAGGACTACGAAACTGACGGCACTCCCTTTTTCTACCTGCTGGATACAACAGGGCGCACCCCTCGATCTGTAAAGCAGGTGAGAGAGGACTACACTCCAATCGGAATCATTCCAGCACTTACTCCGCTAGAGCATGAGGAGGAGTTCCTTACCGTAGAACACGTCAGGAAGAACCTGACGTCACGGCTCAGCAGCCGTCACTTCAGGAATCAACTGCGAATTCTAAACTCCAGTAGTGACGAGTGGCAGGATTTTCTTGAATTCGCGGAACCATGGATGGGGGGCATGCGTATCTCGGAACCGGTAGTCCAATACGGGCCCGAGTCGAGCATTGACGTCTTCTATACAGAACCGGGAAGCGGTCGAGAAAAAGAACTTGTCTGGGCCGGAGACGGGGTGCAAATTTGGCTTCAACTTCTGCTCCATATTTTCCGCCTCAAGGACTCTCCCACTTTGATCCTCGACGAACCTGAGGTGTTTCTGCACGCCGACCTGCAACGCCGACTTGTGCGATTGATCGATTCGCTCGGAATTCAAGTGGTATTGGCTACTCATTCTGGCGAAGTCCTAGCCGAGGCGGACAGTAAGTCAATCGTATGGATTGACAAATCCAAGCGAAACGCCATTAGGGCTCCCCGTAAGGAGGGAATGGAAACGCTTAGCGCATCCCTTGGAACCGCATTCAACCTTGGCATGGCGAAGGCTCTGCGCGCCAAAGGTATTGTTTTCGTTGAGGGTAAGGATCTGAGAACCTTGCGTATCCTCGCCAAGAATCTCGGATACACGAACATTGTTGCCGATATGGAATTGGCTGTTATTCCAATCAACGGCTACTCGAACTGGAATAGCGCCGAAGCCTTTGGCTGGCTAGTCAAAGACTTCCTGAAAGGCTCAGTCGGTTCGGTCATCATCCTGGATCGCGACTATAGGACGCAGTCCCAGGTTAGCTCGGTCATGGAAAAGCTCACAAAAGCAGGCATCGAATGCCATGTGTGGTCCAAGAAAGAACTTGAAAGCTACCTAATTTCACCGTCCGCGATTTCTCGAATCTCAACTTGCCCCCTTCCTGAAGTGGAGCGAGTCATGGCTGAAATTATGGATTCTATGCAAGGGGATATTTTCGCTAAATTGAATTTTGAACGTCAATCCGTGGAGCGATCGGGCAAGATGCATGAAGTGAAAATCACTGCGGCTACCCTTGCTGAATTTACGCCCCGATGGGCTAAAGTGGAATACAGGCGATCGGTTTGCCCGCCGAAAGAGATCATGTCGCAATTCAATGAGCATCTGCAGAGTAACGGGTATAAGGCTGTCTCGTTTGACGCCCTCGCGAAGTACATTCACCAAGATGAAATTCCTGATGAAATGCTGCAAGTCCTACGCAAGATCAACGCGCTAGCTAGCTGAGTTCGCCCGTACAGCAGCGAAGTACAGCAACTGCAGTAACCACCGACGCGCTGCATTGCACATCTAGGACCTCGGTGAAGCCGGTATGGCCGTCGCTGACCGATCCGGCTAGAGCTACGGATCAGAAGGTTGCAGGTTCGAATCCTGCCGAGTGCACAGCCAGGAAAGGCCCCCGGAGATCGTCCGGGGGCCTTTCGCGTTGCCGGGGTATCCGCGCCCGAGAGGCCGCCCGGGCGCCGTGGGCGTGGGGCGGGTGCGCGTCGGCATGGTCGTTGTGTGCTGCCCTGAGCCGGGGTGGCGCCGGGGGATGCCGGTGCGGCGTGGCAGGCGGGCGGGCGCGTGGGCGGTCGTACGCTGGCCGCGTGACGTGGTTGATCGTGGCGGCCGGCGGAGGGGGTGACGCGGTCGCCGCGTCGATGGTGGGCAGGGCGCTGTACGGGGGCGGGGCGCGGGGGGTGGTCCTCACCTACGCGTGGGACCGGCTGCTCGTCGATCCGGTGCCGGGGCCTCGGGGGCCGGGGGATTTCCGCGGGCTCCGGGAGATGGTCCCCGGGGTCCACGCGGTCACCGCCGAGAGCGTGGCCATCGCCCCCGCCGGCTCCGCCCTCCCCCGGCTCGCGCGGGATCTCCCGGAGACCCTGGCGCTGATCGACCCGCACCACGGGGCCCTGGGCATCGCCCGGCAGCTCGACCGGCTCATCCGCCATCTGGAGCCGGACTCCGTCGATCTGCTGGATGTCGGGGGCGACATCCTCGCCCGGGGCGATGAGCCGGCGCTCCGGAGCCCGCTCGCCGACGCGCTCACCCTGGCGGCCTGCTCGCAGGCCGGAGCGCCCGCGCGGCTGCTGGTCGCCGGGCCGGGGCTGGACGGGGAGCTGGACGCCGGGGAGCTGCGGGGGCTCCTCGGGCGGAACGTCCTCACCCTGGCCCCCGGGCATGTCGAGGCGATCGCCCACGTCCTGGAGTGGCACCCCTCCGAGGCCACCGCCCTGCTCGCCGCCACGGCCCGGGAGCTGCGCGGGCTCTGCGAGATCCGGGGCGCCGGGCTCCCCGTGCCCCTCACCGACGAGGGCCCCACCGTCCACGAAGTCGGCCTCGGCACCGCCCTGGAGCGCAACCGGCCGGCCCGCGCCATCGCCGCCACCACGACGCTCGCTGAGGCGGAACGGCTCACCCGCGACATCTGCGGCTTCTCCGAGATCGACGGCGAACGGGAGAAGGCCGCCCGGCTCGGCACCCGTCCGGCACGGGCACTCGACCCCGCCGCCGCCCTCGCCCGGGTCGCCGACTACGAACACCGCGCCCGCGCCCGGGGCGTCAGCCACACCACCTTCCGCCGCCTCGCCGAGGTCCTCGGGCTCCGCGGCGCCCAACGCGAGCAGCTCAGGGATCTGTTGATCGCCGGTCATCCGGAGCAGTACGCCGCCCCCCTCTGGCACATCCCGCCCCGGTGAGCGGGCGATGGTCTCCGTCCGGACCAGCGCGACCGCGCCGCGCGGAGGACCCGGCCGGTCCTGCCTTCCCCGTGCCGGGCACCACGGCCGGCACCGAAGGGGTCCCGGTGGGAGCGGAGCGCCCCCTCGCGGTGGGGGCGGAGCCCGTCGCGGGGAGTGTGAGAAGACCTGGGGCATAGTTCAGGCCACCGCTCCCATCTGCGGATCTCCCCTCTGGAGTGCGACGCTGTGACGCAGAAGCGCCTGGGGAGACGGCCGGAACCCGATGTACTGGCGCGGGCCGAGGCGGCTGGCTCCGGTACTGTGCCCGTTTTCGGTGGTTGCGGTGGTTGCGGTCACAACTGTGCGCCCGGAGGTGCGTATGACCTGGAGGTGCTCCGGGATCGGCTGGCCCCAGGAGGCGCGGATGGCCGTGCTGCGGTGGGAGGGCGGGCGGGTCAGCCCGCTCATCGCCGGGAGAACCCTGGGGTTCCGGGCGGAGGGCGACCGCGGCTGCGTCGGGGCGCGCGGGAACCCCTGCCCGGTGCGGGCCGTCGTCCCCGCGCGGGCCACGCGGGCGCGGTGCGGCGAGTGCGCGCGGCTGGACCGGGCGCACTCGGTGGCCGCCGACACCATCGCCGACGATCCGCGCACCTACCGTGTCTACCTCGCCTGGTTCGGCCCCGGCATGGTCAAGGCCGGCATCACCGCCGAGGAGCGCGGCCCCGCCCGGCTGCTCGAACAGGGCGCGGTCTGCTTCAGCTGGCTGGGGCGCGGGCCGCTCATGGCCGCCCGGCGGACCGAGGAGCTGCTGCGGAGCGCGCTGGGCATACCGGACCGCGTGCCGTACGCCGACAAGCGCGCCGTCCGCGCCCAGCTCCCGCCGGACCCCCGGGAGCGCTCCGCCGAGATCGCCGGGCTGCACCGGCGCGCCCTCGCGCTCGACGGCTGGGCCGAGACCCTGGAGCCGCTCGGCTTCGCGGCCGTCGACCACAGCGGCGCCTTCGGTCTGGACGGGCTCCCGCCCGCCACCGCCGTCGTACGGGAACTCTCCCCCGGCGGCGCGGTCGCCGGGGAGCTGCTCGCCGTCGCCGGGCCCGATCTGCATCTGCGGACGGCGGACGCCGAGATCGTCGTCCTCGACACCCGGCTGATGTCCGGCTGGTCCCTCATCGGGGCGGACTCCACCGCCGGGGTGTCGGTGCCGACCTCCGCGCTGGGGGTCGAGGCCGGAGGTGCCGGGATGCAGGACGGGCTGTTCTGAGCGAGGCCGGGCGCCTCGCCGTGCTCCGGGCCCCGGGGCGCCCGGTGCTTCGAAGGTGGCCCTCGCCGCGCGCGGCGTCCCCGTCGCCCTCGGGCCGGACCTCCCGGACATCCCCTGTCCGTACGTCCGTCAGCCCCACGCCCTGGAGGGTCCCGGCCCCCGGTGACGGCCGGCCGCCGCGCGGTCCACCGGCACAACGGGGCCCGGCTCGCGGCCCGGTGGCCGGCTCCCGGTACCCGCCCCGGCGGCCCCCGGCCCGGTTTCTCAGTCAATTCACAGCTGGGGGCAAGGCCGTTTTCAGGGCGGGGGCGCAGCCTGTCGGCCATGACCGTGATCTCGCCCCAGGGGCGTACCGAGGTGCTCAGGCCGGACGGGAGAGCTGTCCGGGTGCTCGTCGTGAACGGCGAGGCGGCGCTGAGCGATCTGCTGTCGATGGCCCTGCGTTACGAGGGGTGGGAGGTGCGCGGCGCCGGGGACGGCACGGGGGCGGTGCGCGCCGCACGGGAGTTCCGGCCCGACGCGGTGGTGCTCGATGTGCTGCTGCCCGACATGGACGGGCTGGCCTTCCTCGGCCGGCTGCGGCGCGAGCTGCCGGATGTGCCGGTGCTGCTGCTCACCGGCGGGGACGCCGCCGAGGAGCGGATCGCCGGGTTCACGGCGGGCGGCGACGACTGTGTGACGAAGCCGTTCTCGCTGGAGGAGGTCGTCGCCCGGCTGCGCGGGCTGATCCGGCGCTCGGGTGCCGCGTCCGCGCGGGCAGGGTCGCTGCTCTCCGTGGGTGATCTGACCCTGGACGAGGACAGCCACGAGGTCTGCCGGGGCGGGAAGTCCATCCATCTGACGGCCACCGAGTTCGAGCTGCTGCGGTATCTGATGCGCAACCCCCGGCGGGTGCTCAGCAAGGCGCAGATCCTCGACCGGGTCTGGTCGTACGACTTCGGCGGGCAGGCCAATGTGGTCGAGCTGTATGTCTCGTATCTGCGGAAGAAGATCGACGCGGGGCGGCCACCCATGATCCACACCCGGCGCGGGGCGGGGTATCTGATCAAGCCGGGGGAGGGCGCGCCCCGGGAGGCGCCGTCGCGCAACCGCCGGCCGGTGGGCGGGCCGGCGCGAGGACCGGTCGGCGGGCCGGTCGGGTGAGGCGGGAAGGGCCGGTGGAGTGAGGGCGGAAGGGCCGGTGGGGTGAGGGCGGCCGATATTCGCTCTACAGCGTAGAGCTGATCCTTGTACGGTGTACGAGCACACGCCTCGTACGCCGTATAAGGAGCTGCCCATGACGGCCGCCGCCACGACCACCGAACCGGAGCTGATCCCCGCCGGCCGCCACCCCCAGCGCTGGCTGATCCTCGGGGTGATCTGTCTCGCCCAGCTCACCGTGCTGCTCGACAACACGATCCTCAGCGTCGCCATCCCCTCCCTCAACCGTGAGCTGGACGCCTCCGCCACCGACATCCAGTGGATGATCAACGCCTACTCGCTGGTCCAGTCGGGTCTGCTGCTCACCGCGGGGAACGCCGCCGACCGCTACGGCCGCAAGAAGCTGCTGATGGCCGGGCTCGTGCTCTTCGGCGCCGGCTCGCTCGCGGCCGGGCTCGCCCAGTCGTCGGCGCAGCTGATCGCCGCGCGGGCGGGGATGGGGGTGGGCGGCGCGCTGCTGATGACCACCATCCTCGCGGTCATCGTCCAGGTCTTCGACGACAGCGAGCGGGTCAAGGCCATCGCCCTCTGGTCGACCGTCACCTCCCTGGGCTTCGCCGCCGGGCCGCTGATCGGCGGGATCATGCTCGACCACTTCTGGTGGGGCGCGATCTTCCTCATCAACCTCCCGGTCGCGGCACTCGCGCTGGTCGCGGTGGCCGTCCTCGTACCGGAGTCCAAGAATCCGCAGGGTGAGCGGCCGGATCTGCCGGGCGCGCTGCTCTCCACCGTCGGTATGACGGCCGTGGTGTACGCGATCATCTCCGGGCCCGAACACGGCTGGACCTCCCCGGAGGTGCTGGCCTCGGCGCTCGTCGGTATCGCGGTGCTGGGTGCGTTCACCCTGTGGGAGCTGAGGACTCCGTATCCGATGCTGGATATGCACTTCTTCCGGAACCGGCGGTTCATCGGGGCCGTCGCGGGCTCGATCCTGGTCGCGTTCGGCATGGGCGGCTCGCTCTTCCTGCTGACCCAGCACCTTCAGTTCGTGCTCGGGTACGGGCCGCTGGACGCGGGTCTGCGCACGGCTCCGCTGGCGCTCACCATCGTCGCCCTCAACCTCACCGGGTTCGGCCCCCGGCTGCTGCCGAAGTTCGGCACCCCGCTGACGATCGCGATCGGCATGGGTCTGGTCTCCGCCGGACTCGCCTCGATCGCGCTGCTCGGCGGGGAGAGCTACGGCGGGATGTTCCTCGGGCTCGTGGTGATGGGCGCCGGTATCGCGCTGTCGATGCCCGCCATGGCCAACGCGATCATGAGCGCGATCCCGAAGGAGAAGGCCGGGGTGGGGGCCGGGGTCAACGGCACTCTCGCGGAGTTCGGCAATGGGCTCGGGGTCGCCGTGCTCGGTGCCGTACTGAACTCCCGGTTCGCCGCGCTCGTGCCCAGTGTGATCGGCGCGGCCTCGCTGCCGGCGGCTCTCGCGGCGGCGGACGGCGCCGCCGAACGGGAGCGGATCTCGGAAGCCTTCGCCTCCGGCCTGGAGACGAGCCAGCTCGTCGGGGCGGTGGCGGTGCTGGCCGGCGGTCTGCTGGCGGCGCTGCTGCTGCGGCGGGCGGAGAATGCGGAACCGGCCGGTCAGGCGGCATAGCATCGGACGGACGGACGCGACCGGAGTGCCGGCTCCGCCGGACGCCGGCGCATCCGGTCGGTCGTCCGGCCGGACGACGGTCTGTCCGTCTGTCCGTCTGCCCGAGGGGCTACCGCTGAGGAGGGTGCGCGATGGTGAGTGCGGCCGACCGTGTGAAGGGTCCCGCCCGGACCAGTGTGTGGCTGGAGGACCGGACCGGCCGGGTCCGCAGGTCGCCGGCCCAGGCCGCCGGGCTGGACCGCGAGAGGATCGTCGAGGCGACGGTGCGGCTGCTGGACGCCGAGGGCGCCGCCAAGTTCTCGATGCGGCGGCTGGCGGCGGAGCTGGATGTCACCGCGATGTCCGTCTACTGGTACGTCGACACCAAGGACGACCTGCTGGAACTGGCGCTGGACGCGGCCTTCGGCTCGATCTCGCTGCCGGAGACGGGTGAGAGCGAGGCGGGGCGGTGGCGGGAGCAGCTCCGCGCGCTGGCGACGGAGTACCGCACGATGCTGGTGCGGCACCCCTGGGTCTCGCCGCTGGTGGGGTCCTTCCTCAACATCGGCCCGAACTCGCTGAGGTTCTCGCTCGCGGCGCAGCAGGTGATGCGGAACACCGGGCTGCCGTCGCACGGGCAGTTGGGCGGGCTGTCGGCGGTGTTTCAGTTCGTGTACGGGTTCGGCACGATCGAGGGGCACTTCATCGCGCGCTGCGATTCGGCGGGGCTGACGCAGGACGAGTACTACCGCGAGGCGATGGGGAGTGTGACCGCCGATCCGGCGCTGGGGGACTATCTCAGCAGCTCCGAGGAGATCATGGACGCGCGGGGCGGGGACACGGTGGAGGAGAGCCGGGAGCGGGACTTCGGGTACGCGCTGGATCTGCTGGTGGCGGGGATCGAGGCGATGGTGGCTCGCAGGTAGGGGGCCCCCGCCCCGCCCCGGCCCCGCCCCGCCGCCCCCCGGCCCCGCCCCGCCCCGCCGCGCCGCCGCAGAGTGAGGCGCGGGGTCCCGCGTGGGTGCGGGCCCCGCGTGGTGCGGATCGCCGTGGTGCGGGGTCCCGCGTGCCCGGCAAGATCCGGAAGAGACGACCTAGGCGGAGCGACCGGCCGGCGACGCCTTCTCCCGTACCGCGTCGCCCCTGAGCGCGACCTCCCGGATGAAGACCGTCACCACACACGCCACCAGCGCGAAGGGCGCCGAGTAGAGGAAGACATCCGCCACCCCGTTCCCGTACGCGCTCTCCATCACCGCGCGCACCGGCTCCGGCAGCGCCGCCAGATCGGGGATGCCGCCCCCGGCGGCGCCTCCGTCGCCCAGGGCGGCGGCCTCCGGGCCGAGCCTCGCCATGCCGTCCTCGACATAGTGGCCGACACGGGTCCCCAGCACCGCGCCCAGCGCGGAGACGCCGATGGCGCCGCCGAGGGAGCGGAAGAAGACCACGACGGACGAGGCGGCGCCCAGGTCCTCGGGCGCGACCTGGTTCTGGGTGCAGAGCACCAGGTTCTGCATCATCATGCCGAGCCCGAGCCCCAGGACCGCCATGGACGAGGCGAGGTACCAGACCGGGGTGTCGTGCCGGATGACCCCCAGCAGCGCGAGACCCGCCGTCGTCAGCGCGCCGCCGACGACCAGCCAGGCCTTCCAGCGTCCCGTCCTGGTGATGATCAGACCGGAGGCCGTGGAGGAGAGGAAGAGCCCCGCGATCATCGGGATCGTCATCACCCCGGACATCGTCGGGGACAGCCCCCGCGCCAGCTGGAAGTACTGGCTGAAGAAGACCGTGCCCGCGAACATCGCGACACCGACGAAGAGCGAGGCCACCGACGCCAGGGTGATGGTCCGGTTCCGGAACAGCCGCAGCGGAATGATCGGGTCGCTCGCCCGCGCCTCGGTGACCAGGAAGCCCGCGCCGAGCGCGACCGCCCCGCCGACCAGGGCGAGGGTCTGCCAGGACGCCCACGCGTAGCTGTCCCCGGCGAAGGTCACCCACACCAGCAGCAGCGACACCGCCGCGCTGATCAGCAGCGCGCCCGTCCAGTCGACCCTGACCCGCCTCCTGACCACCGGCAGCTTCAGCGTCTTCTGGAGCACCACCAGCGCGAGCAGCGCGAACGGCACTCCGACATAGAAGCACCAGCGCCAGCCGAGCCACTCGGTGTCCGTGATCACCCCGCCCAGCAGCGGTCCGCCGACCGTCGCGACCGCGAAGGTGGCCCCGAGATAGCCGCTGTAACGGCCGCGCTCCCGGGGCGAGATCATCGCCGCCATGATCACCTGCGCGAGGGCGGTGAGACCGCCGACCCCGATCCCCTGGACCACCCGGCAGGCGATCAGCATCCCGGTGCTCTGCGCGAGCCCCGCCACCACCGACCCCGCCACATAGATCAGCAGGGCTATCTGCACCAGCAGCTTCTTGCTGAAGAGATCCGCGAGCTTGCCCCACAGCGGGGTGGTCGCCGTCATCGACAACAGCGCCGATGTGACCACCCAGGTGTAGGCGCTCTGACCGCCGCCGAGGTCGCCGATGATCCGGGGCAGGGCGTTGGAGACGATGGTGGACGACAGGATGGCGACGAACATGCCGAGCAGCAGCCCGGACAGCGCCTTCATGATCTGCCGGTGGGTCATGGGGGCGTCGCCGGCCTCGGGGGATGGCCCGGCCAGGCCGTCGCCGCGCACACCGGTGGGCGTGGTGGTCGCCATGGGTGGTCCTTCTCCTATCGTTGGTCCTCGGGGAGCGTGCGGCAGTCCCCGAAGGAGTCGCGCAGCCGGTCGAGCATGGTGATGAGCCGGCCGACGTCGTCGTCGGACCAGTCGTGGAGATTGCGGGCGAAGACCTCCGAGGTGCGCCGGTGCAGTTCGGCGATCATGTCCCGGCCCGCCGGGGTGAGCCGCAGCAGACGGGAGCGCCGGTCCTCGGGGTCCAAGGCCCGCTCGACCCAGCCGCGTTCGACGACATGGGCCACATGTCTGCTGGTCACCGACATGTCGATGGCGAGCAGATCGGCGAGCCGGCTCATCCGCATCTCGCCGTGGCGGGCGAGGAGGGCGAGCACGGCGGCGGCGCCGGAGGGGCACTCGACGGGCAGCCGGCGGGCGAGGGTGCGCCGGATGCCGCTGATGGCGCTGATCTGTCGGGCCAGTTCCGCGTACTGACTCTGTGCGGCCATGGCCGAGCCCTCCCCATCCTGTTGTTGCTTAGGGCAACCATAGATTCAGTTGGTTGCTGAAGGCAAACGAAAAGGCGGGCGATGGTGGTAAAGGAAGGCCAAAGCCCCCGAGACCGGAGCCGGGGCGCGCCCGGTGGGCCGTGCCCGGGGTTGGGCGCCGCACCCGGGTTCGCTAGGGTCGTGCCCCATGGCACACAACCCCCATGCGCCCCAGGGCCAGAACCCCCAGGGCAACAACGACCCTTCCGGCAGTACCCAGATGTTCCGCGCGTTCGTCGACGAGGGCGCTCCCCAGGGCCGCCGTCAGGCCACCGCCGCGCAGTCGGGACCCAAGGCAGGCGTGATCATCGCCGTCATCGCGGTGGTCGCGGTCCTCGGCGCGGTGGCCTGGCTCGCCCTGGCGTAACCACACCCGCGCGACAGTCCGCGCGGGGTCCGGCGGGAGTGCCGGGCGGCGACGCGGACGGTGTACGACTCGGTCCGCGCCGATCCGGCGGTGATCCGGCGGCGATCGGCGCGGGGCGGGGGACCGGTGGGATCTCGGCCGCCGGCCGGCCGGCCGGCCGGCCCGGGTGCGCGCCGATGAGGTGCGTACGGATGGGGCCGTCCCCGAAGTCACCTGTGCGGCACCGGTGGTGCGGAGCCCCGGCCTCACCTTCGCGTACCCGCCCGTCTGCCCCGTGCCGTGCGGACGGGGCGGGTGCCCTCGACTGCCACAGGCACAGGCACAGGCACAGGCATGGCTGTGCGCGGCCGTGGCGTGGCGCCGGGCCGGGTTTGAACGTCCAGCGGCACACCGGCGCGACCGCGCGCCGCTCGGCGGTACGGCCGTGGGTGCGCCGCCGGCTCCCCGGCCTTCCGCGCCCACCGCCGCGCGCCCGTCCCGAGCACCGCTTCCGTACGCGGTCAGCGCCCCGCTCGGGCAGAGCGCCGCCACCGCTGTGGCCTCCGGCCAGGGAGCCGATGGGCCGTCAACAAGAAGCGCCGGACGGGCGGTCGACCCGCGATCAGTCCGCGATCAGTCCGTCCCGGAGCTGGGCGAGGGTCCGGGTCAGCAGCCGGGAGACATGCATCTGGGAGATGCCGACCTCCTCGCCGATCTGTGACTGCGTCATATTGGCGAAGAATCGCAGCATGATGATCTGGCGCTCCCTGGGCGGGAGTTTGGCCAGCAGCGGCTTGAGGGACTCGCGGTACTCCACGCCCTCCAGCGCCGTGTCCTCGTAACCCAGGCGGTCGGCGAGGGAGCCCTCGCCTCCGTCGTCCTCGGGGGACGGGGAGTCCAGCGAGGAGGCGGTGTAGGCGTTGCCCACGGCGAGGCCGTCCACGACCTCCTCCTCGGACACGCCCAGCACGGCGGCGAGTTCGGGAACGGTCGGCGAGCGGTCCAGCCGCTGCGCCAGCTCGTCGCTGGCCTTGGTGAGCGCGAGCCGCAGCTCCTGGAGGCGGCGCGGCACCCGCACCGACCACGAGGTGTCGCGGAAGAACCGCTTGATCTCGCCCACGACGGTCGGCATCGCGAACGTCGGGAACTCCACGCCCCGTTCGCAGTCGAAACGGTCGATCGCCTTGATCAGGCCGATGGTGCCGACCTGGACGATGTCCTCCATCGGCTCGTTGCGGCTGCGGAAGCGGGCTGCCGCATAGCGCACCAGCGGAAGATTCAGCTCGATCAGAGTGTCGCGCACATAGGTGCGCTCCGGGCTGTCGACGCTCTCGCCGGTCTCCGCAGCCTGCGCGGTGTTCGCGGCGTCCAGCGCGCGCAGCCGCAGGAACAGCGAACGGGAGAGAGTGCGGGTGTCGATGGCCTCCGAGCTGTCAGGTGTGACAGGTGCGGGTGCGCTCGGTACGGGCGTGAGCGTGAGCACCTTCGAGCTGCCCTGTTCTACGGACATGCCACCCCCTTGAGGTCGCGTACGGTCGCGGTGGCCGCGACCAACGGAGGAACGCAGCCTGCACCTGAAATACCGGTCACAAGGCTGCGGCAAACGCGTCACCGGCAGAATGTCACATGTCGGCAACACGCCGAAGAGATTTGTCGACACTTCTTGAGGGGATCATCGCAGGAAGCAGGGGGTGCGCGGGGGTTGGGCCCGTGCAAAAACAATCAGATGGGGTATACCCGTTCCAGCTACGCTTCGATCCTGTTTGCGGATCGCAATCGGGCGAAGCTGCGGGCAAGGAGCCTTGACACATGCATCTGTGAGACGCCGAGTTCCTGGCTGATCTGCGACTGCGTCAGATTGCTGTAGTAACGGAGCATCAGAATCCGCTGCTCCCGCTCGGGCAGCTGCACGAGCAGATGGCGTACGAGGTCCCGGTGCTCGACGCCCGCCAGCGCGGGGTCCTCGTAACCGAGCCGGTCGAGCAGCCCCGGCAGCCCGTCGCCCTCCTGGGCGGCCTCCAGCGAGGTGGCGTGGTACGAGCGCCCGGCCTCGATGCAGGCGAGCACCTCGTCCTCGCCGATCTTGAGCCGCTCGGCGATCTCGGCGGTGGTCGGGAGCCGGCCGTGGGCGGTGGTCAGGTCCTCGGTCGCCCCATTGACCTGGACCCACAGCTCGTGCAGCCGCCGGGGGACGTGCACGGTGCGCACATTGTCGCGGAAGTATCGTTTGATCTCGCCGACGACCGTGGGCATCGCGAAGGTGGGGAACTGGACCCCCCGGTCCGGGTCGAAGCGGTCGATGGCGTTGATCAGGCCGATGGTGCCGACCTGGACCACGTCCTCCATCGGCTCGTTGCGGCTGCGGAAGCGGGCCGCCGCGTACCGCACCAGGGGCAGATTCGCCTCGATCAGCGCCCCGCGCACCCGGGTGTGCTCCGGGGTGCCGGGCTCCAGATGCTTCAGCTCGCCGAAGAGCACCTGGGTGAGGGCGCGGGTGTCGGCGCCTCGGCCGCCGGGGCGGAGAGGGGGGCCGGCGGCGGGGTCGAGAGGGTCGGGGGCGCCGGTGTCGGTGAGAACGTCCGGGTCGGTGAGTACGCCGGTGCCGGCCCCGCCGGGGGTGTCGTCCGGCGGGTCGCCGCCGGGCTTCCCCGGCCCGCCGGGCACCGCGGCCGGGGGATCGTCCGTGCGTTCGTTCTGGGGCAGCGCTTCAGGCGCGGTACTGGCCGGCACGTACGCCACCCCTTTGCGGTCATCTACGGTCAACTCATCAATCAAAAGCGGTCATAGCATCACAAGACATGTCCACTGTGTGCAAGCACCAGATAACACCGTGTTGAAGGCAAGTTGGGGTTCAAACCTCAAAAAGCCCCTTGCCGCAGGGGCAAGGGGCCGTGCCGGACGCTGTACGGGAAGGGGGAGCGCGGGGTCCGGGGGTCAGAACTCGTAGTCGGCGATCACCCAGCTGGCGAACTCCCGCCACTGTCCGGCCGCCGCCTGATGGGCCGGATGCTCGATATAGCGCTTCAGCGCGTCCTGATCGGCCACGGCGGAGTTGATCGCGAAGTCATGGGCGATGGGCCGGTCGCTGATGTTCCAGCCGCACTCCCAGAACTCCAGCCCGGGCACGAGACCGTCCAGCTCCTGGAAGGCCCTCGCCCCGGCGATCACCCGGGGCTCGTCGCGCGAGACGCCCTCGTGGAGCTTGAAGAGGACCAGATGACGGATCACAGGGGGCTCCTCACCGGGGGCGGCCGGGGCCCGCCGGGTCTAGTTGACCAGCTCGGTCATGAAGTCGCCGACGCTGTTGGCGGCGCTCGATATGCCCTCGAACCCTATCTGGACCAGGTCGGCGGCCTTCTCCGGGGAATTGATGATCGTGTACAGCACAAAGATGATCAGGATGTAGAGAGCGATCGTCCTCGCCTGGGCCATGTGCCTCGTCCTCCCCGATGATCCCGTGTGGCTCCCCTGGGACCTGTGGACCCGTGATCTCTCGGTGATCGTTGGAGAGTCGCGGAAGTCTAACCGAGCCTTTAAGGACCAAGGGCCCGGAGATGCGGGCCGTTTGCCGTCGGGGTGCGCGGTCGCGGGGGCGGACGATGGAGACGGCCCGCAGGGATCTGGCAGGAATGCCGGCGGGCCCCGGAGACCGGCCCCGCCCCGCGCGGCCCACCCCGCCGCACGTTCCCCCGACTGCGGCACCCGGGCCGGCGGACCGGTCTCCCTCACCGGGGGGAGCGGCCTCCCCCGATTCCGCTTCCCCCGACCCGGCGCGAAGAAGCCCCGGCCACCCCGGTGGCCGGGGCTTCCTCATGGGCCCGGCGCGCGCCCGGGCCGATGAGGAGCCCGGCCCCGGGCGGCGGGAGAAGCCCCGTCCCCGGACGGGAAGAGTCCCGGTCCCGGGCAGTGGCAAGGGCCTCGGGCAGCAGGAAGGGCCCCGGTGCGACGCACCGGGGCCCTTCATCAAGAGCGGTAGCGGAGGGATTTGAACCCTCGGTGAGTTTCCCCACACTCGCTTTCGAGGCGAGCTCCTTCGGCCGCTCGGACACGCTACCGGGAGAGAGCTTAGCCCAAGGTGGGCCGTGCTCTGAAATCCGTATCCCGGAAGAACGCGGTGAGCTGCTCCGCGCACTCCCGTTCCAGGACTCCCTGGACGACCTCGGGGCGGTGGTTGAGGCGGCGGTCCCGTACGACGTCCCAGAGGGAGCCCGCCGCGCCGGCCTTCTCGTCGCGGGCGCCGTAGACCACCCGGTCCAGCCGGGACTGGGTGATCGCTCCCGCGCACATCGTGCACGGCTCCAGCGTCACCACCAGGGTGCAGCCGGTCAGGCGCCAGCCGCCGAGCCGCTCGGCGGCCCGGCGGATCGCCAGGACCTCGGCGTGCCCGGTGGGGTCGCCGGTCAGTTCGCGTTCGTTGTGGCCGGTGGCGAGGAGGGCGCCGGACCGGTCGAGCACGACGGCGCCGACCGGCACATCGCCGGACAGCGCCGCCCGCCCGGCCTCCGCCAGAGCGAGGCGCATCGACGCCTCCCACGGGTCCCGTACGGGATCGCCCGCCCCGGATGGTGCCTCGGTCACTAGCGAGCGGTCTCCAGCACATCGGCGGCGCCCACGGCGTCCGCGATCTCCAGCAGCGCGTCCGTGTCCAGTGTCAGCAGCTCCTTCTGCGAGAGGCCGAGGTCGGCGAGGATGTCGCGGTCGCCGAGCGGCGCCGCGGGTACCGAGTCGGCGGTGGGGTCCGGGTCGTCGTCGGCGTCGTCCGCCGGCGGCTCGCCGTCCTCCGTACCGTCGAGGTCGAGTGCGTCCAGTTCGTCGGCGGGGTCGCCATCGTCCCGGCCGAGCAGTTCATTGGTGAGGATCTCCCCGTAGGAGGAGCGGGCGGCTGCCGCCGCGTCCGAGACGAAGATACGAGGGTCCTCCTCGCCCTCCACCCGGACGATCCCGAACCAGGAGTCCTCCTGCTCGATGAAGAGGAGCACCGTGTCCTCGTCGAGCGAGGCCTCGCGGGCCAGGTCCGCCAGATCCGACAGGGTCTCCACATCGTCGAGCTCTGTGTCGCTCGCTTCCCACCCGTCATGAGTGCGCGCGAGCAGTGCGGCGAAGTACACCGTGACTCTCCCACTGATCAGAGGTGTGACGACTGGGCGGCGCGCTGATGCGTGCGTCGCCCACTCGGAATCGTGGCAGAAACCCGGGCTTTGCGAGAGGTCTTCCGTCGTTGCGTCGGCCATCAGTTCTCAGCCGGTGGTTTCTCGTGGAACCGCCGATCGGGGGAACGGCTACCAGCGGAAGGTGCGCATACGCATCTGCTGGCGCATGCGCGCCGCCCGTGCCCGCCGGGGCTGGACGCGGTCCCGGAGGGCCTTGGCCTCGTTCAGCTCTCGGAGGAAATGGGCGCGGCGCCTGCGGCGCTCCGCCTCGTCCTCACTCTCCTGCGCGCTCTGCGCCCCTGGGCTTTCCCGGGCGCGCTCCACGGCGCGTTGCGCCTGCTCGCGCTCCTGTTCGGGATGCTCGGGTTCCGGCATCGGGCACACCACCCCACGGCTGGACGTCTGCCTCCACCTTCCCTCCAGAGGCTGCCTTGATGCGAGCCGGGCTACTGTTGACGGCATGCGGATCCATGTCGTCGACCACCCGCTGGTGGCGCACAAACTCACCACACTGCGCGACCGGCGCACCGACTCCCCGACCTTCCGGCGGCTCGCCGACGAACTGGTCACACTCCTCGCCTACGAGGCGACCAGGGATGTGCGCACCGAGCAGGTGGACATCGACACCCCGGTGGTCCGTACGACCGGGGTGAAGCTGTCGCACCCGCGCCCGCTGGTGGTGCCGATCCTGCGCGCCGGGCTCGGGATGCTCGACGGGATGGTGCGGCTGCTGCCGACCGCGGAGGTCGGCTTCCTCGGGATGATCCGCAACGAGGAGACGCTGGAGGCGTCGACCTACGCGACGCGGATGCCGGAGGATCTGTCCGGGCGCCAGGTGTACGTCCTGGACCCGATGCTGGCGACCGGGGGGACGCTGGTCGCGGCGATCCGCGAGCTGATCAAGCGCGGGGCGGACGATGTGACGGCCGTGGTGCTGCTGGCGGCGCCGGAAGGGGTCGAGGTCATGGAGCGGGAGTTGGCCGGCGCGCCGGTGACGGTGGTGACGGCGGCCGTGGACGAGAGGCTGAACGAGCAGGGGTACATCGTGCCCGGGCTCGGGGACGCGGGGGACCGGATGTACGGCACCGCGGAGTAGCGGCCTCCGGCTCGGACCGCCCCTCCCCGCCCTCCCCCGCGCCGCGCGGGGGAGGGCGGCTCAGCATTTGCGCTTGACCGGCGGGGGCGGGTTCACCAGGGTGGTGAGGGCGCGGTCCGCCGCGGGCTTGGGGGAGAGGGTGGTGAAGGCCGACCCGAGGATCAGATCCACATCCTTCGTCCTGCGGGTGTCCGTCTTGGTCGTGGCGCCCTTCACCTGGGTGCCCAGGACCAGGAACGGGCCCTTCGCCGACGTCGGCGCGCCCAGCAGCAGCCCCGCGCCCTTCACCTTCTTGTCGTAGGCCGCCGGCGCGTTCCCCACCTTCCCGATGGTGAACCCGCGCTTCTTCAGCTCCTCCGCCGCCGCCTTCGCCAGCCCTCCGCGCGGGGTGGCGTTGTAGACGTTCACCGTCACCTGCCGGGGGCCGAGCTTCACGGGTGGCGCCGCCGAGGTCTTCGGGGCCGGCTTGCAGTCCGCGGCGCGGGCCGCGGACGCCTTCTTCTCGTCGCCGGTGAAGACATCGATGAGCTGCACCGTTCCCCAGCCGGCCAGCCCCAGCGCGACCGTCGCGGCGATCAGCGCCGTCACGATTCTGCGGCGCTTGCGTGGGCGTCGCATCCGCGGGTACGTGTCGCCCGTGACGCGGTACTTTCCGCCCATGCCGGGAGGAGTCAGCATGCTCATGGGCGCAGCGTAGTGCGGCCCGGGGGTCGTGCCTACAAGATGATCAATCGATTGCGCCCGTACGGTCCCCGAATGAGCCCGAAAGGGTCAGTCGAAGGACCTGCTCAGCCCAGTTCGAGAACGCGCGCGTGCAGCACCTGGCGCTGCTGGAGCGCCGCGCGCACCGCGCGGTGCAGGCCGTCCTCCAGATAGAGGTCGCCCTGCCACTTCACGACATGCGCGAAGAGGTCGCCGTAGAAGGTGGAGTCCTCGGCGAGCAGCGTCTCCAGATCGAGCTGGCCCTTGGTGGTCACCAGCTGATCGAGACGGACCGGGCGCGGCGCCACATCAGCCCACTGCCGGGTGCTTTCCCGGCCATGGTCGGGATAAGGCCGTCCGTTTCCGATGCGCTTGAAGATCACACGGAAAGCCTACCGGGCGAGCACCTCCGGGCGCAGCCTCGGCGACCGAGTGCGATCCTGGGCAAAACTCCTCAGATACGGAGAATCAGGGGTCCTTCATGTCCGAGAGCATGCCGCCGCCCGCGCAGGAAATCGCCTCGGGATACGCCATCGAAGGGCCCGCGCTCGAACTCGGGGCCCTGCTGTGGGACGGGCGGTGTCTGCCCGGCGCCCCGATCCGGATTCCGCTGGCGATGCTCAACCGGCACGGGCTGGTCGCCGGGGCCACGGGCACCGGCAAGACCAAGACCCTCCAGCTGATCGCCGAACAGCTCTCGGCGAACGGGGTGCCGGTCTTCCTCGCCGACATCAAGGGCGATGTCTCGGGCATCTCCGCCCCCGGCCGCCCCGGCGACCGGGTCGCCGCCCGCGCCGGTCAGGTCGGACAGGAGTGGGTGGCGCAGGGGTTCCCGGCGGAGTTCTTCAGTCTGGGCGGGATCGGCCCGGGCATCCCGATCCGGGCGACGGTGACCGACTTCGGGCCCGTGCTCCTCTCCAAGGTGCTCCAGCTCAACCGGACCCAGGAGCAGTCGCTCGGGCTGATCTTCCACTACGCCGATGCCAAGGGGCTCGAACTGCTGGACCTCAAGGACCTCCGGGCGGTGGTCGCCTTTCTGGTCTCCGACGAGGGGAGGGCCGAGCTGACCGGGATCGGCGGACTCTCCGCCGCCACCGCCGGGGTGATCCTCCGTTCGCTCACCGCCTTCGAGCAGCAGGGCGCGGCGGAGTTCTTCGGGGAGCCGGAGTTCGACACGGGCGAGCTGCTGCGGACCGCGCCGGACGGGCGCGGTCTGGTCTCGGTGCTGGAGCTGGCGGCGGTGCGGGACAAGCCGCAGCTCTTCTCGACGTTTCTGATGTGGCTGCTGGCGGATCTCTTCCACGATCTGCCGGAGGCGGGCGATCTGGACCAGCCGAAGCTGGTCTTCTTCCTCGACGAGGCGCATCTGCTCTTCACGGGCGCCTCGCCGGCGTTTCTGGAGTCGATCACCCAGACCGTGCGGCTGATTCGCTCGAAAGGGGTCGGGGTGTTCTTTGTGACCCAGACGCCCCGGGATGTGCCGTCCGAGGTGCTGGCGCAGCTCGGCAACCGGGTGCAGCACGCGCTGCGGGCGTTCACCCCGGAGGACGACAAGGCCCTGAAGGCGACGGTGCGGACCTTCCCGAACTCGGCGTACGACCTGGAGGAGGTGCTCACCGCGCTCGGCACGGGCGAGGCGGTGATCACCGTGCTGAGCGAGTCGGGCGCCCCGACCCCGGTGGCGGCGACCCGGCTGCGGGCGCCGCAGTCGCTGATGGGGCCGGTCGAGGCGGAGGCGCTGGAGTCCGCGGTGCGGGCCTCGCCGCTGTACGGGCGGTACGCCCAGGCCGTGGACCGCGAGTCCGCCTACGAGAAGTTGAGCGGGAGGGAGGACCGGGAGAACCGGGAGAACCGGGAGGGGAAGGAGGGGAAGGACGGGAAGGGGGAGGAGGGAGAAGGGGCCGCGGCCCCGAGCCAGGGGTCCCTGGTGCGGCAGGTCGTGGGCAGCGGGGTCTTCCGCTCCCTGGCCCGCTCGGTCGGCACCCAGATCGGGCGGGAGATCACCCGCTCCCTCTTCGGCACCACCCGCCGGCGGAGATAGCGCCGGCCGCCGGCCCCGCACCCCGGAGGGCGGGGGACCGGCGGCCGGGTGCGCTCTACTCGAACACGTCCTCGTGGCCCTCGTGCAGACCGCCGCCGCTGCCCGTGCCCGGCTCCGTCGGAACCGAGTTCACCGGCTTCCGCAGCGAGCTGATGTCGTGCGCGTAGGTGCCCGCGGCGTTCGCGATGACCCCGATGTTCACCTTGAACGCGGTCAGGTTGACGTTCTTGATGTCATCGCCCTTGGCGTGGTAGTTCGGGTCGTACGCCAGCCCGGCCGTACCGCCGAACTTCGCCGCCTGCTGCGCCGACTTGACGCCCTCGGCGCCCGTGAAGGTGCCGCCCGAGGGGATGCCGACCTCGATGAAGGGGCCGTAGTCCGAGCGGCCGGAGAAGTCCGTGCCCTCGTGCGGGGTGTCCTTCGAGTCGAGGAACTCGTTGATGTCGCGCTCCAGCTGCGCCGAGCCCTCGGGGCCGGGGCCCGCGCCCACGCCGTCGGAGTTGTCGCCGTCGTAGACGAAGAGTCCGTAGTTCGGCGAGGCGATCATGTCGAAGTTCAGATAGAGCTTGATCTCCTTCTTGCCGAGGGAGCTGAGGCCCGCGACATACGCCTCCGAGCCGAGCAGCCCGTTCTCCTCGGCGCCCCACCAGGCGAAGCGGACCTTGTTGGCCGGACGGTTCTCGGCCTTGGCCAGCTCCTGGGCGACTTCGAGCAGACCGGCCGAGCCGGAGCCGTTGTCGTTGATGCCGGGGCCCTCGGCCACGGAGTCCAGGTGGGCGCCGAGCATCACGGTGTTCGCCGCGTTGCCGTGGCGGGTCTCCGCGATCACGTTCCGGGTGATCCGCTTCTCCTGGAGCTGGCGGATCTCGAAGGAGACGTTCACCGGGCCGCCGGCCAGGTCGGCGAGGAGCTTCTCGCCCTCGGCCTGGGTGACTCCGCCGGTGGGTATCCTGGCCGCGGCCACGTCGCCGAGGGTGCCGCCCATCGCACCGGCGGTGTTGTTGTAGACGATGGCGCCGATCGCGCCCGCGCCGGCCGCCTGGGCCTGCTTCTCGGCGAAGGTGCAGCCGCCGCGCTTGATCAGCGCGATCTTCCCGGTGAAGGTGCCGGAGGCGTAGTCGGTGGCCTCACAGCCGGTGGTCGCGTCCGCCGGTACCGCCGCCAGATCGGCCTTGACGCCGCCGACCGGGGTGGACTTGGTGTAGGTCATCGCGTTGATCGTGATGTCCCTGGCGTTCGGCGAGACCACGGAGAGCTTCTGCGCGAGCGTCTGGGTGTAGCTGAACTCGAAGGGCTCGTAACGGACGTTGTATCCGTACTTCTTCAGCTGCTGGTAGACATACGCGGCCGAGGCGTCGTACCCGAGGGTGCCGGCGGCCCGGTTGCCGCCCGCCGAGTCGGCTATCTGCTGGAACTTCTTCAGGTGGTTGTGCGCGTCCTGCACGGACGCCTTCGAGACCAGCTTCTTCGCCAGTTTCGCCGCCTGCCGACCGGCATCGTCCCGGTGGGCGGCGGAGGGGGAGGCGGATGCCAGCAGGAGCGGGGTCGCAAGTGCGGCGGCGGCCAGGGTGGCCACGGCTCTGCGCCGGGTTGCCTTCACAGAGTTCCTTCCCGGTGTGGACAAGTTGAAGGGAAGTTAGCGAGACCGCGACCACTATGGGAACGCCTGTGCCCCAACTCACCTCTCAGTTCATGAGATCGACATTCCAAACCCCGGAACGTCCGATTCGGCCAGCCGTATTTCAGCCGTCCTTGGCCGTTTTTGCCGCTCTTTTCATCTCTTGTTTGTGAGCGCGTACTTTTGCGAGCGACTCGGGCCCGGTGATGTCGGCGGCCGAGCGGTACGAACCGCTCTCGCCGTAGGCGCCCGCCGCCTCGCGCCATCCCCGGGGCCGAACCCCGTACCGCTTGCCCAGCAGGGCGAGGAAGATCCGGGCCTTCTGCTCCCCGAACCCGGGCAGTGCCTTCAGCCGCGCCAGCAGCTCCGTACCGTCGTCGACACCGGTCCAGACCGCGCGGGGGTCGCCGCCGTACTCGTCCACCAGGTACTGGCAGAGCGTCTGCACCCGCTTGGCCATGCTGCCCGGGTAGCGGTGGACCGCGGGTTTCTCCTTCAGCAGGCCGGCGAAGGCCTCCGGGTCGTACGCCGCGATCTCGGCGGCGTCGAGATCGTCGCGGCCCATGCGCCGGGCGATGGTGTACGGGCCGGAGAACGCCCACTCCATGGGGACCTGCTGGTCGAGCAGCATCCCGACGACCGCGGCGAGCGGGCTGCGGCCGAGCAGCTCATCGGCTTCCGGCTGCTGGGCGAGGTGCATCTCGGGACTCATATTCCGATGATCACCCGAGGTCGGGTCCGCCGCCAGTGAGCCGCCGGGGGCGCGCCCCGGGGACCCGCGCGGGGCCCGCGGCGGACCGGCACGCGGAAGGCCCCCTCCGCCACGGTGGCGGAGAGGGCCTTCCGGCGGCCGGGGCCCTAGTCGTAGACGTAGGTCTCGCCGAACACCGCCGCGTGCTCCAGCACGTCCTCCAGCGGGTCGTCGATCTGTCCGATGGAGATCAGCGTCACTCCATTGTGCGAGTCCGTGTGGGTCTCGTCCGCGGCCGCGGTGCCGACGGGGAGTACGGCTGCCAGCACCGCCGCACCCAGCAGCGTCAGGGTGATCTTGGCCTTCATGTCGATATCGCCCGCCTGTTCATCCCTGTTCGTCGCGTATCTGTCGGCCGGTATAACTATCCGACCGGCTCCCAGGACACGGCCTCAAACCTCACCGAGGGTCATTCACCCGTTCGGCCGAACGGTCATACCTGGGGAGCGGGGTGGTAGATCACCACCGTGGTCTCGCAGGAGTTGTCCGCGAAGAGTTTCAGGGTCTCCAGCTCCGCCTTGTCGGCGGTCAGCCCCCAGCGCAGCTTGGTGCCGACCCAGTCGCCGAGGTAGCGGCAGATGGCGCCGGCCTCCGGCGGCAGCCAGTCGGTGATGTCCTGGCCGTCCTTCTCCTTCTGGGACCGGACCGTCACCGCCGCCAGTGTGGCCGGGGCGTCCTGGTCGTTGGCGTAGGCCTCCCGGCGGGCCGTCGTCCACTCGGACGCGCCCGAGCCCCAGGCCTCCGCGAGCGGGACGACATGGTCCACGGTGACGCTGGCGGGCTTGGTGACCGACTGGTTGTCGTAGTACGAGACCCACCGGCCGCCCGACAGGGAGCAGCCGGGCCCGACCGAGGGCTCGTCGACCGCCTCCGCGAGCAGCACCTCCTGGCGGGTGGAGCAGCCGTCGGTGGCGTCCCGGCCGGCGTTCCAGTGCGGGAAGGCGGCCGCGCCGCGGCCGCCGTGGTACGCCTCGGCCTCGACGAGGACCGAGATGGCGTCCTCCAGCTGGCGGACCTCCGCCGGGGCGGCGGTGCCGGCGGACGCGGAGGTGAGGAGCGGGACGAGGGCGAGGGCGAGTGCGCTCAAGGTCATGCCGATTCTTCTGGTCATGGCGTCAATTCCTACTGGGCAACGGGACCTTTTCTGCATGGGGGGCGCGCCCATTCCACTCGTACGAGCGGATTATCCGCCTGATATGACCGCCGGGTTCACGGACTCTTCGCACACGGAACCTGGGGGCGGTACGGCGCAGACCGCACCGTACCGCCCCGCCGGCGCTCCTACGGGAGACCCGTGTGCAGCGAATTCATCAGAGTTCCGTTCGGGGTGTCACCCGAAAGTTCCCAGACCATCGCGCCGAGCAGCCCCTTCGACTTGATCCAGTCGGTCTTCTTCCCGATGGACCAGGTGTCGTCGAAACTCCACCACGTTCCATTCGCACCCGTGTATCCATAGGTGGAAATGGACTGTTCGTCATGGTGGACGGTCATATTCGGGTAGCTGCTGATCATATTCTGATAGCCCCGAATTCCGGCCTCCTCGGCGAACTGCCCCGGCGCGGCGCCGTTCGCCGTCTGCCACTCGCCGTTGACCCCGGCGGCTCCGGGGGCGACCTCCTTCCAGCCCCTGCCGTAGAAGGGGAAGCCGACGGTCAGCTTCCGGGGGTTGACCCCGGCGTCGGTGTAGGCCTTGACCGCCCGCTCCACGCTGAAGTCGAAGGGGTACGGGTCCTGGGCGTCCCGGTGCAGATTGGCCTGGTGGCCGGTGCGGGCCGGCTCCCAGGAGTTGTCGCTGCCCGCGCCGTGGAAGTCGTACCCCTGGACATTGGCGAAGTCGAGATAGTCGAAGATCTTCGTCAGGTCCCAGCCGGCCTCGATCTTCGCCGGGTCGGCGGGGGTGAAGGCGGTCAGCAGCCGGTGCTCGCCGCCCAGCGCGTCGAGCTGCTTGCGGAACTCGGCGAGCAGCGCGGTCAGATTGGCCTTGTCCGCCGCCTTCCAGTGATTGCCCGGGTGGCCCTCGGCGCCCGGCCACTCCCAGTCGATGTCGATGCCGTCGAAGACCCCGGCACCGGTGCCGGGTCCGCCGGCGCCGTTGTAGACCGGCAGATTGCCCTTGATCCACACATCGACGCAGGACTTGACGAACTTCTCCCGGGAGGCGGGCGTGGCCGCCGCGTCCGAGAAGAACTTCGAGAAGGTCCAGCCGCCGAGCGAGACCACGACCTTCAGATGCGGGTGCTTGGCCTTGAGCTTCTTGATCTGGTTGAAGTTGCCCCGCAGCTTGCCCCAGCCGTCGTCGGCGACGCCGTCGACCGACTGCGCGGCCGAGAACGGGCGGGCGTAGTCCGCGTCGGCGTCCCCGGCGCCGGTGCCCTCGTCCGGGTCCTGGGGGTTGCCGGAGACGCCCTTGGTGACCCCGGCCTGGCAGGTCAGATTGACCGGGTCGATGTTCTCGAAGGCGTAGTTGATGACATTCAGCTTCGCGGCGGAGCCGGAGGTGTCGATGTTCTTCACGAAGTACTGGCGCCCGTACAGGCCCCACTGGATGAAGTAGCCGACCTTGTAGTGCTTCCCGGGGCCTGCCACGTCGTCGGTGGTGACGGAGAGCGCGTTGGAGGCGGGGGAGGCGTTGTCGGCGGTGTCCCGTGCCTTGACCGTGAAGGTGTACGCGGTGGCCGGGGAGAGGCCGTCGACGGTGGCGCTGGTGGTGGTGACGGTCTTGACCAGGGTCGCGGCCCGGTAGACGTCATAGGCCGCCACGGCCACATTGTCGGTGGCGGCGTTCCAGGCGAGGCTCACGGTGGAGGCGGTCTTCCCGGTGGAGCGCAGTGAGCCCGGGGCCGTCGGCGGTACGGGGTCGGTCGCCGGGTCCACGGTCCGCACGGTGAACGGCGGGCTCGCCGCCCCCGTGTTGCCCCGGGTGTCCTTGGCGCGGACGGTGAAGGTGTACTCCGCCGCCGGGTTCAGGCCGGTCACCGTGGTGCCGGTGGTGGCGGTGCTGGTCACCACGGAGCCGCCGCTCAGCACGTCGTAGGAGGCGACCGGGTAGTCACCGGCCGTCGCCGGGGTCCAGGCCAGGGCGACCGTGCGGGCCGTGACGCCGGTGGCGCGCGGGGTGCCGGGCGCGCCGGGCGGGTTGTCGGGGGTGCCGTCGCACTTGTCCCCGTTGACCGTGCAGCCCCTGGGCTCGGAGATGGGTCCGGTGGCGGTGAACCAGTAACTCCAGGGCTCGGTGGTGCCGTTCGCGGGGACGGTCCCGTTGTAGTAGGCGTTCTTCACGGTCACCCGGGAGCCGCTGACGCTCGCCTCGCCGTGGTAGTGGCCGCTGAGCGTGACCCCGGCGGGGAGGTCGAAGGCCAGGGTCCAGCCGTTGACGGGGGTGGCGGCGCTGTTGCGGATGGTGAAGGTGCCCTTCCACCAGGAGCCGTTGTTCTGGGAGGCGAAGGTGGCGGTGAGGCTGCCCGCCGCCCGGGCCTGGGGGGCCAGGCCGGTGAGGGCGGCGAGGGGCAGCAGCAGTACGGCGAGGAGGGCGGCGATCCGTTGCCGCGGTCGGAGTCTTCCGTGACGTCGGTTGAACATGGCGCTCCCTGAGGGGGTAGGGGCGGTGGCCGTGCTCACTCCGTGCTCGGTGCGTTCGGTGCGTTCGGTGCGCTGTGCTGGGTTGCCGGTGCGCGGTGCGGTGCGCGGTGTGCCGGCCGGTGGTGCGTGGGGTGGGCCGGCGGCCGGTCATGTTTGGGCGTACATGACAACCTTCGAAGCTACTTGGTCCGGACCAATTCGCAAGGGGGGCGGAGGCCCGGATTCCCGCAGCGGGGTCCCCGGGGCAGGGGGGCGGTCAGACGCCGGTGGCGTACCGGCTGAGAAAGGTGTCCACCCCGCCGACGAGCAGCCGCTCGGTCAGATCGTCGTCCATGGTCGCGCCGTACTGGCCGAAGACCACATGGGGGTGGACCAGCAGCGCGTACAGCTGAAGCGTCGCCACCTCCAGGTCCGGGATCTCCAGCCGGCCCCGTGCGGCGAGTTCGCGCAGCGCGCCCGCGACCGCCGGGTGGTGGCCGGTGGGGCTCTGGTGCCGCCAGGCGCGCCCCAGCTCCGGGAAGCGGTGGGGCGCGGCGGCGACGAGGTTGCGCAGGGTGGTGACCTCGTGGTCGGCGCGGACGGCGCGGACCCAGGCGCGGGCGGCCACGACGAGGGCCGCGCGGAGGTCGTCGGCGTCGGCGAGCCGGTCCAGCGCGGCCGGCGAGCCATCGTCCCCGGTGTCGACATGCTCGTCGAGCGCCCCCGCGACCACGGCGGTGACCAGGGCTTCCTTGCTGCCGAAGTGGTTGTAGACGGTGACCTTGGAGACCTGGGCCGCGGCGGCGATGGCGTCCATCCCCACCCCGAACCCCTCCCGCAGGAAGAGCGCCCGGGCGGCCGTGACGATGGCCTGCCGCTTGCGCTCGGCGCGCGGGCCGCTGGGGCCGTCGCCGCGGGGGCGCGGGGCGGTGCTGTCGGGGGTCATGGGGCCGAGCCTAGCCGACCAACTGAACTGTACAGTTGAGTTCACCTGTACTGAACTGTACGGTACAGGTGTGCTCCGGCCCCCTCGGCCCGGCCGCACCGACCGACCCCGGAGGACCACCCATGCCCCGCGCCGCCGGACACCTCGCCGCGACCACCCCGGGACCGCCGGAGCGCCGTCCGCCCGCCGATTCCCCCCGCCGGTCCGCGCCCGGCGGCGCCGCGTCGCTCGTCCGGGATCTCTCCCTCGGGATGCTCGCATCGGTCGCCTCCGGCGGGGGCGGGCTCGGGTCCGCGGGGCTCGGCGCGCCCGGACTGGGCCGGCACTTCGCGGTGGAGGCGGCTGAGGCGGAGTGGCTGGAGCGCGCCGGGGACGGCGCGGTGGTGGCGTACATCGACCGCGCCGACGCGTGCGCGCGGGGCGGTGGCCGGGTGGTGGACACCGACCGGGCGTGGGGGACGCTGCACCGGTGTCTGGCGCTCGGGGGGCCCGGCCCCCTGGCGTACACCGTGCTCGGCGGGCGGGTGCTGACCGGCCCGGCGGCGCCGTGGCTCGCGGTCCTGGCCGGTCCCGACCGGGTCGCCGAGGCCGCCCGGGCGCTCGCCCCGCTCGACCGGGGGTGGCTGTGGCGGCGGTATCTCGCGCTGGGGGCGCCGGACGGCGGGCCGTGCTTCCCGTACCTCTGGGAGCGGCTGGTGGCGGTGCGCCGCTTCCACGCGCGGGCGGCGGGGGCCGGGCGGGCGGTGCTGTTCACCGCCGACAGATGACGCGCGCCGGGCGCGGCGCCCGTCACGGCTCCGGGCCCGCCGTCCGGCCCGCTGTCCGGCGCCCGGTTCAGGCGCCGCGCCGGGACTCCAGACCGTCGAGAACGCAGTCGAGACCCCGGCCGAAGGCGGCTTCGGGACCGGGCCGCGCGGTCGCCGCCCGCGCCTCGTGCCGGGCCCGCAGCCGGGGGTGGTGCCGTACGGCGGCCTCCGCGGCCGGCCACATGCCCGCCAGCCACTCCTCCTCGCCGCGGCCGTCGCGGGCCAGCGTCGTCAGCCAGGCCGCCTCGCTCATCGTCGTCCCGAGCACATAGGCGAAGACCGTGTCCATCGCGCAGTCGGCCTCCTCCGGGCCGAACCCCGCGCTCTCCAGCAGGGCGAGCATCCGCTCGGACACCCGCAGCAGCTGGGGGCCGAGGAACGCGCCCGCGAACGCGCCGAGGACCGAGGCGGTCCACGGGTGCCGCAGCACGGCCGCCCGCATGCTGTGCGCGGAGTGCGCCACCGCGGCGCGCCAGCCGTCGGGGCCGATCGTCCCCGGCACCTCGATCTCGCCGTAGACCTCGTCCACGACCAGCTCGATCAGTTCGTCCTTGTTGGCGACGTGCGTGTACATCGACGTCGCCCCGGCGTTCAGCCGGGTGCCCAGCTTCCGCATGCTCAGCGCGTCGACGCCCTCGGCGTCCAGCAGGGCGATGGCCTCGGCCACGATCTGCTCCCGGCTCAGCGCGGGCTGCTCCCGCCGCTGTCGCCGCGGACGGGTCCACACGGACGGAAACGGCTGGTCCTCGGCCGGCATACGGCCTCCCTCTCTCCGGAGTGACACTGCCGGGGCCCAGCGTAACGCAGTTCCGCACAGTGTTCGGTCTTGCGTACAACGTTCCGTCTCCGTACAGTGTGCGGAGAAGCGCACGGCGTACCGCACTCCGTCATCCGTGCCCCGTCCGAGAGGTTCAGCGATGGATTCGACGCAGGCCACGAGTTCGAGCGAGTCCCGCGATTCATGGGACCCGGGGTACGCGGCGACGCGCCGCGACCCGAAGCGCTGGCTCATCCTGGTGGTGCTCTGCCTCAGCACCCTGGTGCTGGTCATCGACAACATGGTGCTCACCGTCGCGGTGCCGCCGATCGTCGAGGATCTGGACGCCACCGGCCAGGACATCCAGTGGATCATCGACTCGTACATCCTGGTCTTCGCCGGACTGCTGCTGACCTCGGGAAGCCTCTCCGACCGCTACGGCCGGCGGAGAGTGATGATCATCGGTCTCGCGCTCTTCGGCGCGGCGTCCGTGGTCGCCACGGTCGCCGGCAGCCCCGCCGAACTGATCGCCGCGCGGGTGCTGATGGGGATCGGCGGCGCGCTGGTCATGCCGAGCACCCTCTCCATCCTCATCACCGTCTTCGACGAGGACGAGCGGCCCAAGGCGATCGCCGCCTGGAGCGCGGTGGCGATGGTCGGCCTGGTCGGCGGGCCGGTGCTCGGCGGTGCGCTGATAGCCCACTTCTGGTGGGGCGCGGTCTTCCTGATCAACGTTCCGATCGCGCTGCTCGCCATCGTCGCCGCGCTGGTGCTGATGCCGGAGTCCAAGGGGCCGTGGCGCAAGGCCGACCCCGTCGGCATGGTGCTCTCCATGGCCGGGATGACCGCGCTGGTGTGGACGATCATCGAGCTGCCCCAGCAGGGGATCGGCCACCCCGCCACCCTGATCCCGCTGGCCGTGGCCGTGGCCGCGCTGGCCGGGTTCGCCGTCTGGGAGTCCCGCACCCCGCACCCGATGGTGCCGCTCTCGCTCTTCCGCGACCGGGTCTTCACCGGGGCGAGCTTCTCGCTGGTGCTGCTGACCTTCGCCAACGGCGGGCTGATGCTGGTGCTGACCCAGTACCTCCAGTTCGTGCTGGGCTACACCCCCACCGAGACCGGTCTCGCCTTCGCCCCGATGGCTGTGGCGGTCATCGTCTTCAACACCATCGGCGCGGCGCTGGTGAACCGGACCGGCAACCGGTTCATGGCGGTCGCCGGACTGGTGGTCACCGCCGCCGGGTTCGGGGTGCTGGCCACCCTCTCGGCGGGTGACGGGCTCGCGGTGCTCACCGGCGCGATGGTGCTGATGGGTGTCGGCGGCGGACTGGCGATGCCCGCGACGATCGGTGCGCTGATGGGCGCGGTGCCCGCCGAGCACGCCGGGGTCGGCTCGGCGCTCAACGACACCATCCAGCAGGCGGGTGCCGCGCTGGGCGTGGCGATCCTGGGCGCGGTCCTCTCCGGCACCTACAGCGCCGAGATGTCCGGCTCGGCCTCCGGCGCCGCCCGCGAGTCGATCGCCGAGGCCCTGGCCCTGGGGGACAGTGCCCTGGCTGAGACCGCCCGGTCCGCCTTCACCACGGCGATGTCCCACAGCTTCCTGGCGGGAGCCGCCGGCGTGGTCGGCGCCGCGGTGGCCGCCCTGCTGCTGATGCGCGACCGCGGGGGCGCGGCCGGCGAGGGGGCGGCGCCGGCTGGGGGCGCCGGGGAGACCGGGGGACCCGGGGGACCCGGGGAGGCCGGGGAGCGGGAGCGGGCCGCGGCCGGCTGAGGGCCGGGGGCTGCCCCGGGGAGCCCGGGGAGCCGGGTGGAGCCGGTGAAGGCTCGCGGGAGCCGCCGGATGGGCCGCCGGCCCGCCGGGGCCGGGAGGGCGGGGTCGCGCACCCTGCCCTCCCGGCCCCGGCGGGCCTTGTGCCGTGTGGCGGGTCCGCGTTGGTTTCGGGGCGCGGTGCGGTGCGTGCCGGGTCCGCTGGGCCCGGCCTTGCGCCGTGCGGCTGGTCGGTGCCGCATCCGCTGTGCCTGCCCGGGTCGTTGTGCCCGCCCTCGCGGCGTGTCGCGGGTCCGCGTCGACTGTGCGGCGCCGGGGGCGCCGGGTCCGCCGCATCCGCCGTGCCCTCTGTGCCTGCTGTGCCCTCTGTGCCCGCAGGGCCCGTTGTGTCCGGCCTCGCGCTGTGCGGCTGGGCCGCGCCGACTGCGCGGTGCCGGGTCTGCTGGGGCCGCCGCATCCGCCGGGTCTGCCGCGCATGGTGTGCCTGCTGTGTCCGCCGGGGCCGTCGTGCCCGGCCTTGTGCCGTGCGGTGGGTCCGCGTTGGTTGCGCGGCGCGGTGCGTGCCGGGTCCGCCGGGCCCGCGGTGCGTGCCGGGTCCGCTGGGCCCGGCCTTGTGCCGTGCGGCTGGTCGGTGTCGGCTGCGCGGTGCCGCATTCACCCGGCCCGTCGGGGCTGTTGTGTCCGGCCTCGCGCTGTGCGGCTGGGCCGCGCCGACTGCGCGGTGCCGGGTCCGCCGGGTCCGCCGCATCCGCTGTGCCCGCCGGCGTCCCGGCGTCCCGGCCGCCCGGGCCGCCCGGCCCGTAACACCCCTCACCCGGAACGGAGATTGCCCCCGCTCCCGGGCGATTGCGGGACGGCTTCCGGTTGGTTTCCGGCGAAGACGGCAATCACCTCCTGCGTGGCCGGAAAGCGGCCCATGATGGGGAGGCCGTCGTGTGTCGGAGGGGGAGTCCATGAGCCGGAGCGAGGGGATCGCGGAGCTGAACATCCGGGCCGCGCGGGTCGCGGCCGAGGCCGGGGCCTGGGCGAACTACGCCAAGTCGGTCCAGGCCGCGGCGGCACCGGCGAGGACATGGAGTCCGGAGCCCACCCCGGACGCCCCGGAGGCGGCGCGGACCGCGGACCCCGCGGCGACCCCGGTGGGCGTCGGGCCGCCCGACCCGGCGGACCGGGACCGTCTGATCGCCGAACTGGACGCGCTGGAGGGCGAACTGGCCGCCGGCCGGCCGGACGGGGACCCGGTGCTCGCCACCGTCCGGGCCCGGCTCGGCGGCCTGTACGTCCTGCGCTACCTCAACCACCACCGGGCCGACGACCGGTCCCGGGGGCTCCGGGTGCTGCGCGCGGCCCGGGAGTCCGGGGAGCTGGTCCCGAAGGAGCTGATCGCCGTCGAGACGGGCCTGGCCGCACTGCTGCTGCCGCCCATCGCGTTCAACGGGCTCGACGGCACCCTGCCCCGGCTGCTGGAGATGGTCGAGATGGGCCGTCAGGCCGAGCTGAGGGGCTCGGACTTCGACCGTGATCTGACCGAGCTGGGCGAGATCCTGCGCGGGCTGCTGCCGAGGATGCCGGACCACCCCGAGGCCGAGCGCATGGCGCGGCTGGCCGACTGGATCGACACCCGCCCGAAGGCAGGGGAGCGCGAGGACCTGGCGGGGCTGGCCGACACGGCCCGGCTGATGCTCGCCGGCACCCCGTACGAGGCGGAGTACCAGCGCCTCCTGGACGCCGCCCTGATGCTGGCGGGCGGCGACCGCCCCCCTGGCGAGGGCCCCCGGGAGTCCCTCGTACCGCCCCCGCCGCAGGACGGGCGGCCCGCCGGGGAGGAGGACCCCGCGGCCATGGTCGCGCGGACGGTCCTCAGCCTGGAGGCCTTCGCCCCCGGACTCATCCGGCGGGAGGAGCTGGACGCCCTCGCCACGGAGGTCGGCGACCGGCCCGGGGCCGACGAGGCGGACACGATGACCGCGGCGCTGGCCCGGATGATGCAGGGACTGCGCACCGGGGCCCCCGGGGATCTGGAGGAGGCGGCGCGGCTGATGAAGGGCCCCCCGGACGGCGGGGCGACGGAGTGGCTCCCCGCGATGGCCGGTCTGTTCTCGCCCGGTCTGCTCTCCGCCGCCGCCCTGACGGGCGGCAGCCTCTCCGACCGGGATCAGCAGATCGCCCGGCTCGACGCGCTGCTCGCGGACCCCGCCGCCGTGCTCGACACCTCCTTCGCCTCCGGGCCGGCCCGTGAGTTCCTCCTGATCAACCAGTGTCTGCGGATTCAGCTGCGGGCCGAGCAGGCGGGCCGCGACGACGATGTGCCCGCGATGGAGGGGCTGCTGGACGAACTGCTCGACCTCCAGGAGGAGGTCGACGCCGACTCGGACTGGTACTTCCTGGTGTGCTTCACCCTCGGCACCGTCCATCTGTATCTGGCCCGGATGGAAGGGGTGCTGGGGCCGCTGCGCACCGCCGCCGCCTACTTCCAGGAGACGCTGGAGGGGGCGCGGATTCCGCCGATGCTCCGGCCCCTGCTGGAGGTCTCCTGGCTGCCCATCGTGCTGCTCTCCTCCCTCTTCGACCCCGATCCCGTGCGGCTGACCGAGGGGCTGGAGCGGGCCCGTGCCACGCTGCGGTCCCCCGCCCTCGTGGCCGACCAGCATGTGCGGACCCGGCTGGTGATGGCCACCGCGCTGGAGACCCTGTACCGGAAGACCGGTGACCCCTCCCACCAGGAGGAGCAGATCGCGGAGCTGGAGCGGGCCAGGGGCGAACTCGGCGAGGGCCACAGCCCGGACGCCGCGCAGCAGGTGCTCTGGTCGCTGGCGAACGCCTACCGCGCGCGCGGCGACCGGGCGCGGGACGACGGCGGGTCCGCCGTCGCCGCCGCCCGGGACTCGCTGCGGGTGCTCGCGGAGGAGGTCCTGCTGCAACTGGGCGCCGAACACGGCCTGGAGGTGGCGAGGACCAGCGCCGAGCGGGGGCTGCCGGCCGCCGGGTGGGCCGCGGGCGATCTGCGCGCGGACCGGGCGGTGGAGGTGCTGGAGACCGGGCGGGCCCTGGTGCTGAGGGCGGCGGCGGCCTCGGCCGGGGTGCCCGAGCAGTTGGCGGCCCGGGGGGAGCCGGAGCTGGCGGCGGAGTGGGAGAACGCGCTGCGGAAGCTGCGCCCGGCGGAGCGGCGGCCGGCACTGCCGGGGGATGCCTCCGCCGACTGGGAGAACGTGGTCGGGCAGATCCTGCCGAGCGGCTCCCCGGAGGAGTTCACCATCCCGAGTACGCTGCGCCGCCGGGCGCTGGGTGTTCTGCGGCAGCCGGACGGGGGCGGCCGGGACTCGCTGCGGGAGCTGCTGGAGGCCCCGGGCATCGCGGAGCTGCGGGAGGGGCTGACGGCGACGGGCGCCGACGCGCTGCTGTATCTGGTGCCGGGGCAGGACTCCATGGACGGGATGGCCGTACTGGTCCGCCCGGAGGGGGAGCCGGAGGTGCTCTGGCTCCCGGGCCTCGGCGCGGCGGGCCGCGGGCCGCTCGAACGCTATCTGGACGCCGGAGCCCACCGCTCGGCCGCCCGGTCCCTGGACCGCGCGGCCCGCGAGGAGGCCCACCGCGCCTGGGAGGCCGCGCTTCTGGAGCTGTGCGCGTGGTCGGGCGAGGCGGTGATGGCCCCCGTGCTGGACGCTCTCGGTGCGCCGTCCCCGGACGGAACGGCCCCGCCCGGGGGCCCCGGGGAGTCTCGGGACGCCCATGGCCCCGGCGGCCAGGCGGCGTCCGGCGGTCCGGTGCCGCCGCTGCCGCCGCCGGTGCGGCTGGTCGTGGTGGCGTGCGGGAATCTCGGGGTCGTGCCGTGGCACGCCGCCCGGCTGGACCTGCCCTCGCCCACGCTGCGCCGCGCCCACAGCCATCTCTGTGAGCACGCCGTCCTCACCTACGCCGCCTCCGGAGCCGAGTTCCTGCGGTCCGCGCGGCGGGCGCGGATGGCCGTCGGGGAGCGGCCCGTGCTGGTCGCCGACCCCACCGGGGACCTGGCCTGGGCGGAGGACGAGGTCAGTGCCCTGCGCACCGCCTACTACCCCGACGCCGCCCTCTACGGCTGGCACGACGACGCACCCGAGGACGCCCCGGGCACCCCGGACGACATCCTCGGCCGGCTCCCCGGCGGCCACCCCACGACACCTCCCGCGAGCCTGCTCCACCTCGTCGTCCACGGACTGGCCGGGCTGAACCCCACCGGCTCCGTCCTCCATCTCGCCCCGCCCGCCGGCGCCGACGCCCGGGGCGACGGCGACAGCGGCGACAGCGGTGACGGCGGGCTGCTCAGCGTCGCCCGGCTGCTCGACGTACCGCACGGACACCGGCCCGACCAGGGCCCGCTCATCGTCCTCAGCGCCTGCGAGACCGATCTGAGCAGCCGGGACCACGACGAGGCGCTCACCCTCTCCACCGCCCTCCTCGCCCGGGGCGCCGCCGATGTCGTGGGCTCCCGCTGGGAGGTCCCCGACACCGCGTCCGCCGCGCTGATGGTCGTCTTCCACCACCACCTCGCCGTCGAGGGGCTCGCCCCGGCCGACGCCCTGCGCGCCGCCCAGGTGTGGATGACCGACCCCGACCGCCGGCCCGTCCCCGGCCTGCGCGGGGACCTCCTCACCGGGGTCGAGCGCGACCCCGGCCACCTCGCCGAACCGGCCTCCTGGGCCGCCTTCACCCACCAGGGCAACCCCGCCCCCCGTCCCCCGCGTCGAAGGGCCGCACCCATGACCTCGGGCACCGATGAACTCCTGGAGCTGCTCCGCGGCCACCAGCCGGAGATCCATGCCTCGCTGACCCCCGGGCAGTTCGACCGCTACCGCGGCGCCGTCCGCGCCCTGCGCGCCGCCGGTGACGACATCCGGGCCGTGCGCGTCGCCGTGCGCGGTGTGCGGCAGGTCCTGCGGGCGCTGCCGCCCGACAGCGAGCCGAGCCGGCTGCTGCGCCAGGTCCGCTCACCCGTCACCGCCGCGGTCCTGCCGGACACGGACCGGCTGGAGTCCCTGATCAGGCTGCTGGAGTCGGTGGACTGGCCGGCCCTGGAGCCCGCGAGCGCGGAACTCGCGCGCGGGGTGCGGGAATGGCTGCTGGCCGCCCCCGCCCGGGGCGCGGACCGGCTCGGCGAGGAGGCGTCCGCCGATCCCGGCGGCGCCGCGCTCATCCGGCTCACCGACGGCGAGGGCACCGCCCGCTACCCGGACTTCCAGTTCGACCCCGATACGGGCGAGCCGCGCCCGGTCGTCCAGCGGATCAACCGGCTGCTCCTGGCCGACCAGGACCCCTGGGGCGCCGCCGACTGGTGGCTCGGCGGCAACGAGTGGCTGAGCGGCACCCCGGCCGCGCTGGTCGGACAGGTGCCGGACGAGGAGCTGACGCGGGCCGCCCACGCGCTGCTGGAGGAGGGCGCGTGGTAGGCCAGCCGCCCCCCGAGGGAGCCGCGATGGAGCCCGCCCTGACCGTGGTCCCGGCCGGTACCGAGCTGTGGCGCTGCCACGCGTCGGCCTACGCGGCCACCGCCTTCAACACATCCCGCGCCCACCCGCACTTCGACGGCGCCCGCTTCGACGGCACGGTGGACGACCCCTACCCCTTCCTGTACGCGGCACCGGAGCCGACCACCGCGCTCGCGGAGGTGCTGCTGCGCTCCGTGCGGTTCTCCGGCCCGGCCGGGACGCGCCAGGTGCCCTGGGCGCTGGCGGCCTCCCGGACCCTGTCCAGGGTGCGGGTGACGGAGGACCTCACCCTGGTCCGGCTGGTCTCCGAGGAGGATCTCGCGGCGGTGTTCCAGAGCTCCTGGCTGCTGGAGGGCGACGAGGGCCGCTATCCGTCGACCCGGTTCTGGGCCCGGGAGATCCGGCGTCAGGAGCGGCGGGCCCAGGGGCTGGTGTGGCAGTCGCGGCGGAACCGGCCGCACCACGCGGTGGTGCTCTTCGGGGACCGCTGCGGCGCCGAGCCGCTGAAGGCCGAGCCGGGGCAGGGCTGCTCGCTCGGCACCTTCGAGGGCGCGATCGAGGCCAACCGGCTGCTGGCGCCGCTGCGGGCCGTCGTCGTCCCGCCGGGGGCGCGGCTCTGAGACGTGGACCGGGCCGCTCGGGGGACGGCCCGGTCCACCTGCCGACCGGCGTTCGGCACCCGGGCCCGTGCGCGGGGCGCGTCCGCCGGACGCGCCTGTGCGGAGCCGGTCACCCCGGTCCGTACAGCCGCACCGAGAAACCGACCACCCGCAGCCCGAGCCGGAGTTCGTCGCCGTCGCGCAGCGGGGTGCGCAGACCCGGGGTGATCCGGGCGCCGTTGAGATAGGTGTGGTTGAGGCTGCCGGACGCCGCCGCCTCCTCCACCCACGCGCTGCCGTCCGCCTCCACCGTGACCGTCGCGTGCCGCCGGGAGATCCTGAGCAGTTCGGTGAAGGCGGCGGCGGTACGGGGGGACCAGCCGGGGTCCCGGCCGAGGTTCAGCGGGGCGCCGGGGCCCTGGGCCAGCTCCAGACAGGGGGAGTCGCAGAGCAGCAGGACATGGGTGCGGGGGCTGCCGCAGGAGGCGCAGAGGGGTTCGCGGGGGTCCAGCGGCTCCCGGCAGTGCCAGCAGTCCCGGGGCCCGTCGCCGGTCGGACCGGGGCGGCTCCCGGGGTCCCCGGGCGGGGTGTGGCGCGGGGCCCCGGGCGGGGCGGGGGCGGCGGGGGCCGGTTCGGGCACGGGCTGCCAGCCGCCGGTTCCGGTTCCGGCTCCGATCGGCCCCGCCGCCGGTTCCGGTTCCGGTTCGGATTCCTGTTCCGCTTCCGGTTCAGGTTCCGTTTCAGGTTCCGTTTCCGGTTCGGATTCCGGTTCGGGGGTGGGGGCGGGGGCCGGGTCCGTCAGCGGGACCCAGCCCCGCGCCCGCCGCCGGAGCGGGCGGGACGCGGACGCCCCGCCCTCCTCCGTACTCACGCCCCGCCCTCCGCCGGCGCCACCCGCAGCTCCAGCTCCGCCGTGCCGTCCCCGTCCAGCCGCACCCGCTCCACCGAGACCGCCGTGCCCCGCAGCGCCCCCTGGTCGAACAGCGCCCGCGCCAGCGGGTTGATCAGATGGGTCTCCAGCAGCATCCCGATGCCCCGGCCGCCGTTGTCCGAGTCGGCCGTGCAGTGCGCGGACAGCGTGCGCCGCGCGGCGTCGGAGAGGCTCAGACGCACACCCTGCTCCTCCCGCAGCACCCGCTGGATGTTGCCGACCTGCGAGTCGAAGATCTCCGCCGCCACCTCGGCCGAGATGTAGTCGAAGACCACCACGTTCCCGCCGAGCCGGTTCATCAGCTCGGGCCGGCCGATCCCCTCCACGAAGTGCTGCTTCACATTGTCCAGGATGATCTCCTCCAGCTCGTGGTACGGCATCCCGGGCACGGCCACCCGGCCGCCGGACACCTCGCCCTGGCCCGGCCGTTCCGCCCGGCTCCGTACCCCCAGATTGGAGGTGAAGATCAGCACGCACTCGCTGAAGTAGGTCGTCACCCCCTGTCCGTCGGTGAGCCGGCCGTCCTCCAGCACCTGGAGGAACTTGTCCAGCACCCCCCGGTCCGCCTTGTCGATCTCGTCGAACAGCACCACCCGGAAGGGGTCGTTGCGGACCGCCGTCGTCAGCTCGCCGCCCGCCTCGTACCCCACGTATCCGGGGGGCGCTCCCACCAGCCGGTCCACCGAGTGGGCCGCCGAGAACTCGCTCATGTCGAAGCGCAGACAGGCCTCCTCGGTGCCGAAGAGAACCTCGGCCACGGACTTGGCCAGCTCCGTCTTGCCGGTCCCGGTCGGCCCGGCGAAGAAGAGCACCCCGCGCGGGCGGCTGCCGGGGTGGGAGGCCTGTGCGCCGGAGAGGCCGAGGGCGGCGCGCTTGAGGATGTCGAGGGTCTTGCCGACCGCCTTCTCCTGGCCCTTCACCCGGCTCCGGATGTAGGTCTCGCCCTTGGTGATCTGCTCCCGCACATGGGAGCGCTGCCAGGGGTTGTCCTCGACACCGAGCTGGTAGACGCGCACCGCGTCGCGCATGGCCGAGAACGGCAGCCCCCGGTCGAGCGCCATATGCGTGCTCTCGCGCATCGCGCGCAGCGTCAGCCCGGCGGTGGCCCGGGCGAAGGTGTCGATGTCCTGGGCGTGGTCGCGCGCGTGGCGCTTCTTGTCGAGCAGGACGGGGCGGCCCTCCCGGAGGGCGCCCGCCCGCTCCTCGTGCTCCTCCGCGAGCAGCCGGGCCATGCGCCGCCGGCCGCCGAGGTCCGGCAGCGGAAGGCCGATGGTGCGGACCCGCTCGCTCCCGGCCACCAGCCAGGTGGGCAGCTCGCGCTCGCCGTCCGCGAGCCAGATCACCGGGTTGAAGACCCGGCGCCCGGTCTCCTCGTCGAGCAGGGGGCGGGCGTCCTCCGCGAGCTTCAGACAGTTGAGGAAGAAGTCCCGCTCGGGGTCGCTGAGCCGGGTGACATCGGTGGGGATGCGGGCCGCGTAGTCGATCAGCAGCGCGGCCCGGTACGGGTCCTTCCGCCGGGCCGCCCCCAGGTGCGGCCTGCCCTCGGCCGGCCGGCGCTCCGCCGCCCCCGGCTGCTGCCAGCCGTTCGCGATCGCGCGGATGGTCTGCTCGGCACCGGCGAGGTGCCCGGGGGGCCGGTCGCGGTCGCCCGGCAGCCGGCCGGCGGTGCGCGGGGACGGCAGCAGGGCGCGGACCTCCTCGGCCGCCGGGCCCGTGACCACCGTGAACCCGTCCACGATGTCGTAGCGGAGGAGGACCTCGTACCCCTCCTGCCAGAGCGCGTTCCACACCACCTCGGTGAGGGTGTGGTGGCCGTCGTGCGGGGCGCCGACGCCGTCGTCGTGGCGGACCAGGTGGATATCGCGGATGTTGCCGTGCAGGACGTACTGCGAGTGGACGCTGAGGGTGCCGGTCAACTCCTCGGCGAACGCGGGCAGCCGCCGCTCCCTGACCCCACCGCCCCCCGGCCCGGCCACCGGCTCCGCTGTCCCCTCCGGTTGGTGTTCCGGTCGCGGGGGTGCCTTCCGCAGCCTGTCCCGGAGCGTCTCCTGCGGTGGCTCCTGTGTCATCGGCGTGCCTCCTGGTGGTGGTGGCGTGGGCTGGGGGGTGCGGTGCGCGGTGCGCCACCGGCGGGGTGGTCGTGGCTTCGGTACGGGGCGTTGTCCGGGGCGGGGGCCGGTGGGCGGGTGTCCGTTTCCGCCGGGGCGGGGTGCTGTCGGTGCGGTGGTCCGGCTGGTACGGGGTGCCGGGGTGCGGGCTGCGGGGCCCGGAGGGGTGTTCCTCCCGGCGGGCTCGGCGTGGCACCGGCGGGGTGGTCGGTGTGCCGGGTGCGGGGGTGGCTCCTCCGCCGGCGGGGCCCCGGCCCGGGGCCCCCGCCCGCACGGGCGCCGCGCGGGGGTCCCCGGTCCGGGCCCGCCCGGACAGGTGGCGGGCGGGGCAGCCCCGGGTCTCATCGGCGAGGGCCTCCGTCGTGGTGGCGGGCCCTGGGGCCCGTGCGGGGGTCCGCGCGGCGCTGCGGGGGCGGGAGGGTGTGCTCCGTGGCCCCGTCGGCCGCCCCCGCCGTGGGGTGCTCCGGTGCCGGCTCGAAGGTGAACCGCAGCCGGAGCCCTGAGCGTTCCGCGACCTCCTCCAGCGCGCTCAGCCGGGCCGGGGCCTCCGCGCAGCGCAGCCGGTCCAGCTCCCGGTCCGCCTCGGTCTCCCCGGTCGCGGTGCGGTCGCGGTGCATCGTGATGACGCGGGCGCTGCCCGATCCGTCCACCAGGACGCGGAGCCAGTGCTCGTCCCCCCAGCCGGGCGGCGTCCAGTCGATGGCCCGCTCAGCGCTCCCGGCGGAGTGCTCCGCCCCCACCTCCCGTACCGCCGTACGGATCACCTCCCCGGTGTACAGCCGCTGGAACACGGCGGTCCGCTCGCCGACCCGCGCCGAGACCCGGGCCGTCTCGGACTCGCTGAGCGCCGTCCCCTCGGCGAGCGCCCGCTCCAGGGCGGCGATCTCGGCGCCGGCGTCCGGCAGCGGGAGACCGGCACCGGGCGGGGTGTGCCGGAGGAAGGCGAGCTTCCGCGCCGCCCACTCCTGATCCCGCTGCCGGCGCTCGGCGGCGCGGGCCGCCCGGTCGGCGAACCGGGTGGCCTCGCGCAGATGGCGCTTGGCCGCCGCGGGCCGCTCGGCGGCCACCTCCGCCGCCGCCGCGATCGTCTCCTCCACCAGCCGGTGGTCCGCCGGGGAGACCGTGTGCGGCAGCCCGGCCAGCAGTTCGGCGCCGATCCGCAGCACCTCCTCGCCGGAGGGCCCGGCGCCCGCGGCCGGCCGGGCCGGTACGGGGTCCGCCGGGGCGGGAGGGCTGCCGGTCCGCTCGTACTCCGCCAGCGCCTCCCGCCGCCGGGCCCGCAGCCGGGTGTGCCAGGCGCTCGCCCCGGCCGTGCCCTCCGCCGCGCCCGCGCCGTCCATCGCGGCCCGCGCCCAGGCGGCCTCGGCCCGGCGCAGCCGGCCCTCGGTGTCGGCGAGCCGCCGCCACATCTCCTCCAGCCTCAGCCCGGCGGGGGCGAGCGGCGGCGGCAGATCGGGCGCCCCGGGGAGCCCGGGCGGCCGGGGCCCGCCGGGCCCGGCCGCCGCGCCCGCCCGCGCGATACGCGCCCGCAGCACATCGAGCCGGGCGTTGACCTGCGCGGCGGCGAACGCGGCGTCCCGCCAGCACGCGGCGGACCGCTGGGCGTCGAGCCGCTGCTCCCGCAGCGCGTCCTGCGCCTGCGCCGCCCGGATCGCCGCCGTCGCGAGCACCTGCGCCCCGGCCATGGCCGCCCGGCCGGCGAGCAGCGCGCCGCTGAGCGAGCCGAGCCCGATCAGAGCGGGCACCAGCAGGTCCTGGAGCTGGTCCACGGCCGAGTCCACGGCCTGGCCCGCCGCGTCCGTGACGGAGAACTCCGGCAGCACGTCGGGGACGCCGATGCTCCCGGGCACCGTGCCGGCCGACCCCGCGGCCTCCCGCAGCACGTCGGGGACGCCGATGTTCCCGGCCGCCGAGCCGGCCGACCCCGCGGCCTCCCGCGCCGCGCCCTCCACGACCCCCTGCGGGAAGGTCACGGCGAACGGGTCCGCCGGGAAGTTCACCTGTGTCATGACCTCGCTGATGCTGGGCAACGCGATTCCTGAGCTCATCCGAGCCCTCCTCTCCGCACCGGGCGCGCGGTCCGCCCGCCCGCCGTCCCGTCCTCGCCGTCCTCGCCGTCTCCGCCGTCTCCGCCGTCTCCGCCGTCTCCGCCGTGTCCGCTGTCCCCGCCGTCCGCACCCTCGCCGTCGCGCCGCCGCCCCCCGGTCCCGGGTCCCACCCGCGCCCGCAGTTCGGCGACGTACACCTGCCAGCGGTACAGCCGCCGTACGCACCACCAGGCCAGCGCCGTCACCGTGACGACCGGCCAGATCCAGCCCGCGTACACCACCGTCAGCCACATCGCCCCCAGCGGCAGGAGCAGCAGCAGCCCGCGGACCGGGAAGCGGGCTCCGGGCTGCCGGATGAACCGGGCGAAGGGCAGCGCCCGGTCGATCACCAGGCCCGCCAGGGAGCGGTCCGGGTGGTAGCCGGGGCTGCCGATGCGGTACGCCGTCCACAGTTCGAGCGCCAGCACGGCGGCGGCCCCCGGGACCGCCAGCAGCCAGGCGATCAGCACACTCCGCTGGTCGGCCCACCCCGCCACATCCGTGATCCCGATGACGAAGATCCACGGCAGGATGAGCGCGGCGGCCCCGCCCACCGCCCAGCCGAGGGTGGGCAGCATGTCCTGCCGCCGCAGCCACAGCGCGGCGGCGTCGAGATCCCGCTGCTGGCGCAGGACCGCGCGGTCCGCCTCGATCCGGGCGTGCGCCTGCCAGGACTCCTCCTCGGCGAGCGGGGCCAGCCGCTCGGCCAGATGCATCCGTACGAGATCGTCGCGGTCGCGCACCAGCCGCTCGTACCAGGCGACGGGCTGCGGCAGGGCCCTGAGGGTGCGGGCCGTCCGCTCGGCGAGCCGGCGGCGGCCCGGTTCGGCGTCGGCCGCCAGCGAGAGCAGGGCGGCCCGCCGGTAGCCGTCGAGCCGGGCGGCGAGACGGATCTCGTCCCGGGCGCCGCGCAGCGAAGGGGTCTCGTCGATCAGCTCCGCCACCAGGTGCTCCCAGCGGGAGAGGGCGGTGAGCCAGCGCCCGTGCACCTCCCGCAGCCCCTCCCCGCCGGGACGGTCGTCGAGCAGCGGCAGGATGGTGTGCCGGCCCAGGTCCGCGACCACGGACCCGGCGAACTCGTCGCCGCGCCCGGCGTCGGTCAGCAGATCCCGCAGCCCCGCCCGGTCCAGCGGCGCTCCCCGGTAGGAGGCCTCCAGGCCGGGGCCCAGCCAGCCGATCAGCCGGACCAGCGTCGCGGGCCCGGGCTCGTTCGCCAACAGCCCGATGAGGGAGGCCAGTTCGGCGCCGTCCCGTCCCGGGGCGCCCTCGAACTGCCGCAGCCAGCGGGTGAAGGTCTCCCGGCCGCGCCGTCGGGCCAGGGCGGCGCGGGCGTGCCGCCAGTTCTCGTCGAAGGCCCTGGCCAGCGGCGCCGGTCGGGTGTACTCCTCGCCGAGGAAGGCGTACGGCTCGACTCCGGGGCCGTCGGCGGGGTCCGGCCCGCCCGGCGCGGAGCCGGGGTCCCACCGGACGTCGGGGGCCTCGCCCGCCAGCCACCGGGCCACCTCGTCGCCGCCCCAGCGGTGGCCGGGGTCGGGGTCGCGGGTGAGCAGCCCCTGGCAGAGCCGGAGCAGCCCGGGGTCGGTGACCAGCCGCAGATCGGGGTCGCGGGAGCTGATCTCCTCCCGCACGGCGTCGTTCTCGTGGTACCGGACGGGGTGCCGTCCGCCGGCCAGCTCGGCGACGATCATGCCCAGCGACCACCAGTCGGCGGGCGGGTGGATGACCTGGTTGCGCAGCGACGCCTGCGGCGACATGTAGCGGGCGGTGCCGGCCCAGCGCTCCCGGCTGTACCGCTCCTCGGGGGCGTGGGCGGAGACTCCGAAGTCGACGAGGACCAGCTCCGGATCGGCCGGGTCCAGGGTGCCGAGCACCACGTTGGCGGGGCTGAGGTCCCGGTGGACGATGTCCAGCTCGTGCAGGGTGGTCAGCGCCCGGTGCAGCTGGCGCACGAGGCTGTGGATGAACACCGGGTCCGCCGGGCCGGGGTTCTGCTCCAGATGGTCCGCGAGGTTGATCTCCCCGTAGGAGGGGGCGAGGTCGTAGGGGTGGCCGTCGGCGCCGGTGGGGTCGGCCTCGGAGAAGTGGGTGAGGTGGGGGCGCGCGCTCTCGCGCAGCAGCGCCCACACCTCGGGGTCCGGGGCGTGCGCGCGGTCGTACCACTTGAGGACGTGGGTGGCGCCGTGCTCGTCCTCGACCCGGAAGACGGCGGCCTGTTCGGGCCGTTCGGCGCGGCGGAGCACGGCCCGCAGCCGGAACCGGGCGCGCAGGGAGGCCGGCAACTGCCCGGTGTCGGCCCGGGGCGCGGTTGCGGGGCCGCCGGTGCGGGGCTGCCCGGCCCGGGTGTCCTCGGTGGGCGGCGCGGCTCCGGGCGGCCGTGGGTCGCGGGCCTCGAACTCGGTGGGCGGCGCGGCTCCGGGGGTGGGGTGACCGGCTTCGTACTCGGTGGGCGGCGGCGGTTCCGGTGGGAGGGTCACTTCAGTCACCTCGTGCGCGGGTGGACGGAGTCGGCGGCGGGGGCGGGTGCAGGGCCAGGGGCGGGTGTCGGTGGCCGGGGTCGGGAGCCGGGGCCGGGGGAGTGGAACGGAGCGGAACGGGCGCTTCGGCCGCCCTTTCCGGGCGGCGGCGGGAATTCCCGGACCCGCGTGCGGGGAATTCGCCGGTCCGGTTCGGCGGACCCGGCCGGAATCCGCGCGGAACCGGCCGCGCGGGCCGTGCCGTGCGTCGGCGCGCGGAATCGCGGCAAAGGCGGCGCCGGCAGCGAGGGTTCGACGGCTCGGACGGTATTGATCGTGCCGGCCCCATCGATGAAACCAACGACGTCAACGACGTCAACGACGTCAACGACCTCAACGTCAACGACCTCAACGACCTCAACGACATGGACGACACCGACGGCGCCGAATTCGGCCGCTTCGGCCGCGAAACCCCCGTACCCCTCCTTGTGCCGCCGCGATCGTAGCGAAGCCCCGGCGACGGCGGGAGGGATTTCCCTTTTCCGCCGTGTCCGGGGGGTGTTCGGCCCGCTGTGCCCCGGGTGCCGGATGTGCGGAAACCGTCGACCGGAGTACGGCCGCTCGCTACCGTGGTGGCCATGAGTCAGGAGCGGTTGCCGCACTCTCTGCCCGCTTATGATCAACTTCTGGAGGAGCTGCGGAATCTGCGCAGGCCCGGCCTGGCCGGTCTGCGCGGAACGGAGTATCCGGCGCTGCGCTCCGCCGCCCTCGCCGGTGGTTTCGGCGACGGCCCGGACGACCTCCCGGCGGGCATCGAGGCCCTGCTCAAGGAGGCCGTGCGACGGCTCGGGGCGGGGGATCTGCTCGGGCGGGCCGCGGCCCACACCTTCGGTCTGCTCCCGGACCGCCGGGGTGCCCCCGCGTCCGAGCGCCGCAAGATGGCGGCGGCGGTGTACGGGGTGACTCCCGAGCGCTTCCGCAAACACCAGGAGCCCCAGGTGGTGCAGCAGTTGGCGGAGGCGGTGCTGACCGTGCTGAGGGAACCGGCGCGCACCGTGGGCGTGGGCGCGGGCACGGCGGCTGCCGAGACCGGGCCCGGCGCCGGGGCGGGGACCGGGGGCGGGCTCGAACCCCCGCGGCAGCCCGCGGGCCGGGTCCCGGTCGGCGCCCACGCCGGCTTCACCCTCCATGTCTCGCCCATCGAACTGCTGCGGGACATCGATGTGCTGGTCTCCTCCGAGAACATCTACCTGGAGATGTCCAAGACCTTCCGCCCCACGGTCTCCGGCTCGCTGCGGCTGGCCGCCGCCGTGCGCGACCCGGCGGGCGAGATAGTCGACGATGTCCTCGCCCGGGAGCTGGGCGAGTGGCTGCGCGCCCATGGCCGCCCCGGACTGCCGGTGCGGCCCGGGACGGTGGTGCCCACTTCGCCGGGAGCGCTGGCGGCCCGCGGGGTGCGGCGGATCTACCACGCGGCGGTGGCCACACCGTACGAGGACACCTACCGGGTCAGCCCGGAGAGCATCGCCCGCGCGGTGGGCGCCTGTTTCGCCCTCGCCCGGGAGGAGGACGCCGCGCTGGCGGCCGATGGCCGGGGCCCGGCCCTCGCCTCGCTCTGCTTTCCGCTGCTCGGGGCCGGGCGCGGTGGGCTGACCCCGCAGGTCAGCGCGGTCTGGCTGCGCTGGGCCATCCGCGACGAACTCGCCCGGGACCCCGGCCGTCAGGTGCATGTGGTGGTGCGCAACCGGAGCACGGCGGAGGCGCTGGGGGAGCTGTGAGAGCGGAGCGCGGGGGCGGCCCTGGCCCTTCTGCCCGCCCTGCCTGCCCTGTTCGCCCTGCCCGCCCTGCCTGCCCTGTTCGCCCTGCCCGCGCAGCCTGCCCTGTTCGCCCTGCCCGCGCTGTCCGCCGCACCCGCCGTGCTCGCCCTGCCGGGGGCGGTGCCCGGGTCGGCGGCGCGGCGGGCGGGGTGTCTCATGGCCGCCAGCTGGGCCCGTCGAGCCCCATCCCCAAGTCCCTGAGCCGCCTTTCCAGCGCGCGGAGTTCACCGCGCCGGGGCACCCCGTAGAGCCGTACATCGCCCTCCCCCTCGACCATGTGCACCTGGAGCCGGGAGCCGGTGTCGGTCCGGTGCAGATGCGGCCCGTACCGCGCCCGTCCCAGCTCCGTCCGTGGCCGCATCCGCTGGTTCGCCGAGCCGCGCCACACCAGCGCGGTCGGCTCGGCCGTCCGGAACCGGCCGGTCACCAGGCAGTCCGCGTGCCGGACCGCCGCCGTGCGCGCCTCGTCCGCCTCGGCCTCGCCGTCCTCGTACCCCGTGTAGAGGAGCAGGTCCGCCTCCCGGCCGGACGCGGAGGCGATCCGCGCGGCGCCCGCGAGCAGGGCCGCCACGGCGGCGGGCTGGTCCAGGGGCTCCCCGCCGCTGACGGTGAGCCCGTCCGCCCCGGCGGCCAGGGCCGCGCGCCAGAGCGCCAGCAGGGACGGGACCGTACGGGCGAGGCCGCCGTGCGGGTCCCAGGTGTGCCGGGACATGCAGCCGGGGCAGCCGAGGCCGCAGCCCTGGACCCAGACGCAGAGCCGCTTCCCCGGCCCCAGCGTCCACACCGGGAAGTGCGTCCCGGAGACCCGCAGCACCGGCCCGTCCTCCGCCGCCTCGTCCTCCGCCGCCTCGTCCTCCACCGCCCCGGCCCCCGCCCGGCCCTCCTCCGTACCGTCCGCCCGCCCGTCCCCGGGCCGCCGTCCCTCGTCCGGCCCGGCACCGGCACCGGCACCGGCACCGGCACCGGCACCGGCACCGGCATCGGCACCGGCACCCGTTCGGGACGCGCTCCCGGGGGCCGTGGACGGGCCCGCTGACAGGCCCGAGGACCCGGTGGTGCCGGCCATCCGCCCCACTCCCTTTCTCTCCCCTGAGGCATTTCAGTATGGCCCGCTGGAGACGGCCCCCGAGGGCGTTCTCCGGTCGGCTTCCGGGCGACTTCGGGAACGGTCGCCGAATTGGGCGTTCTCGGGTACGGAAGCGGGAAACCTCCGCTACGCTCCTGCCAGTTATCGCCTTCAACCACCCGGGGTGCCGCGCTCGACGGAGCCGGCCCGATCCGTATCCGGACCGGCTCCGATCCGTATCCGGACCCCGCGTCGATCCGCATCTCCGATCCGTATCCGATCCGAACTACCGTTCGCGGTCCCGTGGGGGCGGTACCGCGAGCCGGCCGTAAAGGGCCGTATTCGGCATGCGTGAGCACGATGAATTGCACCTCTGTCCGGCGCGGAATTCGCGCTGTGGGAAATCGGGGGAAAGACATCCATGATCAGAGCCGACAGTGTCAACGCGGTGGCCCGCCGGGGCCGGCTCGGCCGCACCACACGAACCGTGGCCGGATGGCGCGGCCGGCGGGACGGCGCCCGGGGTGTCCCCCGCGTCCCGCTCACCCCGGCCGACGGGCCGCCCGCCGGACCGGCCGACACCGACCTCCTGCTGGTCACGCCCTATGTCACCGAGGTACGGGAGACCGCTCGCCGCACCACGGAACAGATGCGCTCCGCCCTGATCCTGCGCAAGCGGGAGCTGATCGCGCGGCTGCGCTCCGAGTCGGTGCGGGTCGTCAACCAGTACGACATCCGGGCCGAGCCGCTGCCCGCCGCGCTGGCCCGCTACGGCCACTGGGTGGGCGAGTGGCGCACCAGCACCGACCTCTGCCGCTCCCGCGCCCAGGCGGTGATCGACCGCTCCAATCAGCAACTCGCCTGCTACTGGGAGGCCGTGTGGATCACCCACCCCCAGCTCTCCCGGCTCGGCCGGCGCCCGAGCGCCGACTGGCTGCCCGGCCGCACGGCGCTGGACGACAGCTGGCGGCGGCCGGAGATCTGGCTCCTCGACGACGACGAGACCGACTCCACGGCGACCTCGCGGGCGCTGCGCATTCTCGACCGGCAGATGCCCGGCAGCGCCGGGAGGAGGACCACCCGATGACCCCGACCCCGACCCGGACCCCCACCGCCACCCCGCCCCCGCCCCGGACCCGCGCCCGGCGCTCGCTCCCCCTGGCCCTGCTGCTCGCCCTCGCCACCACCGCGACCGCCTCCTGCGGGTTCAACGACGAACCGGAGCGCTGGAGCCAGGCCTGCGGGGTGGTGGTCGACGGCTCGGGCTCGGCCGCCGCCACCAAGGACGGCTTCGACGCCAAGGCCAAACTGGACGCGAAACTCGCGGGGTTCCTCGCCGACAACAAGTGCCGCAGGACGGCCTTCGCCCCGATCACCCGGGTCTCCCAGGCGTCCAAGTGCCAGGTCGGCGAGGTCGATCTCGACCCGGACCTGCCCGGCACCGCGGACCGCGACCGCACCCGCACCGCGCTGCGGGCCGCCGCGGTCGCCGGTGCGCGGAAGCTGCTGGCCTGCGCGCAGAAGGAGGAGCCCGGCTCGGACGTCATCGGCGGGCTCTCCCGTATCGCGCTCTCCAGGCCGGACCGGGGGGACACCTCCTTCGAGGTGCTGGTGGTCAGCGACTTCCAGCAGAACGACCCCGAGTTCCGGATGGGGAGGCAGGATCTGTCCACCGCCGCGAAGCGCGAGGCGGTCATCGACGACCTGCTCTCCTCGCACGACATCCCGAAGCTCGACGGCGCGGACATCCACCCCGTCGGGTACGGCATGAAGTTCGACACCAAGTCCTCGCGGTACCGCCAGTTCGACGCCTTCTGGACGGAACTCCTGGAGGGGAGGATCAAGGCCCGTGTCCACACCACTTACCGGTAGGGACGAACGCCCCCGCCGGCTCCGGCCGCGGCGCGGCCGGCCCGCCGACGACCGGGCCCGGCGCGGCCGGCCGGACCCCCGGCTCTTCCCGGACGGCTCGCTGCCCCAGCCGGAGCCCATCGAACCCGCCCTCATCCGGGGCAAGGACACCGAGTGGCTGAGGCGCGGGGCCCGTGAGCACGGCGCCAGGGCGGCGAAGGCCGGGGTCTACGACCCCTGGGTGCTCAGCGGCCCCGAGCCGGTCCCGTACTTCGCCGAGCTGGCGAGCGCGCGGGACCGGGTGCGGCAGCAGCTCACCGTCGAGGCGGCCCGCGCCGAGGAGAGCGCGGCGCTGGAGGCGGGCAGGGTGCGGGCGGCCCTCACCGCCGCCGAAGCGCGGCTCCGGCGCGCGGACGACCGGCGGACGCTGCTGGAGTCCCAGCGGGACCGGGCCACGGCCCAGCTGGACCGGCTCGCCCAGCGGGCCGACCGCTGGCACGCCTTCCGCGACCGGGTGGTGGGCCGGTTCGACCCGCGCGGGACCCGCGCCGGGCTGCCGCCCGACCGGGACGACCCGGAACCGCGCCCCGGCGACGACCGGGAGCCGGCCGCCGGCCACCCGCGCTGGTACGCCCTCTCCGACACCCCGCCCACGGCCCCGGCGGACACCCCGGACCCGCTCCCCGCCCCCGCCGCCGACCCGGCGGCCCGGGCCGCCTGGGAGGGCGCCACCGCCCGCCCCGGCATGCCCGTCTGGGGCCGGCTCGCCCTGCTCGCCCTGCTGGCGCTGGTGGAGATCCCGGTCTACTACGCCGTCTTCACCGAACTCCACGGCACCGGCGACACCGCCGCCGGGCTCACGGTCAGCCTCACCCTCGCCGTGTCCACGGTGATGATCCTCGGCCCGCACTTCGCGGGCCGGATTCTCCGGCGGCGCTCCGCCACCGGCGCGATCCGGCTGGCCGCCCTGCCCGCCCTGGCGGCCCTCGTGGCCTGGGGGTACGGCGCGTGGACGCTCGGCGACATGAGGGCGCGGCTGGTCTTCCGGGAGGAGCCGCCACTCCAGCTCTCCCCCGATGTGGAGCCGATTCCGCAGGTCAGCCTGATCGACTCGCTGAATCTCTCCCCCGACACCGTCTCGCTGATGTTCGTCGCCCTGCTGCTGCTCTCCGGCGGTGTCGCCCTGCTGCTCGGGCTCGGCGACGAGCACCCCCATCTGGGCTCCTACCGGAGCGCGGTCGAAGCCCTGCGCGCCCTGGACGAGCGGATCGAGGAGGAGCAGGCCGGCGCCGAGCGCGCCCGACAGGCCGAGGCGGCCCTCGACATCCGTACGGCCGCCCGGCGCAACGCCCACGACGCCCGGCTCGACGCCGTCGGCCACCTCTACGAGGCGGCGGCCCAGGCCTATCTCGACGGCCTGTCCGGCGCCTCGTCCGACCCCGCGGTGACGGAGGCCGCCATGCGTCTCTCGCGCCGCCGCCCGCTGCTCCCGGCCTGACTCCTCCCCGCAGGCCCTGAGGGAGAGGCCCCGGCCGCCCCCGGTACCGCGCTGAACAGGGGGGCGGCCGCGGGGTGGGCGGGGCGGCGATTCCTCATCGCGCCGGGAAGCGGGCGGTACCGCCCGCTCCCCGAGAGCGAACAGCTCGCCTCCGTGCCCGCCGGCATCCGCGCCGCGACCGGGCACGACGGAGCCGGGCAGAGCCGCCGGAAGCTCCGGCGCCGGCCGGCGGCCGAGCGGGATCTCACCGAGCCCCGGTGCGCGCCGCAGTGCGGGAGCGGTGCGTACGGGAGCTGACGGACGGCACCGAGGGGCTGGTGGCCCGCGCGCCCGGCTCGGTCGTCGTGTACGAGGCACGGTGCGCGCACCCCGGCCGGCCCCCGCTGACCCCAGTCACGCCGGGCCCGCCGGGCCCGCCACCGGATGTGCGGAATCCGGTCTTCGGCCGGCTCGTACCGCCCCGGCCGGGAAGCGCGGCCGGTGGCCGGAGCCGGTCGGGCGCCGGGTCGGCATCGCCGACCGGACGGATCTGGTGGCACCGGCGAAGACGCCGGCGCCGCTGTTCGACGGGCGCGTCGAGGACGTCCTCGTCCACGACGGCGCCGGGGCGCACGGCCTCCGCCCGCATCTCACCGCGCGGGAGACCGGGCAGGCCGTCGCCGGAGCGCCGCGGGGCTGACGGGCCTCACCCGCCGCCGCGCCCCGCGCCCCACGGGTCAGGTCGCGCTGTCCTCGAAGCGCGCGTCCAGCACCGCGTCCAGCTCCGCCGCCCAGGTCTTCAGATCGGCCCGGGTCGGTGCCTCGACATCGTTCTGGAACCAGCGCTGGGTCGAGGTGTAGACCGTGACGCTGAACCGGCGGCCGAAGCGCGGGGTGTCGAACTCCACCGCCTTGATCTCGTCCCAGCCGAAGCCGGCCTCCTCCGTGTCCAGCCGGAAGGTGACGCCCGCGCCGTCCGCGACGATCGCGCCGCGCCGGTCGGAGACCTCGAAGACGGGCCCCTCGTCGGGCGCGCCGCCCTCGCCGCTCCCGTCGGCGTCCTCGGACTCCCGGGGCTTCCCGGACTCCCCGGACTCCCCGGACTCCTCGGGCGCCGCCTCCTCGGGCGGGGCGTTCTCGGGCACGGCATCGGATACGGCGTCCTCCCGGACACCGTCCGGCGGCGGCGCCCCGGTCTCCGGCTCCGGGGTCTCCCCGGTGTCCGCGCCGGCCCCGGCGGGGCGCGCGGGCATGAGCCCGGGGATGTACGCCGGGTCGACTCCGGCCGCGTGCGTCGGCGGGATTTTCGGTCCTATGTGCTTCTGCTCCACGGCAGGAGTATGGCGGACAAAACTGTGCCGGCAACCGCCGGGCCGCCAGGAGGGCGGGACTTCGGGGGGAAACGCCCCCCGTTCGGCAGCTTGTCCCCACTGTCCCGCGGCCCTCCCGCCGGGGCGGCGGCCTCAGATCGCGTACTTCCAGGACGTGAGCATATGGGCGCCGTACCAGCTCCCGAAGAGCGTCGCCGCGGTGAGCGAGACCACGACCGTACGGGTGCCGGCCCGCGCCAGCGCCTGCGCCAGGGGCACCAGGAAGAGCACGGCGGGGATCAGCAGCCGCAGCTTGGAGTGGTAGTAGTTGCTCTGCCCCAGGGTCAGGACGAGCACGGTGGTGCCGTAGACCAGCAGCGGCGGCCAGACACCGCGCCGCCAGGTGACGGCCGTGGCGCAGACCGCGAGGACGAGGAGGACGGCGGTGCTCAACGGCACCCAGTCGTCGCTCCGGAGGAAGGTCCCGCGCAGAAAGTCCACGAAGGCGGCGCCGTTGTCCCAGTGGGTGCCCCACCCCGCCTCCTGGATCACGAACCAGGCGTTGAGCTGCCCGGAGCGCTCCCCGACCCAGGCCAGATAGACGGGGGTGCCGGCGCAGGCCAGCACGACCGCGGCGATCGGGCGCCAGGCGAGATCGCGCCGGCGCCGCAGCTCCAGGAGGGCGGCCAGCGCCAGGGCGAGGGCCAGGGCGAGCGCGGCGGGCCGGGTGAGCCCGGTGAGGAAGGCGAGGACACCGGCGAGAAGCCAGCGCCGGCGGTGGGCGGCGAGCAGCGCCCCCGCCGCGAGCGCGAGGAACAGCGCCTCGCTGTACGCCATGAGGAAGGTCAGCGCCATCGGCTGCGCCCCCGCCAGCAGCACGATGCCGATCGTGGCGGTACGGGGCCCGTACAGCAGGGCCAGCAGACGGTGCACGGCGATGAGCGCGCCCAGCAGCGAGAGGTGTGCCACGACGATGGCGGCGATGCCGGTCTCCAGGCCGGTCAGTTGGTGCACGGACCGGGTGAGCAGCGGATAGAGCGGGAAGAACGCGAGGTTGTTGCCGGTCGGCTCGCCCGTCTCGGAGCGGGTGAGGCCCTGGGGGTAGCCGTCCTCGGCTATGGATATGTAGAGGTGTCCGTCCCAGGCCTGGAGCCGCTCCCGCAGCGGCGGACCGCCCGGACCGCCCATCAGGGCGAGGATCACCAGATGGATCGTGGTGCTCACGGCGTGGACCGCCAGCGCCGTGCCCGCCGTGCGGGCGAGGACATCCCACCGCCGGGCGGGGAAGCCCGCACGGGAACCCGCGAGGAAACGCGCGCCCGTCCGCTTCCGGGTACGGGGGACGGAGACGGCGGCCGGGGGCGGACGGAGGTCGGTCTGTGTGTGGTTGGCCATCGGCTCCTCGCAAGGTCAGTATCTGATGGCCTTACGCCCGGGGCCGGGGCCGGGGTTGACCGAGTGAGAGATGTGTCACTGTGGCCCGCCCCTGCTCGGAGGGGGCCTCCAGGCCGTCTCTTTCGGATCGTGCCGGGCTCGCGAGCCCTGGTGCCGCGCCTTGCCGCGTTGTCGTCGGTCGCCGGTGCTCCGCGTGGGCTCCCTCCTCCGCCTCGCGATCCCCGGCACCGGACCCCGCTCACCGGTCCGGCCCGATCCGAAAGAAACTCCCTAGGGCAGCGGGCCGCGCTCGGGGACGGCCGGCTCGCCCGGCCCGGTGGTGACCGGGCCCGTCGCGTCCGGGAGGGCCGGGGCTCCGGCGTCCCCCCGGGGGGACGCCGGAGCCCCGGTGGGGTCCTGCCCCGGCTCGCGGAAGGCAGTCGTGGCCGGTGGCCGGGAGACGGAGAGACTCCGGGACGGAGCCGGGGCGGGACCGCTCGTCGGGACGGCCGTCGGGGTGCTCGTCGAGGCCGGCACGCTCGCGGGCACGGCGGGCGGCACCGGCTCGGGCTCCCCGCCGCCCGCCAGCAGCGTCACCGCCAGCGACACGGCTGCCGTCAGCCCGCCCGCCCCCGCCGCCACCGTCAGCAGCCGCCGGCGCCGGTGGCCGCGCCGCGCCCGGTCGGTGATCCCGGGTACGTCCATGGGCCGCACCCGCTCCGCCGCCTGATCCGCGGCCTGCCGCAGCTCGGCCGCCAGCCGGCTGTCAAGGTCGGACATCATGGCTCTCCCCGGTGAGCGAAGGATGGTCGAGGCTGTCGGCGAGCCTGGTCCGGGCCCGTGACAGATGGGTCTTGACGGTGCCGGGCGACAGCCGTGTCTCGGCCGCTATCTGCTCCACGGACAGATCGCAGACATAGAACAGCGCGGCGCACTGCCGCTGCCGGGGCGGCATCCGGCGCAGCGCCCGCTCCACATCGACCATCCCCGGCTCCGGCCCCCCGCTGGTCTCCGGATCGGTGCGCCGGCTCCACGCGCGCTGCCCCCGCACCACCCGCCGCCACCGGCTCACCGCGAGCCGCCAGGCCACCGTCCGCACCCAGGCCTCGGGACCGAGATCCCGCTCCAGCTGCCGGCGCCGCCCCCAGGCCCGTACGAAAGCCTCCTGCACCACGTCCTGGGCCTCGTGGAAATCGCCGGTCATCACATACAGCTGGCCCGTGAGCCGGTGGACCGAACGCCGGTAGAACTCGGCGAACTCCTCCTCGGTCAAGCGTCGGCTCTCCTCGTGCGTCTTCCGGATACCCGGGAGACGGTACGCCCGGCCACCCCGCCCCGCGCCGGGCGGGGGCGGGACCGGTGCGCGCGGTCAGGCGGCCGTCGCGGTGACCCTGCCCTCGCGCACCGCCGCCAGCAGCGCCGCGTGGTCGCGCTCGTTCTGGTCGGCGTAGCTCTCCGCGAACCGGGCCAGCGCCCGGTCGAGGACATCGCCGGAGCCCAGATAGGCGGCGATGGCGATCCGGTCACCGGAGCGGGCGTGCGCCCGGGCCAGGGTCGCCCCGCAGAGCTCGCCGAAGATCCGCATGCCCTTCGGGACCATGATCTGCGGCTCGACGATGCCCTTCCAGTCGTGGAGCTGGCGCACATAGAAGTCCCGCCGCCGGCCGTCGAGCCCCTGGACCCGGTCCCAGCCGAGGAACACATCGCCGACGGCCTGCATCAGCCGCTGCCCGGCGACCACCCGCCGGCCCTGGTTGTCGTAGGCGCTCTCGCCGGTGTATTCGGCGAGCACCGAGTGATCGGCCTCCTTGGCCTGGAGGATCAGCGGGTCCTGGTCGTCCTTGCCGAGGAGCAGCAGAATCCAGCAGCGGGTCCCCACACTGCCCACGCCCACCACCTTGCGGGCGATGTCGGCGACCCGGTACTGCCGGAGCAGATGCTTCCGCTCGGTGGTCAGGCTCCGGGCGTACCGGTCGACGAGCCCGTGCAGCTCCGCGACGAACCGGTCCCGCTCGCCGCCGTGCAGCAGCTCCCCGACCGGGACGACCAGCGGCGGGTCGGGGGCGAACCGGCGCTCGCCGTCCTCCAGGCGGGTGAGCTTGGTGAACGCCTTGAGGCTGTCCCGGGTGCGGGCCTTCGCCATGGCGTCGGAGAGGCGCCGGTTGCCGCGCGCGCCGAGCCGCCGGCCGGCCACGGTCCGCAGCTCCTCCATGTCGGCCCGGTCGTACCAGACCTCCAGATTGCCCATTCCGGCGTACGCCCGCATACGCGTCCGGTAGGACCGCACGGTCGCGCGGACGATCCGGGCCCGTACCTCCGCCGGGTAGCCGTTCTCGCGGCCGGCGATGACCAGACTGGCGGCGAGCCGCTTCAGATCCCACTCCCAGGGGCCCGGCAGGGTCTCGTCGAAGTCGTTGATGTCGAAGACCAGCCGGCGCTCGGGGGAGCCGAGGAGCCGGAAGTTCAGCAGATGGGCGTCGCCGCAGAGCTGGGCGGTGAGGCCGGTGTCCGGGGTGGTGGAGAGATCGCCCGCCATGATCGCGGCGGCGCCCCGGTAGAAGCGGAACGGGGACTCGGTCATCCGCCCGTACCGGATGGGGACCAGCTCCGGGACGCGTACGGCCGACTGCGCCTCGATCACGTCGACCGGGTCGCGCCGGCCGGCCCCGGGGGAGAAGTCGCCGTGCCCGGACCTCGGGGCGGCCCGGCGCGCGGCCCGGCCCCGCTCGGCCCGCTCCCGGGGTGTGGGGTGCTCTCTGCTCCTGCCGGAGCCCCCGCTGCCCTTGGCCATGGGAGCCCACCTCCGTCCGAGCGCGCGCGGCTGCCCCCGCCTGCCATTATCCGGCGCGGGGCGGCGCGCGCACCCGGGAACGGCGCGCGGCCGGTCACACGACTGGCCGTGTGACCGGCCGCGCGGGGTTCACCGGGGCATGCCGGGCGGGGTCAGAACCGCACGTCCGAGCAGGCGTAGAAGGCGTTCTCCGTGTTGGAGACATTCCAGACGCCGAGGATCAGATGCTTGCCGGACTTGCGGGGCAGGGTGCCCGAGTGGCTGACGGTGGAGTCCGGCCGCGCACCGCCGAAGGGCACGGTGAGGAAGGGCTGCGGCTCCAGATCGGCCCGGGTGAGCGGCTTGCGGGGGTCGTAGCCGTCCTTGGTGATGTAGTAGCGGAAGTCGGAGGTGTTGTGCCGGGCGGTGATCCGCCAGGTGAAGGTGTGGCTCTGACCGCCGCTGAGCTGCGTGGCGGGCCAGGCGCCGCCGCGCGGGTCGTCCAGCTCGGAGAACCGCCCGTTGCCACCGGCACAGATGGCCCCGTCGACGGGCCCGCGCCCGGGGAACCCCTTGGGCCCCTCGACGCTCGGCGGCTCCCACTGGATCTGACCGCAGTTGCTCACGGTGCCGTTGCCGCAGAGCTGCTGACGGCTGATGGGCGAGTCGGTGTAGCCGTGGCCCTGGGCGCTGCCGGAGGTGGCGAGCAGCGAGACCCCGGCGATACCGAGGCCGAGCAGGGCTGAGGTGATCTTTCTGCGCATACGTCGCTCCTGGGGTGCGTGGGGGGATGCCAGGCTGGCGCAGTTCAGGTCTAGACCAAGTGCGAGGCTAGTGCGGTGCCGGAGGCCTGTCCATACGGCAACGGGGGTGTGTGCGGGTGGAGTTGGCTGGGGCGGGGTTGGCGCGGGCGGCTGGTGCTTGGACGGATGCGGGATGCGGGATGCGGGGCGCGGGGGCCGGGGACGGCGCACGCGGCACCAGCCCGTGCCCCGTGCCCCGTACGCCGTACCCCGCATCCCCCATCCCCGGGGCCCTGTTCTCCGTACCCCCGACGGCCGGTCACCCCTCCGGATAGAAGAGGAACAGCGTGCAGCCCGTCGCCGTCTGCGGGATGTGCGAGGAGCCCGCGGGGGCGTGGATGAAGGAGCCGGCGGGATAGTCCCGGTAGCCGTCGTTGAAGACACCGGAGACCACGAAGACCTCCTCCGGCCCGGGTTCATGGACATCGACCCCCTGCCACCGGGCCCCCGGGTCCATCTCCAGCACATGGGCGGTCGCCCCCTCGTCCCCGCGCCACAGGGTGCGCAGACGGATACCCGGGAAGAGCTCGCGCGCCTCGGCGTCCCGGACGGCGGCCCACACATAACCGGCGGTGCTCTGCTCTGTCGTCATGCGGTCCAGCCTCGCCGCCGGGCGCCGTCCCACCGAGTGTCGGAAAAGACATCCTGCGGTACTTTCCTGCCATGCATCGAGTGGTGGCCCTCGTCCATCCGCCGCAGTCGACGTTCGAACTCGCCTGCGCGGCGGAGGTGTTCGGGATCGAACGGCCCGGACTTCCCGTGCGGTACGCCTTCGGGGTGTGCGCCGAACACCCCGGTCCGGTCCCCACGCCCGCCGGGTACGACATGCTCGTCACGGACGGCCTGGACGCGCTGGACCGGGCGGACACCGTGGTCGTACCGGGATGGCTGCCCATCGGGGAGCCGCCCTCGCCCGCGGTCCTCCGCGCCCTGCTCCGGGCGCACGCCCGCGGGGCCCGGGTGGTCAGCATCTGCTCCGGCGCCGCGGTCCCGGCCCGCGCGGGCCTGCTGGACGGGCGCCGGGCGACCACGCACTGGGCGCTGGCCGAGGAGTTCGCGACGCGCTTCCCGGCCGTCCGCCTCGACCCGGACGTGCTGTACGTGGACCACGGCGACGTCGCCACCAGCGCGGGCGCCGGAGCCGGCATCGACCTCTGTCTGCATCTCGTCCGCCGGGACCAGGGCGCCCGGTACGCCGCACAGGTCGCCCGGAACATGGTCATGCCGCCGCACCGCGAGGGCGGCCAGCTCCAGTACGCGGCGCCGCCGCACCCCGCCCAGATCGACGGCACGCTCGCCCCGCTGCTGGAGTGGGCCACCGGGAGGCTCGGCGAGGAACTGACCCTCACCGGCCTGGCCGCCCGCGCCGGCGTCTCGCCGCGCACCCTGGCCCGCCGGTTCACCGACCAGCTCGGCACCAGCCCCGGCCAGTGGCTCCTCGCCCAGCGGATCACCGCGGCCCGGGAACTGCTGGAGACCTCCGACCTCCCCGTGGAGGCCGTGGCCCGCCGCACCGGCCTCTCCTCGGCCACCAACCTCCGCCGCCGCTTCCTCACCACCCTGGGCACCACCCCGGGCGCCTACCGCCGCGCCTTCCGCACCGGACCGCACTGACCTCTGCGGCGCCGGGCCCTCCGCACGCGAGTGCCCGGTGAGGCACTGGCGGAGGATACGAGATGCGAACTCGTGAGGGGTTGCCCCGAACACCCTTTCCAAATGTTCGTACGGGGGGCCGGTGGGGGTCGTGGGCGTCCTGATCGGCGGTGGAGGGTGGAGCGTTCGCGGTGGCCCCGCCCGAACGGGCCCGGACGGGGGCGAATAAGACCAGAACTGAGACCAGGCTCAGGTCGACCTGATCACTCGATTGCGCGTGGGCTTGATCGCTAGGTGTGGCGCTGCTGGCGGGCGAGGTGTGGTAGTCCGGTCGTTCGGGCCCGCGCACTCCACGTGAGCACGGTGACCACCTGCCGGAACCACTGAGTACGGCACCCCCGCCGCTATTGGGTCAGCACAGCAGGCGCATCGCACCTGGTCCCTTGCCACTGCAACTCCTCTTCAGCTGGCGTTTCCGTCCTGCGGGTGCTAAGCCGTCTCGACGTCCAGGTCCAGTGAATCCTGCTCCACGGCGAGGTAGGTATCTGCCGTCGCAGCCTCAAGGAATCCGTCCTCCGACGGCGACGTGAGGCGCGGTGTGATGGAGATGAGCGCCTCCCAGGGGCTGGCATCACCCGCAGCGAATCCACGCCGAGCAGCCTGGCCGAAATCGTCTCGGTATCGCTCTCGATGGCTGCGCACTCGCTCGTCTCGCTCTGCTATGTGTCTCTTGTATTGCCGCTCACTCGCATCGCTGGGTGCCGTTGCGACAAGGTCCGTGCGTATGACAGGGAGTGGCTGCAGTGTTGAGTACACGTCGGTCATGGCCGAGGTCTCCTGGATCTCCGCGACCATCCTTCTGTCCATCTCCGCCAGCTCCCGGCAGGCCCCGAAGAGACGTCGGGACATGCCGATCATCAGATCGGTGCCCGGAAGCCTTCCTGCCAGCATGTCGACACCGTCCCCTCTCGTGATGGCGGGGCCCGTCGCTCCGCTGTCGAGTCGATGCCGCAGGTCGGCTGTCTCATCGTCGCTTTCGAGGAGGTGGACAAGGCTCCCCGTTCGGCGCCGAGAATTACCAGTTCGTCGGCCGCCCACGGCTGCGAGCTTCAGACTGCCCGGAGGGAGGGACACCAGGGCGAGGTACAACAGCATGCGAGCACGCGCGAGCTCCACTAGCGCGTCGTTGTCGTGCTCCAGTGCGTCATCCATCTGCTCAGAGGAATCGCCGCTCTCTGGGAGGGAGAGACCGCTCTCGATGTCGATCATCATGAAGAGCCGCTGTTGCAGGCTCGTACCGCAGAGAACTTTTTGGTGCCTCACCGGCACGAGAGGGCCCACATCCAGCTGCCGGGCACCCTTTCGGCGGCTGCTCGCACCAAGGGTGCGGCCCCCCTTCGCCTCCACCAGCCAGAGATCAGTTGTCAACGGGTGGGTGCCAAAGAGGTCGGGCAGACTCTTGCGCTTTTGCCAGCCAGGCAGCGCGCCAGGGGGTATGGCGCTCTCGGCATGGGTCGTCGGGCCGAGACCCATAAGCCCTCTGCAGGCCCACTCTGCCATCGTCATGCCGACGTGGTAGCCAAAGGCGGAACGGGTCGAGCTCTCGGTCCCGTGTGTGTATACGACGCTTGGTACAACAGCGTGGCCCGAGCCGTGTTGGTGCGCTGTGGCCCCACTTCGGATCAGGTAGGCGGCGAGCGGGTAGCGCCGTGCAGCGATCTCGCGGCGGGCGAGTCGGGGGACAGCAGTGATCCACGGCGCGATATCCCGGCCCACAGTGGTGGCAGCGTCCAGTACGTCACGCCACGTCGTGGTCACTAGGTAGTCGCCGTCGGGTGGCATGTTCGCGGGCGTCGGCCATGCTTGGTCGGCTTGGGACACCGTTTGCGGCTTCGGGCGCGGCGCTGGCTCCAAGGGCGAGCTCCGTCGTACGAACACGGGGATGTCGAAGGCATCGGGCGCTGACAGAGTGATGTCGGCGGCCCCTTGTGGCGGCAGCATCCGAGCACTGTGTCAGAGAGGTCTGACACTGCCCTTCGGAGTTGAACAGTTCTTACTTCTTGAATGTGATGGGCGCTGGTGCTGCCAGATACAGGCCATTCATCGTTCAGGTTGGTGAAGGCCAGGTGTGTCTCTTGGATGGGCGGGCAGAAGTCGGAGCTCAGTAAACTGCCAAGGCGTTTTCGCGGCGGTGACGAAAGCGGCGGGGCCTTCTGAGAGGTGTGTGAGGACGCCCAGGAGGAGCGTGTGGGAGACGGCCAAGAGGGGGCCGTGGCGCCCGGCGGTGTGGTGGAGGAAGGCGGCGCAGTGGCGGGCGCGGGTGTGGAGGTCGGTGAGGCTTTCGCCGTCTTCGCAGCGTAGGGAGGGGTTGGCGAGGCGGCGGGCTCGCCAGGCGCGGTAGGCCGGCGGGTAGGTCTCGGCGGTTCGGCCGAGGACGATGCTCGGGGCGCGCCATTCGGCCAAGAGGCCGGAGACGGCCACGATCGGCAGGCCCGTGAGGTGCGAGACGAGGGTGGCGGTCTGGCGGGCGCGGGGAACCGGGCTGGTGACGATCGCGGTGATGCCGTCGGGGAGGGGGAGGGAGCGGCGTACCTGGTCGCTGCCCTCCTGCGTGAGGGCGGCATCGTGCGGGGCGTGGTGGCCGGGGCGGTGGCCTTCGTAGGCGCCGTGGCGCATGAGCCAGATGTCAGCCAAGGACCCAGCCCCCGTCCACGCGCAGGGTCTGGCCGGTGATGAAGCCGGCGTCGTCGGTGGCGAGGAAGGCGACGGCGGCGGCGACGTCGTCCGGGCGGCCCCGGCGCTGCACGCACTGGCGGGCGAGTTGGCGGACGGTCATGGCCTCGGGGTCGTCGACGACCGTGTCCTCAGCGGGGACACGGATGGAACCCGGGGCGACGCAGTTGGTGGTGATGCCGGCGGGGCCGAGTTCGCGGGCGAGGGCGCGGGTGAGTCCTTCGAGGCCGGCCTTGGCGCTGATGTAGCCGGCGAGGTCGTGGCGGCCTGCCGTGGCGAGGACGGAGCCGATCGTGATCATCCGGCCCCAGCCGGCGGCCGTCATGGCGGGGGTGAGCTCGTGGGCGAGGAGGTAGTGGCTGGTCAGGTTGGTGGCCAGGGCATCGTCCCAATGGGTGGGCGTCATCTCGGGCCAGGGGCGGCGAGGGTAGGCGCCGGCGTTGCTGACCAGGATGCCGATCGGGCCGAGCCGGTCGTGGGCCTGGTGGCAGAGGGCGGCTACGGACTCGGCGTCGCGGAGGTCGGCTCCCAGGGGGATCGCGGTGCCGCCGCTGTCGGTGATGTGGGTGGCGAGCTCGGCTGCGGCCCGGTCGTCGTCGAGGTGCGCTAGGGCGACGGTGGCACCGTCTGCGGCGAGGCGGCGGGCAATGGCCGAGCCGAGGCCGCCGGTGGCTCCGGTGACCAGGGCGGTGTGGCCGTTCAGGGGGCCGGGCATGGCGACTCCAGCGGGCAGAAGTAGGAGGTGGGGTTGAAGGCAGGACTCATGGCCTCGGCGAGCCGGGCGAGGAGGGCGAGCCGGTCCTCGGGGGCCAGGTCGGCCAGGTTGTAGACGCCGAGGATGCGCATGGCCAGGTAGGGGCGGAGGAGGTTCGCCAGGTCCTCACCGGGCCAGAGGCGGTCGGCGACCGGCCGTACGAGCTGGTTCCAGTACGCGGTCACGGCGGCTCGCCGGGGCGTCGAGAGACGCGGGGCGTAGTTGATGTGGATGGTGCTGGTGGTGTGGTCGACGTCTGCTCGCCGGATCTTCGCGGTGTTGGCCGGGACATGGTCGAAGGTGGCGGGGTGGTCGGCGAAGGCAGTCGGGTTGTGCGTGGGGACGAGCCAGCCGCCGAGGGTGGAGGCGTACCAGAGGAAGTTGGCGAACTCGCCGGGGATGCTGTTCATCCCGGCGGTGTCATAGTCGAACCAGGCGAGCGGGTGGGCGAGATTGACGTCGGTGGGGTCGCCCTGGGTGAGGGCCGCCCAGACCGGCTCGCTCGTGGCGAAGTGGGCACGCAGCCGGCGGAGGGTGGCGGCCCAGCCGAGGCGGTGCCGACGGCCGTTGATGTTCAGGGCGTAGGTGTCGAGGCGGGAGACCGGGATGTCGATGAGGCCATCGGCCATCAGGAAGTCCTTCCCGGCGTAGTACGTGTCGAGTCGGCCACCGGGGGCCGCACGGTCCCAGTACAGCTTGCGGACGACGTGCGCCGGATCGGCCGACCATGCCGTCGTGAGGATGACCTCGCGGTACGCGGACGTGAGTTGGTCCATGTAGATGTGGAGGTCGTCGCTCGGCTCGTCCGCGTTGAGGAGGTCGAGCAGGAGGCCCTGGTCGGTGCCGCCCGGGAGGCGTTCGTACGCGAGGAGGTACCCGCCCGGCACGCGCAGGTGGGCGTGCCGGGCAGGGACGCGGTAGCGCCGGGCCAAGTGGGCGTGGCCGCGGATCTCCTCACGGGCCTCGGCCACATCGCGGGTGTACTTCAGGAGCAGCGGGCGGCCGAGGAGGTCGACGGGGCGGAGCAGATTGCGGGTGAAGCGCCGTACCGGACCGAGCCGAAGGGGTGGCTGGAAGGTCATCGCCTCACCTTGGTAAGCAGTTCGAGGCCGACCTGTGCCAGAGCGGTGGGCGGGAAGGCGTCCATGTGAACGTCCGTGTCCGGGGTGATGGCGTCGCGGACGGGGCAGAGGTCGCCCTGGTGCATGCGGTCGGACAGGTCGGTGGCGACGGCGTGGTGGTGCGGCATGCCGGTGCGCCACTTGCTGTGGCTGTGGCGCGCGTACAGGCCGATGACCGGTGGGCTGCCGCCGTCCCGGTCGCGGGCCATCGCGGCGAGGTGGGTGAGACCGGTGTCGTTGCCGACGATGAGGTGGCAGTGCGGGAAGAGGTCGGCGAGGTGATCGGCCGGCATCCCGTCGAGGCGGAGGACCTGCACATGGCGCCGGGGAGCCTCCGCGGTGACGCGGAGGTCGTCGCCCGGGTTGCCGCCGATGAGCAGCAGCCGGGCCTGGGTCTGTCGGGCCTCGGCGATGTGCTCGGCCAGGGTGATGTAGCGCCGCGCGGTGTAGTCCTTGCGCTCCGGCCAACTGGTGGCGGTGATGGCGGCGATGTTCAGACCGCCGAGCCAGCCCGCCGAGCGCAGTTCCTCCACGAGGTCGTTCGGCCCGGTCGCGAGGGTGGGAGCGAAAGGGGTCGTGCCGGGCAGGCGAATACCGAGGCGGCGCTCCGGCGCCAGGTAGTGGCGGGCGGGCAGATTTGGGTGGGCGCGGCCGTCGGTCGACCAGCAGGGTGGGGCGGCCGGGTCGAGCACCAGGCGCACCGCCGCCGTCGAGCCGTGTGCCTCGATTCCCGCGCGGTCACCGATCACGGCCCGATGGCCGTTCGGCGCGGTTGCCTGGGGCCGCGTGATCAGCCCGGTGCGGGCGATCAACCCCGCGTACGGACCGACTGCCCGGACGGCCACGCGAACCGAGCGCAGCCGCAACCAGTCGAGGATCGCGCGGACCCCCGACAGTGCCAGGAGGGTGTCGCCGAGCTTCCCCTCGAAAGCCGCCACGACCTCGCCGCACCCGCTCAGGCGGTGGACGAGCTCGGCGGAAGCGGCAAGCGGGAGCGGTGCGCCGACGGGAACGCTGTCACGGTCGTATCCGAGCGGGGTGGTGTGGACGGCCCCGGCGGGGATGACCACGGAACCGTGGTGGAACCGGATCCCTGCCGGGGCGACCGCGGTCACGCCGGGCCTTCGATCGTGGTGAGCGAGACCAGGGGCAGACCGAGGTCGGTGAGCAGGTTGCGAGCTCCGCGGGTGGGGTCCTCCACCAGGCAGGCCGCCGCCAGCGGGACGGCGCCCGCCTCGCGGAGGTGGTGGGTGAGGTCGGCCAGGGTCCGGCCGGTGGTGATCTCGTCGTCCACGATGACGATGCGCTGCCCGGGGGCGATGCCGTACGCGAAGACGTCGGTGCGCATCGCGTGGGGCTCGCTGAAGCGGACCGCGCCGTCGAGGGGAAGGTGAAGCTTCCAGGCGATCTTGTACGGGAGATGGGCGGCGCCGGCGAGGGAGACGGTCGGCAGGATGCCGCCGGCGTCCAGGCCGAGGAGGAAGTCCACGGAGCCGAGTCCGTCCGGCACCTGCTCCTGGAGCAGACGCCACAGGTCGGCTCCGGTGTTGGCGAGGGTGTCGGGGTGAACCGGGTCCTCCAGGCCGTCCAGGGAGTGGATGACGCGCTCGCGGCGGCTCGTGGCCCCGACGCTGAGGCGCTCGACGATCCGGGCGGAGAAGGACGGCGTGGTGATGGTTTCGGGCATGGCGAAGCTCCTGTTGGAGGGAGAAGGATGAAGGGGGAGGCTGTTCAGGCGGCGAGCTGGATGGCGTACCAGGTGAGGAACTGGTCGACGGCCGTGACGACGGGCTTGAAGGCACGGTCGGTGTCGCCGTCGCGCCAGGCGCTGGAGATCTCGGCCAGGGAGGGCACCGAGAGGTTGACCAGGCCCGGCATGCGGGAGGCCGCGGTGAGGATCCGGTCGGGTCCGGACTCCCACTGGTTGTGTTCCCGGAGGAGGAGACGGCAGGCGAGCACGAGGTGCTTGTAGAGCTGCCGCAAGGTGGCCGGCCCCGCGTCGGCGCGCAGGCGGCGCATGGTGAGGATGACCTGGGGGAGTTCCCGGACAGCGGCGAGCGCGAGCTCGTCTCGGGTGATCGTCGGCAGTTTGAGGTCGGGTGCGGCGTGCAGGACGGGGCTGCCCTGCTGGAACTGGTGAAGGACGAACGCCAGGCGCGGGGTGAGGCGCCGGGCGGACAGCTCGCCGGGCGTGACGAGGGTGGGGCCGAGGGAGGCCGCGCCGTCCAGGGCGGTCCGGTACTGCTCCAGGGCCTTTTGGACCCGTCCGAGGGCCTCGTGTTCGGCGATGACGAGCAGGTCCAGGTCGGACCAGCCGGCGATCCAGCTGCCCTCGCCGGGGCTGCCGGTCAGGGCGACGAGCCGCACGCCGGGGCCGTATGCCCGTACAGCGTCGGTGAAGTCGGCCGTCGCCGAGGCGACCGCGGCCGGCAGGCCCAGCCCGTATGGGGTGGCCACACGCAGAGCCGTGACCGTCGGCGGGGCGGCGATGCGGCGCAGCCGTGAGCGAAGGGCGGCGATGCTTCCCGTGTTGTCGATGACGTGGTCGGCGAGCGCGGCGACCTGGTGGGCGCCACGGCTCATCTTGATCTCGTCCTTCGCGGCGACGGCCTGGGCCAGCGTCCCGGACCGTTCGACGCGTACGGCGAAGGAGGCATCCAGGTAGACGATCTGGAGCGTGTCGTCCATGAGCTGCTTGAGCTCGGCGATCGAGGCGTCGTCGTGGACGGATTCGATGGTGAACAGCCGTGTGTCGACGTGGGCGTCCGCGAAGCGGTTCAGCTCGCCGAGCAGCAGCTCGGCCTGCCGCCGGGCCGACAGCGCGTACGGGTCCGCAAGGCCCTCCCGGTGGGCAGCCTGCCGCAGCAGGAAGCCGATCTTGAAGCGCTGGGCACCGCACGTGCGCTGGACGAACTCGGCGCTGGTGCTCTTGCCGCACTCGCTCAGGCCACCGAAGGCGATGACCCGGCGCAGGTGCCGACTCGGTTTGACCTCGGCGGGGGCCGCGTCGGCCCGGCCGTACAACTTGAAGCGGGCCGGCACAGGGAGTCGACGGCGTCCGGCGACGACATCGCCGACCAGCGTGTCGAGGGCGGCGCACAGCTCCTCCCGCTGGCTGTGGAGGGCGGGGACGCGGCGGCGGGTCAGCTCGTCCCGGGCCGCCGCCCGCTCGCTGTGCCAGATCCGCAGCGTCAGCACCGACAGACGGTCGACGACGGAGGCGAGTGTCTCGGTATGCAGCGGTGCGTCGGCGCGGCCCGCATCCGCCAGCGAGCCGAGGACCTCGTCGGCCCGCTCGGCGAGCGCGTTGCGTTCGGCGTTGAGCTGATCGATTTCCCGCTTGCAGTCGGCGACCTGCGCGGCGGAGAGCAAGGTGCCGCGCACCCGGTCCTCGGTGCCCCACAGGTGCCCGTTGACGGTGTGGAGTCGGGTGACGGTGTCGTCCAGGCGATGTCGGTCCTTGTTCGGGAGCGTGGCTATGGCGCGGGCGAGGCCGGGCGGCAGGACCAGGGGCGGGGAGTTCTGGGTCACCGGGGACTCCCATCAGTGCGTGTACTGAGGTCAAGGCGATCGAGGATGTTGCTGTGTACGTCGTCCAGAGAGCGGTCCTCGCAATCCACGACCGTGTTGTACGCGCCGTGCGCGGTCTGGTGGAGCAGGACCGCGTGCAGCGACTTCTGATAGGCCGGGTAGATCCCGGTCCACGGGCGGCCCTCGCGAGCGCTCGTCATGGCGTAACTGCGCTCGGCGTCAAGGGACGGGAGCAGGAGAATCGAGGTCTCGGAGGCTGCGGCACGCGAACCGGCGATGCCCGTCACGGTCTTGAACGCCTCGCCGACCGTAAGACCGTCCTTGACCACGCAGGTCGCGGCGGCCACGGCGAGGAGCATGGGCAGGCCCCTATCCAGCAGCCCCGTACGCCCGTCCTCGCGGGCGGCGGCCCGCCTGGCGTGGCCGGCGAGCAGCATCTCGGTCAGCTCGACGGTCGTGGACGTCTCGAACCACCACCGGGCGTAGTCGTCGGCTGCCACCCGCGCCCACGCTTCGGGGTCGTGCTCGTGGACCGCGCCCAGCGGCTGGAAGCCGTCCCACCGCTCGGCCAGCCGTACCAGGTGGGTCGTCTTGCCGGCGTTGTCAGGGCCGTTGAGACTGACGAAGTCCGGGGCGGGCGTCATCGCTCACGCTTCGCGGATGGGGGTGTCGAGGACGGAGACGATCGCGTCCGTGTTGGCGGCGATGAACTCGGCCAGCTCCGGCGGCATCAGGTTCAGCTCACGGACGGCCTTGGCGGTGAACGGCACCCGGACCACGTCGTACCCACCCCGCTCCGGCTTGGCGAACTCCGTGCCCGTACGGGCGGCCAAGTCCATCGACTCCAGGCGCGCGGCGAAGATGTGCTGGACGCCGGCGCCGCCCTCCAGCTCGTCGGTGATCAGGTGGACGAGCTCGGCGCGCTCCAGCTTGCCGCCCAGCTCCTCGAACACCTCCCGGTGCAGCGCCGCCTCGATGGTCGCGTCGTCCGCCTCGACCCCTCCGCCGACGGTCACCCAGTACGGCTCCCTGCCCGGCTTGGTGCGCTTGATGAGGACGAGCTCGTCGCCGTCGACGAGGATGGCGCGGGCGTTGCGCTTGACGATGTCGGTCATGCCATTTGCTCCTTCTGGTGGTGATACCGGAGAGAACGGGCGGAGGGCCGCCTGGTGGCGGTGGACACCCCGGCTCGATGGACCCAGCATGGTGCAGGGCGATGGCGGGGTGTGACGTACGCGCTCTGCAGCAATGCCGCACTGCTGCTGAACGAGGCTGGCCAAGCTGGTCGTTTCGGCGTTCCACCGGGTGAGGACAGGGGGTACGACGGTGGTCACGGTGCAGCGATGGTCCGGTCGGGAAGCCCGGCTGTTACGCGACGCCCTGCGCATGAGCCTGCGGGATTTCGCTGCCTACCTGGGCGTCAGCGACCGGACGGTATCGAACTGGGAGGGCGGCGGAGCGAGGTACCAGCCTCGTGCCGAATCTCAGGCCGTCCTCGACACCGCGCTCGGTCGCGCGTCGGACGACGCGAAGGCCCGGTTCGCGGCGGCGCTGGGAATGAGTGACGCGGGTGCGTCCGTCGCAGGCCGGATCGAAATCGACTCACACAAGTTCCTGCCGGTCTTCATCGGCGTCGAGCGCTCCCGCCGGCTCCGCGCACACATGACACCGAGCGTGGACGACCAGTGGTTGGAGTCCTCATCGGCCCGTGTGGACCATCCTGAAGCGCAGGACTGTGTTCTGCACGTTCTCGCGTGCGGGGTGGCTGTCTTCCACCTCGTCCAGCCGCACGAGCCTGCCGCGCTCACCGACCTCGCCGTCTGGCGCTACCGCTCCTACGCCTCCGATCTGCCCTGGGCGCGAAACAAGCTCCGCGATCTCTTGGACGAAGACCACACCCGCGTCCCCAACCCGGAGTATGTCCTCTCCCTCTACTGGGTCACCTCCGGCCCGTGGGCGGGAGACGTCCACGACACCGCGCTGCGCTTGCTGTCCACGCCCTCGGTTCTCGTCGACCGTGGCGCCCCGGACGGGCCCGCACCCTTGGACGGCACGGTCGAGGAGTCGCTCCTCGCCACCGGCTTTGACCACCCGGACATCGTGTCCTTCGGCGTGCGCGGAGTCTCCACCGGCTACGCCGGCTGGTCCGGCGTCGCCTACGCCTCCCATGCCTGCGAGCGCAGCCTCAGCATCGACGAGCTGGTCGCCTGCGAGCTGACCGTCCAGGCCCTGTGGTGCTTCACGCGCCAGATCCAGCAGATGATCGAGGACGGCCAGGACCCCTCCATGCCCGAGCAGTACGGCTGGCGCTTCCTGCGCGCTGCCTACTCCCGGCTCACCACCGCCCGAGCCCAGGAGACCGCGCAGCACGTCCTGATGCGGGAGGCCATCATGAAGACCAGCGGACTGGCCGAACGGCTACGCGCCGCACAGGACGCTCTACGCGAGAGCGTCGGCTGAGAGCACTGGGCAGGAGAGACACCAGATGGACATCGGCAGTGCCGCGCTGGTCGTGATCGACATGCAGAACGGCTTCGTGAACCACCACAGCCGCCACGCCGTGCCAGCGGTCTCCGACCTGGCCGCCCAGTGGTCCGCCGCTGGCCGACCCGTGATCTTTACCCGGTACTTCAACTATCCGGACAGCCCCTACGAGCGCTTCTTCCAGTGGAGCCGACTCCAGGAACCGCCCGAGACCGACATCGTTCCCGAGCTCGCCGATGCTGCCGCCCACGCACACGCGGTCGTCGACAAGACCGGGTACACGCTCCTCACCCCGGAGGCCGCCGAACTGATCCGCCGGGCCGGCTGGACCGACCTCGTCTTCTGTGGGATCGCCACCGAGAGCTGCGTCCTGAAGTCCGCCGCCGACGCCTTCGAGCACGGCTACGCGCCGTGGATCGTTACCGACGCCTGCGCCAGCGACGCCGGCCCCGACGTCCATGACGCCGGACTCCTCGTCGCCCGCCGCCTGATCGGAACCGGCCAACTCGTCACCACCGAACACGTGATGGGGCAACTCACTGCGTACGCCGGGGCGCCGGTGCTGGAATAGCCTCATGGCCGACGCGCTGTACGACACCGATCTGATCATCATGGGTGGAGGCCCGGCCGGCTGCGCCGCTGCCCGCATGGCCGCCAGCGTCGGCCTGCGCTCGATTCTGGTCGAGCCGGACCGGCTGTGCCGCAACCTCTATCGGATCCCGGCACTGAACAACGTCCTCGGCGGCTACACCAGTGGCCCTGAGCTGGCCGACTCCATCGTCGCGGAGCTGAAGGGCACGGAGCTTTGCCGGCTCGAACTCGGTAGGCGCGTTACCGAGCTTCGTGCCGACGATGTCCACGTGACCGTCACGGTCGACACCGGCGTCCGTCTCACCGCTCCGTACGTCATCGCTGCCACCGGCGTCGGGCCCCTCCAACCCCGCGACGCCACCTGGATCACTGCCCCCGACGGCCTGACCCTGCCCCCGCTCTGGCAGGCCGAGGCGGACGACGCCGAGGGCCGGACACTCCTCGTCCTCGGCGGCGACCGCCCGATCGGCACTTTCCTGCGCGCCCACCCGGCCACCGGCACCCGTCTGCTCGTGGCGTACCCGGCGGTCGACGAATACAAGATCGAAGAGGTCCGCGAGGACCCCCGCGTCACGCCCCTCCCCGTCGAGCACCTGGCGCTTCGGCCCACAGAGGGCACAGGGGTGTCAGCGGAAGCGATGGGCCAGAGCGGCACCCTGCGGACGATCGTGGCGGATGCCGCCTACCTCAGCATCGGCAACGCCCCGACCGCCCCGTCCGGTGACCTGACCCGTGGGGTGGACGGGTACTGTCCGCCGGCTGACCAGCATCCCCGCGTCATCGTGGCCGGCGATCTCCGCTCCGCCCGCTTTCAGCGGATCATGACCGCCTTGGGTTCGGGGAGCGAGGCCGCACTGCATGCCTACTACGCGGCCAGAGAAGTGCTCACCAAGAGCTGAGGCCACCTTGACGGAATGACGCACCTCCGAGACCCGGTAGTCCGTCGGGTCGACGAATGTGCAGTCGTACCTGCCGTCCCCGGTCGACAAGAGCGTTTTGTTCTTATCAGTCCAGGTCGGTTCGAGGCGGTCCTGGTGTCGAGTTCGAGGCCATGCGGCGATCCCTTGCGGTGTGGAGATGACGGTGTCCATCCTGTAGGAGTCCCGACGGAGACCGCGGTGAACCGCGACACTGACCAGGTGCTGGGTGCCTGCTACAGCCGTTCCGGCCGGAGGATCGCGCGACATCCGGACCTGTTACCCACTGTGATGGCCCGGTAACTGAGGCCATGCACGTCGAAGGCCCCCATCTCGCGATGGGGGCCTTCGACGTTAGTGCCCGGTGAGGCACTGGCGGAGGATACGAGATTCGAACTCGTGAGGGGTTGCCCCCAACACGCTTTCCAAGCGTGCGCCCTAGGCCACTAGGCGAATCCTCCGCGGCAAACAATACAAGACGCTGAGGGGTGCTTGCGAACTCGTTCGCACCCCCCACCATCGGGTACCCTGTGCGGAGCCCCTCACGTGGCGCTATCTGACTGAACTCCCCCAGGGCCGGAAGGCAGCAAGGGTAGGTCGGCTCTGGCGGGTGCGTGAGGGGCGCTTGCGTTCCCGGGGGCAGGGGCGGGGCGGGAGCGGAGACGGTTGTCGGTGGGCCCCGATAACCTCGTAGATGTGTCGTCCCTTGCGCTGTATCGCCGCTATCGCCCCGAGTCCTTCGCCGAGGTCATCGGGCAGGAGCATGTCACCGACCCGCTGCAGCAGGCCCTGCGGAACAACCGGGTCAATCACGCGTACCTGTTCAGCGGGCCGCGCGGGTGCGGGAAGACGACCAGTGCGCGCATCCTCGCCCGCTGTCTGAACTGCGAGCAGGGGCCCACACCCACCCCCTGCGGCGAGTGCCAGTCCTGCCAGGACCTCGCGCGCAACGGGCCGGGGTCCATCGATGTCATCGAGATCGACGCCGCCTCCCACGGTGGTGTGGACGACGCCCGCGACCTGCGCGAGAAGGCCTTCTTCGGCCCCGCGAGCAGCCGGTACAAGATCTACATCATCGACGAGGCCCACATGGTCACCCCGCAGGGGTTCAACGCCCTGCTGAAGGTGGTCGAGGAGCCCCCGGAGCACCTCAAGTTCATCTTCGCGACCACCGAGCCCGAGAAGGTCATCGGCACCATCCGGTCGCGTACGCACCACTACCCCTTCCGGCTCGTGCCCCCCGGCACCCTGCGCGAGTACCTCGGGGAGGTCTGCGGCAGGGAGGGCATCCCCGTCGCCGACGGAGTGCTCCCGCTCGTCGTGCGCGCCGGGGCCGGGTCCGTGCGGGACTCGATGTCCGTCATGGACCAGCTGCTCGCCGGAGCCGCCGACGACGGTGTGACGTACGCCATGGCCACCGGCCTCCTCGGCTACACCGACGGCTCGCTGCTCGACTCCGTCGTCGACGCCTTCGCGGCGGGCGACGGCGCCGCCGCGTTCGAGGTCGTGGACCGGGTCATCGAGGGCGGCAACGACCCGCGCCGCTTCGTCGCCGACCTCCTGGAGCGGCTGCGGGACCTGGTGATCCTCGCCGCCGTGCCCGACGCGGGGGAGAAGGGGCTCATCGACGCCCCCGCCGATGTCGTCGAGCGGATGCAGGCGCAGGCGTCCGTCCTCGGGGCGGCCGAACTGAGCCGCGCCGCCGACCTGGTCAACACCGGGCTCACCGAGATGCGCGGCGCGACCTCGCCCCGGTTGCAGCTGGAGCTGATCTGCGCGCGGGTGCTCCTGCCCGCCGCCTACGACGACGAGCGCTCGGTGCAGGCCCGGCTCGACCGGCTGGAGCGCGGCGCCGCCGCCCGCCCCGCCGCCGGTGGTCCCGCGCCCGTCTTCTCGGCCGGCGGGCCCGCCGCGCCGATGGGGTACGTCCCCGGGCCGGAGGCCGCCCCGCACATGCCGGGTCCCGACGGCCCCGTCCCGCCCCCCGCCGCCGCCCCGCCGGCCGCACCGCCCGCGCCGCAGCCCGTCCCGGAGCCTCCCGCCGAGCCCCAGCCCGCCCCGGCGGCGGCCCCCGCCGCCCGCCCGGGCGCCTGGCCCGGCGCCGCCCCCGCCCCCGCTCCGGCCGCCGTGCCCGAGCGGCGGCCCGGAGGATGGCCCACCGCCTCCACACCCGGTCAGGGCGCCCGGCCCGCCACCCCGCAGCAGCCCGCCCAGGCCCCGGCCCAGCCCCCGGCCGCCGCTCCGGCACCCGCCGCGCAGCCCCAGGCACAGGCGCCCGGCATGGCCCAGGGCGCCGGCCAGGTGCGCAACATGTGGCCCGAGATCCTGGAGGCCGTCAAGAACCGACGCCGCTTCACCTGGATTCTCCTCAGCCAGAACGCCCAGGTCACCGGCTTCGACGGCACCACCCTCCAGATCGGCTTCATCAACGCCGGCGCCCGGGACAACTTCTCCGGCAGCGGCAGCGAGGAAGTCCTCAAGCAGGCCCTCGCCGAGCAGTTCCATGTGCAGTGGAAGATCGAGGCGATCGTCGACGTCTCCGGCGGCTCCGCCGGACCGGGCTCCCCGGGCTCCGCGGGTTCCCCGGGCTCCGGCGGCGGTGGCTTCGGCGGCCGGCCGCCCCAGCAGAGCGCCCCCTCCCACCAGCAGCAGCCCGCCGCCACCCCGTACCGGTCCGCCTCCCAGCAGGCGCCCGCCCCGGCACCCGCCGCCCCGGCGGACCGCCCCGGACCGGCCGCGTCCCGGTCCGCCGCGCCCCGGCCCACCGCCGCCGAGCCCGCGCGCCCCGCGTCCGGACCGGCCGCCCCCCCGGCCCCGTACAGCCCGCCCCCGGTCTCCCCCGAGGACGACGTCCCCGAGGACGACGACCCCGATCTCGTCGACTCCGCGCTCTCCGGCCACGACCTGATCGTGCGCGAGCTGGGGGCGACCGTTGTGGAGGAATACACAAACGAGTAGCCGGTCCGCTTCGGTAGGGGCGTACAGGGCCGCGCGCCGCGGCGGTTAGGCTGACTGCCGTGAAGGTCCTTGTCATCGGCGGCGGCGCCCGCGAACATGCCCTGTGCCGCTCTCTCTCCCTCGACCCCGACGTCACCGCTGTGCACTGCGCGCCGGGTAACGCCGGCATCGGCGAGGTCGCCGAACTGCACCCGGTCGACGCCCTGGACGGCGCCGCCGTCGCCCGGCTCGCCACGGACCTGGAGGCCGGGCTCGTCGTCGTCGGGCCCGAGGCGCCCCTGGTCGCCGGGGTGGCCGACGCCGTGCGCGCGGCCGGGGTCCCCTGCTTCGGCCCCTCCCGCGAGGCCGCCCGGCTGGAGGGCTCCAAGGCCTTCGCCAAGGATGTGATGGCCGCGGCCGGGGTGCCCACCGCCCGCAGTTATGTCTGCACGACCCCCGAGGAGATCGACGAGGCCCTCGACGCCTTCGGCGCTCCCCATGTCGTGAAGGACGACGGCCTCGCCGCCGGCAAGGGCGTGGTCGTCACCGACGATCTCGCCGCCGCCCGGGAGCACGCCGTCGCCTGCGGCCGGGTCGTGATCGAGGAGTATCTCGACGGCCCCGAGGTCTCCCTCTTCGCCATCACCGACGGCGTGACCGTCCTGCCCCTCACCCCCGCGCAGGACTTCAAGCGCGCCCTCGACGGCGACGAGGGGCCCAACACCGGCGGCATGGGCGCCTACTCGCCGCTGCCCTGGGCCGACCCCAAGCTGGTCGACGAGGTCCTGGAGACCGTCCTCCAGCCCACCGTGGACGAACTGCGCCGCCGGGGGACCCCCTTCGCCGGGCTGCTGTACGCCGGTCTCGCGATCACCTCGCGCGGTGTCCGGGTCATCGAGTTCAACGCCCGCTTCGGCGACCCCGAGACGCAGGTGGTACTGGCCCGGCTGCGCACCCCGCTCGCCGGAGTGCTCCTGCGCGCCGCCAACGGGACCCTCGCGGACGAGCCGCCGCTGCGGTGGCGCGACGACGCGGCGGTGACCGTCGTCGTCGCCTCCCACAACTACCCGGACACCCCGCGCACCGGCGACCCGATCGAGGGGCTGGCCGCCGTCGCGGCGCAGGACGCTCCCCACGCGTACGTCCTGCACGCCGGGACGCGGCGCGAGGGGGAAGCGGTGGTGAGTGCGGGGGGGCGGGTGCTCTCCGTCACCGCCACCGGCAAGGATCTGCGCGAGGCGCGGGAGCGGGCGTACGAGGCCGTGGGGCGGATCAGCCTCGACGGGTCTCAGCACCGCACGGACATCGCCCGCGCGGTGGCGGAGGCCTGAGACCGACCGCGCGCACTCCCGGGGTCAGCGCTGTGGGCCGACCCCGGGGCCGCTGCCCGGGCACCCGGCGCCGGGCGGCCTGAGCCCGCCTCGGGGCTCCGTGGGGTGCTCCCGACGGGGAGGGGTGGGGTTGCCCGGGCCTGCACTGTGCCCGCGCCTGTGGTGCGGGGTCCGTCCTCAAACGCCGGACGGGCTGGGGTTGCCGTGCCCGCGCCTGGGCGCCCTGGGGTCCGTCCCCTAGCGCCGGACGGGCTGGGATTGTGCGGGCCCGTGCCGCGCGGGCGCCTGTGGTCCAGGTTCTGTCCTCAAGCGCTGGTCGGGCTGGGGTTGCCGTGCCCGCGCCTGGGGCCCTGGGGTCCGTCCCCTAGCGCCGGACGGGCTGGAATTGTCCGGGCCCGTGCCGCGCGGGCGCCTGTGGTGCGGGGTCCGTCCTCAAGCGCCGGACGGGCTGGGATTGTGCGGGCCCGTGCCGCGCGGGCGCTTGTGGTGCGGGGTCCGTCCCCCAGCCCCGGTCGGGCTGGAATTGTCCGGGCCTGCCCTGTGCCCGCGCCTGGGGTCCAGGCTCTGCCCCCTAGCGCCGGACGGGCCGGGGTTGCCGCGCCCGGGGCGCCGGGTTTCGTTCGCGAACGGATTGTCCGACGGGCTGGGGTTGCGCCGGGCGGGGCCGGCATGCGCAGACTCGGGCACCCGGAGTGAACCTTCGCCGTGCCCCACCCGTGCCCACCTTTACCCAAAGCCATTCCATCGAGTGATGGGTGAGCCATCCGGATGACGCCCGCCGAACCCCCAACTAGGGTGCGGCGCAGGCGTTCCGGCACTTGGCCCACCGGCATTGCGATGTCAGTGGTGGGTGCCACAGTGGGGGAGTGCACCCAGACCGTCGCGAGGCAGAGGGGGTGATGACCGACCGTGTCCAGTACCGGCACCGGTATCGGTGAGTCGATCGGCGCGCTGGCCGCGCGCTCACGAGCGCTGGCCGTGCTGCGCGTCCGCAGCAGAGCCCTCGCCGTCGCGCTGCTGCCCGCCGCCGTCGCCGTCGTGCTCCTCGCCGGCGAGGTCACCGGGCACATGCGCGGCGCCGGCTGGTCCGCGGCCCGCTGGGCGGTGGGCGTCCTCGCGGTCGTCGTGCTGCTGCTCGCCGCCGCCGTCGCGGCCGTCATCGTCCGGGCGAGCCCCGCCCTCAGCCCCACCGTCGAGCTGTCCGAGCGCGGCGCCCCCGACCTCTACCGCCTGGTCAGGGATCTGGCCGAGCGGCTCGATGTGCCCGCGCCCTCCGCCCTGGCGCTCACCCCCGACTGCGACAGCTGGCTGGAGGACCGCACCCACCCCGCCCACGCCCTGCCCCAGGCGATACGGAGCGGTCCCCGGCGGCGCACCGCCGAGGCCCCCGTCCTGGTGATCGGCTCGCCCTTCCTCTGGTGGATGCGCGTCGCCGAGCTGCGGGCCCTGCTCGCGCCGGTCGTCGCCGGGACCGCGCCGTCCGCGCACCCCGACATAGCCGCGGCCCGCCGCTTCGTCCGCGGTCTCGACGCCGCGGTCGCGGTGGCCTCGGAGGCCGGGCCCCCCGGCCCGCTCAGGCCGCTGCGGCGCGCCGCGCTCGGCTTCGTCGGCGGGATCGCCCGGCGGCTGCTCCACAGCTGCCAGCTGTACGCGGGTGAGATGGAGCGCGGGGTCGCGGCCGCCGCCTCCGAGCGCGCCCAGAGCGTCGACTACGGCCTGCGGATCGTCGCCCAGGAGCAGGTCGGCCTCGCCTACGCGGGGTGGGACCGGCTGCTGACCCGGGTGGCCCTGCCCGCCTGGCGCATGGGCCGCTGGCCGTCCCGGCTCGACGCGGGCGTGGTCTCCGCCCTCACCGAGCTGTCCCGCCGCGACCGCCTCGCCGAGGGCTTCGCCTCCCGGCTCGGCGACCGCCCCGCCTGCGATCTCCTGGAGGAGCCCGGCGCGGTCGACGAGGCCGCCTCGCTGCTCGCCGCGCGCCTCTTCCACGGCGGCCCCGCCGAGACCGGGGTCGGCTGGTCCCCGGTGGACTGGCAGCAGTATCCGGAGGAGGTCGTGGACCGCAAGTGGCGTACGGAAGCGGCCCGCCTCCACCGAGTGCTGGACGATCTCGGGGTCACCCCGTCGAGCGGGCCCCAGGGGCCGACGCTCGCCCGGGTGCTGGTCCATCTCACCGCCGGGGGGGCCGACGCCGGGGAGAACCTCGCGGCGGGGATCAGCGCCGAGGTCGCCCGCGAGGAGACCGCCCGGCAGAAGCCGGCCGTGGGAGCGGCCGTCGCCAAGAGCCCGGGGGACGTGCTCAACGGATGGGGCGCGGACCCCCTGCCGCTCTTCCCCCTCCAGCCCCCGCGCACCGGGCGCGAGCTGCTCGCCGACCACCTCACCGCCATGGTCTGCTGCGCCGCCGTCGACACCGCGGGTGCCGCCCCCGGCCTCGACTGGCTGGACGGGCCCACGCTGCTGATCCGAGGCGCCCGCTGTGCCGACCTCATGGCGCCCGTCCTCAGCCTGACGGAGGACGGCGACCCCAGGCCGCTCCACGCCTGGCTCGCGGGCGCGGCCGTCCGCCCGGAGAAGCCCGTCCGTCTGGTGTAGCCCCCGGGCCGGACACCCCGTTCCGCCGGTGCGGCCCCCCACGGACGCCTGCCCGGTGCGGGCGGCCCCCACGACGCCTGCCCGCCCGGTGCACCCGCGCCCGCCACCCCGTTCCGCCCGGTGTGCCCCCGGCCGGCCCCACCACCCCGGCACCGCCCCGGCGCCACCCCGGTACCACCACCGCGCCTCCCCCGGCCCGCCCACGCAACAATTCACGACGAAGGGTGACGGCCCGCATGCGTTATGTGATGTGCTGGAGCCCGGTGCCGGGCGAGCGGCGCGGCGGGAGCCGCCCCGGGGGTCCGGGGGCGGCGAGGGAGGGCGCATGGGGGCGGAGCACATCCGGCGGTGGGAATCGGGGGCCCTCGCCCATGCCGTGTCGGACCCGTTCGGGCAGGGACCGCTCCCCTGGCTGCGCGGTGCGGAGCAGTACTTCAGCGACACCGGCAGGGTCATCCCCTGGTACGCGGAGCCGGACCGCCCCGAGGGCGCCCGAGCCTCCCGGGGCCCCCGCGCAGCCAACGACCGGGACCTCCAGATCAAGGGCTTCGTCTCGCGGGGAGGTGTCGCCCCGGGCGAGTCGATCGACTTCCACATCACGGTGAACCCGCCCCAGCAGTTCTCGATCGACGTCTACCGCATCGGGCACTACGCGGGCCACGGAGCCACCAAGATCACCACCAGTCCCCGGCTCCCCGGGATCGTCCAGCCGCCCCCGCTCACCGCCGGCCGCACGGTCTCCTGCCACCACTGGTGGCTCTCCTGGCGGCTCCAGATCCCCTCGTACTGGTCGATCGGCGCGTATGTCGCCGTCCTCACCGCCGCCGACGGCCACCGCTCCCACATTCCGTTCACCGTCCGCGACAGCCACCCCGCCGACCTGCTGCTCCTGCTCCCGGACATCACCTGGCAGGCGTACAACCTCTACCCCGAGGACGGCCGCACCGGCGCCAGCCTCTACCACGCCTGGGACGACGAGGGCCGGCTCCTCGGCGAGAAGGACGCCGCCGTCACCGTCTCCTTCGACCGTCCCTACGCGGGCGCCGGCCTGCCCCTGCACGTCGGCCACGCCTATGACTTCATCCGCTGGGCCGAGCGCTACGGCTACGACCTCGCCTACGCCGAGGCCCGCGATCTGCACGCGGGCACCATCGACCCCACCCGCTACCGGGGGCTGGTCTTCCCCGGCCACGACGAGTACTGGTCGGCCCCCATGCGCCGCACCGCCGAGACCGCCCGCGACCACGGCACCTCGCTCGTCTTCCTCTCCGCCAACACCATGTACTGGCAGGTCGGCCTCGGCCCGTCCGCGTCCGGCGAGCCCGACCGGCTCCTCACCTGCCGCAAGCGCCGCGGACCCGGGAAGTCCGCCCTCTGGCGCGAGGCCGACCGGGCCGAGCAGCATCTGCTGGGCATCCAGTACGCGGGCCGGGTGCCCGAACCGCACCCCCTGGTCGTGCGGAACGCCGATCACTGGCTCTGGGAGTCCACCGGCGCCGGCGAGGGCGATGAGCTGCCGGGCCTGGTCGCGGGCGAGGCCGACCGCTACTTCCCGCGCACCTCGCTCCCCGAGCATCTGCGTCGCGTCCTGCTCGCGCACTCCCCCTACCGGGACCGCAAGGGCGCCGCCCGGCACCAGGAGACCTCGCTCTACCGGGCCCCCTCGGGGGCGCTGGTCTTCGCCTCCGGCACCTTCGCCTGGACGCCGGCGCTCGACCGGCCCGGCCATGTCGACCCCCGTGTCCAGCGCGCGACGGCCAACCTCCTCGACCGCATCTGCAAGCGCGACTGACCCGGGCCCTTCCACGGGACCACCGGACACGCCGCCCCCGGCCCGACCGCCCCGCCCGCCGTGCGGGAGAATCGGAATCATTAGTTCAGAACCACGGGGAGGAACCGTGTCCGGATTCGTAGAAAAGCCCGAACCGCTTCAGGTGCCGGGCCTGGTTCATCTCCACACCGGCAAGGTGCGCGATCTCTACCAGAACGCGGCCGGCGACCTGGTCATGGTCGCCAGCGACCGTGTCTCCGCCTATGACTGGGTGCTGCCCAGCGAGATCCCCGACAAGGGCCGGGTGCTCACCCAGCTCTCCCTCTGGTGGTTCGACCAGCTCGCGGACCTCGTCCCGAACCATGTGCTCTCCACCGAGCTGCCCGAGGGCGCCCCCGCCGACTGGGCGGGCCGCACCCTGGTCTGCACCTCGCTGCGGATGCTCCCGGTCGAGTGCGTGGCCCGCGGCTATCTCACCGGCTCGGGCCTCACCGAGTACAACGCCACCCGCACGGTCTGCGGTCTCGCCCTCCCCGAGGGCCTCGCCGACGGCTCCGAGCTGCCCGCGCCGATCTTCACCCCCGCGACCAAGGCCGCGGTCGGCGACCACGACGAGAACGTCAGTTACGAGGAGGTCGTCCACCAGGTCGGCGCGGAGACCGCCGCCCTGCTGCGGCAGGCGACCCTCGCCGTCTACGGCCGGGCCCGGGACATCGCCCGCGAGCGGGGCATCATCCTCGCGGACACCAAGTTCGAGTTCGGTCTGGGTCCCGACGGCACCCTGGTCATCGCCGACGAGGTGCTCACCCCGGACTCCTCGCGCTTCTGGCCCGTCGCCGACTGGGAGCCGGGCCGGCCCCAGCCCTCGTACGACAAGCAGTACGTACGGGACTGGCTGACCTCGCCCGCGTCCGGCTGGGACCGCCGCGGCGAGCAGCCGCCGCCCCCGCTGCCGCCGGAGGTCGTCGACGCGACCCGCGCGAAGTATCTGGAGGCGTACGAGCTGCTGACCGGCACCCCCTGGCCGGCGAGCGCGGTGGGCCGGGCCTGAGAGACACCGGACGGCATGGCGAAGGCCCCGGTCCTGAACAGGACCGGGGCCTTCATCCGGAGCGGACGACCAGGTTCGAACTGGCGACCTCAACCTTGGCAAGGTTGCGCTCTACCAACTGAGCTACGTCCGCATGCGCCGTGGCGCGCAGCCCACTATACCCAACCGCGCTCCCGGGCGAGACGCACCGCCGTGTGCCGGTTCTCCGCACCGAGTTTGGACGCCGCGGACGAGAGATAGTTCCGTACGGTCCCCTGCGAGAGCGAGGCCCGCTCGGCGATCTCCGCGATCGGCGCCCCGTCCCCCGCCAGGGCCAGTACCTCCGCCTCGCGCGCGGTCAGCGGCGAGTCCCCGGCCGAGATCGCGTCGGCCGCCAACTCCGGGTCCACATAGCGGTTTCCGGCATATACGGTACGAATGATCTCGGCCAGTCGCTGGGCGCTCAGAGTCTTCGGGACAAACCCCCGCACACCGGCCGTCAGGGCACGCTTCAGATGGCCCGGCATGCCATGGCTGGTCACGATCATCGTGCGGCACCCGGGCAGTTCGGCCCGCAGGGATGTGGCGACACTCACACCGTCCATGCCCGGCATCTGAAGATCGAGCACCGCCACATCGGGGCGGTGGGCCCGCGCCATGACGAGCGCCTCGGTGCCGGAAGCCGCCTCCGCGACCACTTCGAGGTCGTCCTCCAGGGCGAGCAGCGCGGCCAGCGCGCCACGGATCAGATGCTCGTCGTCCGCGAGCAGCACGCGCACGGTCATGCCGTACCCCTCATGCCGTATCCCCCATGTCCTGTGTGGATGCCGTCTCTCATGTCGAGGCGATCGGGCCGGAGATCCCCGGAGCCGGCCGCCCGCCCGGGCCGCCCGGGACCCCTGGCGCACCCGAGACCCCCGAGGCTCCCGGTGCACCCGGGGCCCGGGGAGTCGGCACCCCGCCCCGGGCGCCCCCGCCCCCGGTGTCCCCGCTCCCCTCCAGCGGAACCCGGGCCGTCAGCCGGAAGCGACCACCGCGCGCGGGCCCCGCCTCCAGCACCCCGCCCACGGCCGACAGCCGCTCCCGCAGCCCCGCCAGCCCCGAGCCCGGCGTCCCCGACCGCTGCTGCCCGGGGGCGGGAGCGGGCGCGGCGCCGTCGTTCTCCACCACGAGCAGGGCGTCGCCGTCCACCGTCCCCACCGAGATCGTGCAGCGCCGGGTGTCCCCGTGCCGCAGCACATTGGTGGCGGCCTCCCGGACCACCCAGCCCAGCGCCGACTGGACCTCGTCCGGCAGCTCCACCTCGCCCACCACCACGGTGCAGGCGATCCCCGCCGCGTCCAGCACGCCCCGCGCGCCCTCCAGCTCCACCCTCAGATCCGCCTCGCGGTAGCCGCGCACGACATCCCGTACCTCGCGCTGCGACTCCCGGGCGATGCGCTGCACCTCCAGCATCTGGTCGACGGCCTCCGGACGGCCGCGCCGGGCGAGCTGGACCGCCAGTTCGCTCTTCAGCGCCACCACCGCGAGGTTGCGTCCCACCACGTCGTGCAGATCGCGCCCGAAGCGCAGCCGCTCCTCCGCCACCGCGAGCCTGGCCTGCACATCGCGGGCCTCCCGCAGCTCCCACATCACCGACAGCACCCACATGGACGCCCGTGCCGTGAACGCCATCCACCCGGTCATGAATCCGGTGAAGAGGACGAAGGCCAGCCCCTCCGCCCCCGGCAGCGCGGTGAACGAGAGCAGGACGTAGAGCAGCACCAGCAGACCGAGCTGGAGCAGGGCGGTGACCTTGGCCGGCACCATCAGGGCGTGGACCGTGGCCAGCGGCATCAGCGTCACCGTGAGCAGGGTCGGCAGCAGCTCCAGCACCATGGAGGTGTCGGCCGAGTGGCTCAGGGCCAGGACGGTGGCGGTGGCCGCCGAGGTCATCCCCACCGCCCACCGGAGCAGCCGCCCGGGCACCTCGCCCTGTCCCAGATAGGCGTCCATCACCCGCCGGGCGAGCCGGGCGCAGACCACCCCGACCGCGAGCCCCAGCGGCGGCCCGGCCACGGCGAGGGCCGTGGTGATCGGGTCGTCCAGCCGTTTCGGCGCGAGCAGCAGCAGAATCGTCAGCGTGAGGGAGCCCGTCCAGACGATCAGATAGACCGTGCCCCGGGTGTACAGATCCACCTTGGCGAGCCCGCTCCGCCCGCTCCAGCCCTTCACCCGCACCGCGGACCTCCTCGTACTCGCCCGACCGGACGGCGCCGGCCGCCGTACACCGAAAGCCGGTCACCCAATGCCGGTCACCCGACGCGGGTCACCGAATGCCGGCCGCCCGGGGCCCGCCACCGAGGGCCGGACTCCGGACGCTCAGCGCCGGGGCTCCCAGCGGAACCACCGCTGAACAGCAAACACCGAGAGCGCGGTCCAGGCCAAAGCGGTCAGCGCGGCGGTGGCCAGCTCCCCGCCGTCCGTGCCGCCGAGCCAGCCGCCGCGGATCAGCGTCATCACCCCGGTCATCGGGAGCAGCTCGCAGACCGAGGCCATCTTCTCGGGCATCACATCGAGCGGAATGAAGATCCCCGAGCCCGCGAGCGAGATCAGGAACATCGGCATGGTGGTGATCTGGGCGCTCTCCACGGTCCGGGTCACCGTGGCGGTGACCGCCGCGAGGGCCGTCATCAGCACCAGCCCGAGCGCGATTCCCCCGATCAGCAGCTCGGGCCGCCGCGGCGCGGTCACCTCCATGACGGCGATGCCGCCCCCGATCAGCAGCGCGCACTGCGCCAGCGCGAGCCCGGCGGCGGGCAGCGCGGTCCCGGCGAGGATCTCCCGGTCCGGCACCTCCCCGGTGCGCAGCCGCTTGAGCACCAGCTCCTCACGGCGGGCCACATAGGCGGAGACCAGGTTGAGATGGACCACCAGGATCAGCACGGTCCCGATCCCGCCGGTCAGCGACACCTCGGCGATGCTCATCCCGACCTTGCCGAGGTCGATCTGCTCCAGGGACGACTTCATCGCCAGCACCAGCACCACGGGCATCAGCAGGGCCATGAAGAGCGCGGTCCGGTTCCGCAGCAGGAGGGTCAGCTCCGCCCGCCCCAGTCCGGCCAGCCGCCCGGCCGCCGACGTCCTGCCCGCGGACCCCGCCGACCCCGCCGACCCCGTGGACCCCGCCGACCCCGCAGACCCAGCGGACCCCGCGGAACCGCCCGATCCCATGGAACCCACTGGCCCCACTGATCCCGCCGACCTCATCGATGTCCCCGACACAACCGTCCCCGTCCCCTTCTCTGTCCCGTGCTCGTCCGTCCGCGCCGCCATGTCAGACACCCGCCGTCTCGGTCTGCGCGATCTCCAGGAAGGCCTCCTCCAGCGAGGCCGACCGCGCGTCCAGCGCCTCCAGCCGAACACCGGACTCCGCCGCCCACCGCAGCAGTTCGCCCAGCGTGCCCTGGATGTCCTGGGTGCGGATCGAGACGCGCGGCCCGTCCGCCGCGGCCCGCAGCGAGAGCGGCAGCCGGCCCGCCGGCACCCCGTCGGGCAGGGTGAACCGGATACGGGCGGGGCGGGACGCGGTCACCTCGGCCGGGGTGCCGGTGGTCACGATCCGGCCCCGGTGCATGATCGCCAGCCGGTCGGCGAGCGCCTCGGCCTCCTCCAGGTAGTGCGTGGTCAGCAGCACGGTGGTGCCGGTGTCACGGAGCGCCCGCACCAAGTCCCAGGTGGCGCGGCGCCCTTCCGCGTCCAGTCCGGTCGTCGGCTCGTCGAGGAAGAGCACCTCGGGCCGGCCCAGCAGCGCCAGCGCCAGATCGAGCCGCCGCCGCTCACCGCCGGAGAGCTGTTTCACGCGTACGGTGTGCCGCTCACCGAGCCCGACCAGATCCAGCGCCTCCGCCACCGGGCGCGCGCCGCTGGTGCAGCGGGCCCACATCCGGGCCGTCTCGGCCACCGTCAGCTCGGAGGGGAAGCCGCCCTCCTGGAGCATGACCCCGATCCGGGGCCGGACGGCGGCGCGTTCGCGGTACGGGTCGTGGCCGAGCACCCGTACGGTGCCGGCGGAGGGGAGGGCGAGGCCCTCCAGCAGCTCGACGGTGGAGGTCTTGCCCGCGCCGTTCGTCCCGAGCAGGGCGAAGATCTCGCCGCGTGCCACCGAGAAGGAGATCCCGCTCACGGCCTCGAAGCCGCCCGCGTAGCTCCGGCGCAGCTCATCGACCGTGATCACATACTGGTCCGTGGTCATGGAACCAGCATTGCGGCGCCCCGGGAGCGCGGGCAGTGCGCGCTGTCACCGGTGCCCATGACAAATGTCATGGGCAGGTACCTGACAACACCCCGCTCCGGGCCGCACACAGCGAAAAACCCCGGATCTGAAACAGAACCGGGGCTTCGACTTGCTGGAGCGGACGACCAGGTTCGAACTGGCGACCTCAACCTTGGCAAGGTTGCGCTCTACCAACTGAGCTACGTCCGCATGCCTCCGCTCGGCTTTCACCGGGCGGCGCGTGCATCACTCTACCTGATCCACCGGAGTGGTCGGTAAGGCGATGAGAGCGGGTGACAGGAATTGCACACTGCGCCTTCCCCCTGGAAGGGGGATGTTCTACTACTGAACTACACCCGCACGCTGCTGAGGTGGGCCTTTGCGGCCTTGCCCCTCGGCGTGATCCAAACTCTAGCCGACGGTGGGGGGTGCAGCGCAACTCGGGACCGGCGCCGCCCCGGCGAGACGTTCGCGCCGGGGCGGCGGGAGGGGCCCAGGGGCTCAACTGGCCTCGCGGAAGGCCTCGTAGACCGCCTTGGGGATGCGGCCCCTGGCCGGCACGTCCATCTTGTTGGACTGCGCCCAGGCCCGTACGGCGGCGGGGGCCGGCTCCAGCGCGGTGTGCGTGTACGTCACCGGGCGCCCGGTCCTGCCCCGCCGTCCCGCGCCCGTCTGCCGGCGCGCCGCCGTCAGGTAGGGCGCCAGCGCCTTGCGCAGTTTCTTTGCATTGGCGGGATTGAGGTCGATCTCGTACGACTTCCCGTCCAGGCCGAAGCTGACCGTTTCCGCCGCTTCTCCGCCGTCGATGTCGTCGAAGAGCGTGACCACTACTCGCTGAGCCACGGATATCGGTCCTTTCCCGCGGCACCCCGCATGGGCACTGGTTCTGGCATGCGGGGACACCGGCATTCCGGCTGTCGAGGGGGTAAAAGTGCTGTCCTCTGCATTCCTTTGTACAGCGATCAGTGCTGCATTGTGAAGCCCACCCAATTATGTGCGCGTGTCCGATCAATGGCGAGCAGGTTATTTTTCCTGGATTTCCATCGGCCGAAACCCTGATATCCACCCATATCTACGCGAGTAGATTCCCGGGCCGGGTACGCTGAGGGAACCGCCTTCGCACCACATCACCGGGAGTGCCCGTGGCACGCGTCGTAGTCGACGTCATGCTCAAGCCCGAGATCCTCGACCCGCAGGGACAGGCGGTGCAGCGCGCACTGCCCCGCCTCGGTTTCGAGGGCATCGCGGATGTCCGTCAGGGGAAGCGCTTCGAACTGGAGGTGGAGGGGCCGGTCGACGAGGACGCCCTCGCCCGCATCCACGAGATGGCCGAAACGTTCCTCGCCAACACCGTCATCGAGGACTTCGTCGTCCGGGTGGACTCGTGACCACCCGTATCGGAGTCGTCACCTTTCCCGGCACGCTGGACGACCGCGACAGCCTGCGGGCCGTCCGGCTCGCGGGCGCCGAGCCCGTCCCGCTCTGGCACCGCGACAAGGACCTCCACCAGGTCGACGCCGTGGTCCTCGCCGGGGGGTTCTCCTACGGCGACTACCTGAGGGCCGGGGCCATTTCCCGGTTCTCGCCGGTGATGGAGACGATCATCGACCAGGCCAGGGCGGGGCTGCCGGTTCTCGGCATCTGCAATGGCTTCCAGATCCTCACCGAGTCGCATCTGCTGCCGGGCGCCATGCTCCGCAACAACCATCTCCACTTCATCTGCCGTGACCAGGCGCTGCGCGTGGAGAACGCGGAGACCGCCTGGACCGCCGATTACGAGCGCGGCCAGGAAATCTCCGTACCGCTGAAGAACATCGACGGCCGCTATGTCGCCGACGAGCGGGTCCTGGACGAGCTGGAGGCGGAGGGCAGGGTCGCCTTCCGCTACCTCGGCGGCAACCCCAACGGCTCGCTCCGCGACATCGCGGGCATCACCAGCGCCGAGGGCAATGTCGTCGGTCTGATGCCGCACCCGGAGCACGCCGTCGAGCCCCTGATCGGCACGGGCCGCACCGACGGCCTCGCCTTCTTCACCTCTGTCATCAAGAAGCTGGTCACGGCATGAGCCTCGATACGGTCAAGAACGCCACCGACACGCCCGAGACCGATCAGCCCTGGGCCGAACTCGGTCTCAAGCAGGACGAGTACGCCCGCATCCGGGAGATCCTGGGCCGCCGGCCCACCGGCGCCGAGCTGGCGATGTACTCGGTGATGTGGTCCGAGCACTGCTCCTACAAGTCGAGCAAGGTCCATCTGCGGCAGTTCGGCGAGAAGGCCCCGGAGAACGACGCCCTCCTCGTCGGCATCGGCGAGAACGCGGGCGTGGTCGACGTCGGCCAGGGGTACGCGGTCACCTTCAAGGTCGAGTCGCACAACCACCCCTCGTACATCGAGCCCTACCAGGGCGCGGCCACCGGCATCGGCGGCATCGTGCGCGACATCCTGGCCATGGGGGCCCGTCCGGTCGCCGTGGTCGACCCGCTCCGGTTCGGTGCCGCCGACCACCCCGACACCAAGCGCGTACTGCCCGGTGTCGTCGCGGGCATCGGCGGCTACGGCAACTGCCTGGGGCTGCCGAACATCGGCGGCGAGGTCGTCTTCGACCCCTGCTACCAGGGCAACCCGCTGGTCAACGCCGGCTGCATCGGTGTGATGAAGCACGAGGACATCCACCTCGCGCAGGCGTCCGGCCCCGGCAACAAGGTCATCCTCTACGGTGCCCGCACCGGCGGCGACGGCATCGGCGGGGTCTCGGTCCTCGCGTCCGAGACCTTCGAGAGCACCGGCCCGGCCAAGCGCCCCGCCGTCCAGGTCGGCGACCCCTTCCAGGAGAAGCTCCTCATCGAGTGCACCCTGGAGATCTTCCGGGAGAAGCTGGTCGCGGGCATCCAGGACCTCGGCGGCGCCGGTCTCTCCTGCGCCACCTCCGAGCTGGCCAGCGCCGGTTCCGGGGGCATGCGGGTGGATCTGGACACCGTGCCGCTGCGCGACGCGACCCTCTCGCCCGAGGAGATCCTCATGAGCGAGTCGCAGGAGCGCATGTGCGCGATCGTGGAGCCGGCGAAGGTCGAGCGCTTCCTGGAGATCTGCGAGAAGTGGGATGTCATCGCCACCGTCATCGGTGAGGTCACCGAGGGCGAGCGGCTGGAGATCTTCTGGCACGGCGAGCAGATCGTGGACGTGCCGCCGAGGACCGTCGCCCACGAGGGCCCGGTGTACGAGCGCCCGTACGCGCGCCCCGAGTGGCAGGACGCGCTCCAGGCCGACGACGCGGGCAAGCTGCCCCGCCCGGCGACCTCCGCCGAGCTGCGCGAGCAGGTGCTGCGGCTGGTGGCCTCGCCCAACCAGGCGTCCAAGGCGTGGATCACCGACCAGTACGACCGGTTCGTGCAGGGCAACACCGTGCTGGCGCAGCCCGAGGACGCGGGCATGGTCCGGATCGACGAGGAGACCAACCTCGGCGTGGCCATGGCGACCGACGGCAACGGCCGGTACACCAAGCTCGACCCGTACACCGGGGCGCAGCTCGCGCTGGCCGAGTCGTACCGCAATGTCGCCGCGTCCGGCGCCCGGCCGCTGGCCGTCTCGGACTGCCTGAACTTCGGCTCGCCGGAGGACCCGGGCGTGATGTGGCAGTTCGCCGAGGCCACGCGCGGGCTCGCGGACGCCTGTCTGAAGCTGGGCACCCCGGTCACCGGCGGCAATGTGTCGCTCTACAACCAGACCGGGGAGACCGCGATCCACCCGACGCCGGTCGTGGCCGTGCTCGGTGTGATCGACGACGTCAACCGGCGCACGCCGATCGCCTTCGCGGAGGAGGGCCAGCTCCTCTGTCTGCTGGGCGACACGCGCGAGGAGTTCGGCGGCTCGGCCTGGTCCCAGGTCGTCCACGACCACCTCGGCGGGCTGCCGCCGGCCGTGGACCTGGACCGGGAGCGGCTGCTCGCGGAGATCCTGATCTCCGCCTCCCGCGACGGAATGATCGACGCGGCGCACGACCTCTCGGACGGCGGTCTGATCCAGGCCGTCACCGAGTCCTGTCTGCGCGGCGGCAAGGGCGCCCGGCTGATCGTGCCGGACGGCCTCGACGCGTTCACCTTCCTGTTCAGCGAGTCGGCCGGGCGCGCGGTGGTCTCGGTGCCGCGCAGCGAGGAGCTGAGGTTCAACGACATGTGCGGGGCGCGCGGGCTCCCCGTGACCCGGATCGGTGTCGTGGACGGCGAGGAGATCGAGGTGCAGGGCGAGTTCAGCCTCCCGCTGAGCGAGCTGCGCACCGCGCACGAGGGGACCATCCCCGCGCTGCTGGTCTGAGACCACGCGCGCGGAGCGCCAGAGCCCCCGCTCCCTCCGAGGAGCGGGGGCTCTGGTGTGTGACCCTTGCACGGAGTTACGTAATTACGTATCTTTGCCGTTATGGAGCTGGAGGAGCGGGTCGCCGAGCTGGAGCGCCGGCTCGGCGCGCTGGAGGAGCGGGGGCGTGTGCCCCCCGCCGAGCCGGAGGCCGGTGGCGAGGGTGCGGGTGCGAGTGCGAGTGAGGGCGATGGCAGGTTCTGGGCGCTGGACGGGCTCAAGGACCAGCTCGCCCGCCTCGGCGCCGAGGACGGCGGGGTCGTCTTCACCGGCTCCGTGCGACTGCCGACCGGGCAGCGGTACGCGTGGCAGTACGGCGCCCTCACCGGCGACCTGCTGGAGGGCGACTGGACCGAGGCGGCCGACTCCTTCGCCGCGCTCGGCAACCCGGTGCGGCTGCGGCTGCTCCGCGAGATCCTCGGCGGGCTGCGCACCGCCGCCGAGCTGACCGGCCTGGAAGGGCTCGGCACCAGCGGCCAGATCTACCACCATCTGCGCCAGCTGACCGCCACGGGCTGGCTGCGCACCACCGGCCGGGGACGCTACGAGGTGCCCGGCACCCGGGTCGTGCCGCTGCTGGTGGTCCTGACCGCCGCGGCCCGCCCCTGACCGCCGCGCTCCCGCTCCCGACCGCCGAGCCCCGCCCCCGGCGACCGCGCTCCGGGCCCGCCCATCGCACTCCCGCCCCCGACGACCACGCGCCGGCCCCGGCCGCCGCGCTCCCGCTCCGACCACCGCCCCGCGGCCGGCCCGGCCGCCGCCCCGCGGCCGGCCCGGCCGCCGCGGCACCACCCACCCGACCCATGGGGGACCCATGCCCGCACGGACCCGAAAACAGCTGATGAACCTGACCCGGGGACTCTGGGTCGCCTTCCTCGTCCTGCTCCTCACCGACCTGCTCGCCGATCCGCCCTACGGAACCCTCTGGGTGCTCGCCCCCGGCGGAGCCGCGCTGGTCCTCGGGCTCGTCCTGGAGCGTCTCGCCGCCCGGGCCCACACCTCCGGCGAGCGGCCGCCCGCGACCGAGGTGCTGCCCCCGGTCACCGGCCGCTGGATCGCCCTCAACAGCCCCGCCGACAAGACCCCCAGCCATGGCGTGCACGGCTACGGCCAGGCGTACGCCATCGACATCGTCGCCGACCCCCGGAGCCCCGGGGCACCGGACGCGCCCACCCGGCCGCCCTTCGCATGGCTCTGGCCCGTGGTCCGCCGCAACCGCGACTTCCCCGCCTTCGGCGCCCCGCTGCTCGCCGTCGCCGACGCCACCGTCGTCCACGCCGAGGACCGCCAGCGCGACCATCTCAGCCGCAACTCCCCGCTGATGATCGCCTATCTGATGCTCATCGAGGGCGCCCTGCGCGATATCGCCGGCCCCCGCCGGGTCTTCGGCAACCACATCGTGCTCGACCTCGGCGACGGCGTCTGGGCGGCGTACGCCCATGTGCGGCGCGGCTCCCTCACCGTCCGCGCCGGGGACCGGGTGCGGGCCGGCCAGCCCCTGGCCCGCTGCGGCAACTCCGGCAACTCCACCGAGCCGCATGTCCACTTCCAGCTGATGGACGGCCCCGACCCGGACAGCGCACGCGGGCTCCCCTTCCGCTGGAGCGGTATCGGAATTCCCGGGAACGGCGAGGTCTTCACCGTGACCGACCCCGTCGCCGCCACCGGCTCGGATTAAGCTCTCCGCCATGCCACCGGCCCGCAGACGCCCCCGCACCTACGACTCCGAGAAGATCCGCGCCGCCGTTCTCGCCCAGTTCGCGCGGGTACGGGAAGCGGTGGAGCCGCTCACCCCCGAACAGCTCGCCCGGCCGACCCGGCTGGGGGAGTGGACGGTGCGCGAACTGACCGCGCACCTCTCCATGGTCCTCGGGACCCTCGCCCACAACCTCACCCTGCCCGAGCCGCCGAAGGCGGAGCTGACGCTCGCCGAGTGGCCGTTCCGGACGGCCGGCGCGGCGGCGGCGGTCGACGAGGACACCAGGGAACTGGCCGCCGCCGAGGGCGACCCGGCCGCGCTGCTCGCCCGGACCGCCGCCCACATCGGCGCGGTGCTGCCGGCCGCCTCCGACGACCGGCTGGTGCCGACCCGGTTCGGGGCCATGCGGCTCGGGGATTTCCTGGTCACCCGCGCCCTGGAGATGACCGTCCACACCGACGACCTCAACGACGCGACCGGCCTGGAGATCCCGTACGAGCCCGGGGCCCTCGCCGCCTGTACCCGGATGCTCGCCGACACCCTCGCCCTCAAGGCCCCCGGCGGCTCGGTGGAGGTGCGGATTCCGCCGTACGCGGTGGTGCAGTGCGCCGAGGGGCCCCGGCACACCCGGGGCACCCCGCCGAATGTGGTCGAGACCGACCCGCTGACCTGGGTGCGGCTCGCCACCGGGCGCCTCGGATGGGCCGAGGCGCTCGACCGGGCCGAGGTGAGCGCGAGCGGCGACCGGGCCGATCTGGCGCCGCTGCTCCCGCTCCTGGGCTGACCGGCGCCCCGGGCCGGGCGGCCCTCCCGGGGCCGCCCCGGACGGCGGCTGCCGGAGTCCGGTGACGGGTGCCGGAGAGCCGGGTTCCGGTGACGGGGAACCGGACTCCGGTCCGTCCCGTCCCAGGGGCATGCGAAAAGAGCTGAGCGTCCCCCTCACCGTCCTGGCCCTCCTCGCGATCGCCGCCTGCGGCTCCGAATCGACCACCGGAAAGGGCTCCGACTCCGGTGGAGACGGCGCCGGGGCGAGGACGGCGGACCTCCCCCTCGCCGGAGTGGACTGGTCCGTCGACACCCTGACCACGGGCGGCAGGAAGAGCACCGCGCCCGCCGGAGCGCACATCGAGATCACCGAGAAGGGCCGCGCCCAGGGCAGCCTCGGCTGCAACCCCTTCTCCGCCAAGGCGGAGATCAGCGGCGAGACCCTCACCCTCGGCGCCGGCGACTCGACCGAGATGGCCTGCGCGAAGGACATCCAGGACTTCGAGAACAAGCTGCGCTCGGCCCTCACCGGGAGCCTCGACGCCCGGCTGGAGGGCAAGGGCAAGAAGCTCACCCTGACCACCGGCTCCGGCGACACCATCACCCTCGTCGACGCGGGCACCGCCCCCCTCATCGGCACCAAGTGGACGGTGGATTCGCTGCTCTCCGGTGATGTGGCCGAGTCCCTCCCGGCGGGCACCGAGCGGAACGCCCATCTGACCTTCGGCAAGGACGGCACCGTCCGCGGCAACCTCGGCTGCAACTCCTTCAACAGCACCGCGAAGGTCTCCGGATCGAAGATCACCCTTGGCCGGATCTCGGCCACCCGCATGATGTGCGCGGGGACCGCGTCCATGGTGGAGGCCCATATGCTGAAGGTGCTCGACGGGGAGATCACGTACAACCTTCTGAACCGTGGACTGACCCTCACCGGACCTGCGGACAAACGCGTCTCCGCGGTCGCGGGCCGGTAGCCGCGGCACCGGCCGGCCGCTATTCCGCGCGGACATTTCCGGCCCTCGTCCGGTGACGGAACCGTCACCGAGAGCCCAAGGGCATACCCGAATTCGGACCAGTGGTCGATCTCGCCTACACTCGGTGCCGTGCCACGTGGTGACGGTCGACTCAATCACGATCTGCTCCCCGGTGAGAAAGGCCCCCAGGACGCTTGTGGCGTCTTCGGTGTCTGGGCTCCGGGCGAAGAGGTCGCAAAACTGACGTACTTCGGGCTCTACGCCCTCCAGCATCGAGGCCAGGAATCCGCCGGAATCGCGGTGAGCAACGGCTCCCAGATCCTTGTCTTCAAGGACATGGGGCTCGTCTCACAGGTTTTCGACGAGACCTCTCTCGGTTCCCTGCGCGGACACATTGCAGTGGGTCACGCGCGCTACTCGACTACTGGCGCATCCGTCTGGGAGAACGCACAGCCAACCTTCCGGGCCACTGCCCACGGCTCCATCGCCCTCGGGCACAACGGCAATCTGGTCAATACCGCCCAGCTGGCCGAGATGGTCGCCGATCTGCCCCGCCAGGACGGGCGGGCCACCCAGGTCGCGGCCACCAATGACACCGACCTGGTCACCGCGCTGCTCGCGGGCCAGGTGGACGACGACGGCAAGCCGCTGACCACAGAGGCCGCTGCCGCCCGGGTGCTCCCCGAGGTCCGGGGAGCGTTCTCGCTCGTCTTCATGGACGAGACCACCCTCTACGCCGCCCGGGACCCCCAGGGCATCCGCCCGCTGGTCCTCGGCCGGCTCGACCGGGGCTGGGTCGTCGCCAGCGAGTCCGCCGCCCTCGATATCTGCGGAGCGAGCTATGTCCGCGAGATCGAGCCGGGCGAGCTGATCGCCATCGACGAGAACGGCATCCGCACCTCCCGATTCGCGGAAGCGAAGCCCAAGGGATGTGTCTTCGAGTATGTCTATCTCGCCCGCCCCGACACCGACATCGCCGGCCGGAACGTCTATCTCTCGCGCGTGGAGATGGGCCGGAAATTGGCCAAAGAAGCTCCCGCCGACGCCGATCTGGTGATAGCCACTCCGGAGTCCGGCACCCCCGCCGCGATCGGCTACGCGGAGGCCAGCGGCATCCCCTACGGCTCCGGCCTGGTCAAGAACGCCTATGTCGGACGCACCTTCATCCAGCCCTCCCAGACCATCCGTCAGCTCGGCATCCGCCTCAAGCTGAACCCCCTCAAGGAAGTCATCCGGGGCAAGCGGCTGGTTGTCGTCGACGACTCGATCGTGCGCGGCAACACCCAGCGCGCCCTGGTCAAGATGCTCCGCGAAGCCGGCGCGGCCGAGGTCCACATCCGGATCTCCTCCCCTCCGGTGAAGTGGCCCTGCTTCTTCGGCATCGACTTCGCCACCCGTGCCGAGCTGATCGCCAACGGGATGACCATCGACGAGATCGGTGCCTCCATGGGTGCCGACTCCCTCTCCTACATCTCCATCGACGGCATGATCGAGGCGACCACCATCGCCAAGCCGGATCTCTGCCGCGCCTGCTTCGACGGCGAGTACCCGATGGACCTCCCCGACCCGGAGCTGCTCGGCAAGCAGCTGCTCGAAACCGAGCTGGCGGGCGGCACCGACGCCGCCGACGCACTCCGTCGTCCGTAGGTTCCCGCAGCACCGAAACGAAAGCTCTCCCCGTCATGACCGCTGAGTCCTTTGACCGAGCCCCGCACCAGGCCGCGGGTGCCAGCTACGCCGGCGCGGGCGTCGACATCGAAGCCGGCGACCGGGCCGTCGAGCTGATGAAGGAGTGGGTGCGCAAGACCCGCCGCCCCGAGGTCCTCGGTGGCATCGGCGGCTTCGCGGGCCTCTTCGACGCCTCCGCCCTCAAGCGCTACGAGCGCCCCCTCCTGGCCTCCGCCACCGATGGCGTGGGCACCAAGGTCGACCTCGCCCGCAGGCTGGGCGTGTACGACACCATCGGCCACGACCTGGTCGGCATGGTCGTGGACGACCTCGTCGTCTGCGGCGCCGAGCCGCTCTTCATGACCGACTACATCTGTGTCGGCAAGGTCCACCCGGAGCGGGTCGCCGCGATCGTCAAGGGCATCGCCGAGGGATGTGTCCTCGCGGGCTGCGCCCTGGTCGGCGGCGAGACCGCCGAGCACCCCGGACTCCTCGGCGAGGACGACTTCGATGTCGCCGGCGCCGGTACGGGAGTGGTCGAGGCCGACCGGCTGCTGGGCCCGGACCGTATCCGCGCGGGGGACGCGATCATCGCGATGGCCTCCTCCGGCCTTCACTCCAACGGGTACTCGCTGGTCCGCCATGTCCTCCTGGACCGCGCCAAAATGGCGCTGGAGGCCCGGGTGGAGGAGTTCGGCCGCACCCTGGGCGAGGAACTCCTGGAGCCCACCAAGATCTACTCGCTGGACTGTCTGGCGCTCACCCGCACCGCCGAGGTGCATGCCTTCAGCCATGTCACCGGCGGCGGTCTTGCCAACAACCTCGCCCGTGTGGTGCCGGACGGGCTGCACGCCGTGGTCGACCGTTCGACCTGGACCCCCGGGCCGGTCTTCGACCTCGTCGGCAGCGCGGGCCGGGTCGAGCGCCTCGAACTGGAGAAGACCCTCAACATGGGCGTGGGCATGATCGCCGTCGTGCCCGCCGATTCGGCGGATGTGGCGCTGACCCTGCTCGCGGACCGGGGCGTGGAGTCCTGGGTGGCCGGTGAGATCACCGAGCGCGGCGATCACACCACCGGCGCCGCCCTGATCGGCGACTACGCCTGAGCCGGGTCCGGTCCGGAGAGCCGCGGACCGGACCCGAACAGCACAGAACCCGGTCCGGAGAGATCCGGACCGGGTCGGTGGTCAGCTGATGACGTCAAGCGCCGCGGCGATGTGACGCGGGACCGGACTCGTCGTCCTCGTCCTCATCGTCGTTGTACATCTCCGCGTACCGCGCGTACGGGTCGTCTTCCTCGTCATCGTCCTCGAACGGCTCCGGATTCGGAGGCTGGCTCGAAGTCGAAGCGCCCAGCTCGTTGGCCAGACGCGACAGGTCAGTCCCGCCGCTGTTGTACTTCAGCTGGCGGGCGACCTTTGTCTGCTTGGCCTTGGCCCGGCCGCGCCCCATGGCTCGACCCCCTCGGTGACGGGGCTCGACGGCCCCAGAGTCTTGACACGCGTTCATGAGTCGGAACGGACTCCCCGCGGGGAGACCGGCCCGTAGGGCTTCAACGGTACCTGCTTCCGCAGCCATACGGTACGCCGCCCGCATGACGTGGCACTTCGCAGGACCCGCGAGGAGCCCCGTCCTCGCTGGTCAACTGCGATATTAACCTCTTCTTGGCACCAGACCCGCCGACCGGGGTGAGTCTTGTCTCCCGTCGCGGCGGGCCGATGCCCCGATCGGCGTCAGCCCCGCCGGGCCTCCGCCATCCGCCGCTCGGCGATCCGGTCGGCCGCCACGGCGGGCGGAACACCGTCCTCATTCGCACGTGCGAATATTTCCAGCGTGGTGTCGAAGATCCGCGCGGCCTGTGCCTTGCACCGGTCGAAGTCGAATCCGTTCAGCTCGTCGGCGACCTGGATCACCCCGCCGGCGTTCACCACGTAGTCCGGCGCGTAGAGAACGCCTCGGTCGGCGAGGTCCTTCTCCACACCGGGGTGCGCGAGCTGGTTGTTGGCCGCTCCGCAGACCACCCGGGCGGTGAGCACGGGGACGGTGGTGTCGTCGAGGGCGCCGCCGAGCGCGCAGGGGGCGTAGATGTCGAGCCCCTCGGTCCGGATCAGGGTGGCGGTGTCCGGGACCGCGACGACCCGGGGGTGTTTGGCGAGAATTCGCTGTACGGACTCCTGGCGCACATCGGTGATCACGACCTCGGCCCCCTCCTCCAGGAGATGGTTCACCAGGTGATGACCGACCTTGCCGACCCCGGCGACCCCGACCCTGCGGCCCGTGAGCGAGGGCGAGCCCCAGAGGTGCCGCGCGGAGGCCCGCATGCCCTGGAAGACGCCGTACGCGGTGAGCACCGAGGAGTCGCCGGCGCCGCCGTTCTCGGGGGAGCGGCCGGTGGCCCAGCGGGTCTCCCGGGCGACCACGTCCATATCGGCCACATAGGTGCCGACGTCGCACGCGGTCACGTACCGTCCGCCGAGGGAGTCCACGAACCGCCCGTACGCGAGCAGCAGCTCCTCGCTCTTGAGCGTCTCGGGATCTCCGATGATCACCGCCTTGCCGCCGCCGTGCCCGAGCCCGGCCAGGGCATTCTTGTACGACATTCCCCGGGCGAGGTTCAGCGCGTCGGCGACGGCCCCGGCCTCGGAGGCGTACGGATGGAAGCGGGTGCCGCCGAGGGCGGGGCCCAGGGCGGTCGAGTGGATGGCGATGACGGCCTTCAGGCCGGAGGCGCGGTCCTGGCAGAGCACGACTTGCTCATGACCTCCCTGCTCCGAGTGGAACAGGGTGTGCAGGACGCCGTCGGTCACATCGGTCACGGTGGTGACTCCCAAGTACGAAGCGGCGGGTGAGGGGCCATCCTGTGGGTGGGGACGGCCCGATTGGGCACGAGGGTATGTGCTACGCGTGCGTAGATGAGCCCAGGGCCCGGGAACACCCCCTGGCGGAGTACGACCGAGGAAGGATTTGCGACATGCCGGTGGTCTCCTCGGTCCTTGTGCCCTATGCGGCCTATCTGAGGGTGTACGAGCCTCTCGCCGCTTTCGCCCGGCCCGAACGGGAGCACTGGGCGCGGTACGCGCGCTCCGGTTCCCTCCCCACGGCCCAGGACGAACTGCGCCGTTCGCTGGCCGATTTGCTGCCCACCCCGCCCGTTCCGGTGCCGGTGCACGAGAGCGCCGAGGCGTTTGTGGCGGAATGGGACGGAGTGGTGTGCGTCTGTCCGTGGCGGACCCGGCTGCGGGGCTGGCTGGCCCTCCAGGAACTCTCCGACCGGTTCCCGCCGCCGCTGCTGGACGCGGTGCTGCCGGCCGTCGTCCGCGGACAGGCCGCCGCCGACTGGGAAGAGTGGCGTGAACTCAACCCCGACGCCCGCCCCTGGATCAGGTCGGCGGTCTGGCAGGTGCCGGTGCGCTGGTTCGTGCTCTTCGACGACGACGAGCGCGAGTACGGCCCGGCCGGCCCCGGCGCCCCGGTGATGCGCTACCGCACCCCCATGGTCCAGGCCCGCCGCCGGATCGCCCGGACGCTGAAGACGCTCCGTGAGTCCTCGGACTCCGGGCAGCTCAGCGAGGGGCTGGTGGATGTCGGCAGATGGCTGGAAGAGTTCCATCCGCGCTCCCTGGTGGAGCTGGACTACGGCGGCCTGGTGCACGCGCTGCCCGAGCCGCTGCTCGCCGACGATCACTCCGCGGCGGATGTGGCGGCCGGGATCGGTGCGCTGCGAGAGGGTGACAGCGACGCCGCCGGCGAGGCATATGCCCGGCTTGCGGCCCGCTGGCGGGCGGTGCGGGACCTCCAATTCGCAAACTGAGCGAATGTGTGGATGATTGAGGCCTTCCGTCCAGGGTCGTAGGTCCCGATCCGGGCCTTTGTCTCAAGCGTGACGGACTGCACTATCTGGGCCCTTGCGCCCATCGCATACCCTCGTGTCAAAATAGGACAAGGAGTCCGGGGAGGGTTCCTTCCGTCCAACTACGGGCGGAATGCTCGGCATTGCGCTCTATGGGGGGTTTGATGGCTCCTGATCGCTCTGTGACTGATCGTCACTGTGACGTGACTGTCCGCTATGGCATAGTCCATCGGCGTTCAGCCACTGATGAACACCTCAGAGGGCAATTCCGTCGGTTTGGCCGACGTGGCTGGACAGATGGTGTAGTTGTAGTGCCGAGGACAAGCCGTTCGTCCTATAACCGACTCGGCCCGCGTCCGCCATTTCGGGCAACGTGGGTCAAGGTGCAGAATTTAGAGGAATGAACCGAGAAGGTTCGGTTCTCCCGAGGAGGCCGCTCATGACCGCTCGCACCCCTGATGCCGAGCCGCTGCTGACCCCGGCTGAGGTTGCCACGATGTTCCGCGTGGACCCGAAGACGGTCACCCGCTGGGCGAAGGCAGGCAAGCTCACGTCGATTCGTACGCTCGGCGGGCATCGCCGGTACCGCGAGGCAGAGGTACGCGCACTGCTCGCGGGTATCCCGCAGCAGCGCAGCGAGGCCTGAGAGCCTTGCTGCACGGGCTTTTCCGGGACCCCCATCCCGGTCGCGCCCACCCATAGCTCCACATGCCGGATGTCTGCCCCAACAGACCTCTGACACTGATCGCGCTGGACTCCGCCGGGTCCAGCGCGATTTTTTTGTGTGTGCGCCGGCGGGTGCGGGGGAGGGGGCGCGCGGCCGGCGGGGAGGGGCTCAGTCGGTGGTGCAATTGCACATATTAAATTGGTTGGTTGTGGGCGGGCGTGAAGAACCCGGGTTCTGAAAACCTATACGGTGACACCCGTCACACCGCGCAAGCCTTGCCAATGTCGTGCGTGTCCCTTCGGGCCGGGCGCAAGCGGCCCGAAGTCACTCGCCGGCGGGACCTTTGTCCTCGGCTGCCCGGGCCGGCTCCGATTCCTTCTCGCAGGGCTCCATGGCGAGCCGCAGGAGGCGATGGCAGACGGCGCAGTGCCTGGTGAGGTGCCGGACGCCGGCGGCGGCCGCCAGATGGGCGCGCAGCAGTGCTCTGATCTCGTGCCGTCCCGCTGTGGCCGCGGCCATGCACGTCACCTCCGCCTGTGGTGTGTGCCGGCCCCTGATGGGCCTTAAGGAGTGCGTACCGGCGCGCGCGGGGACCGTCAAGGCACCGGGCGCCCGAGCCACTTGCGGCCCGGGGGTCGCCGGCGGGACGGCGCGCGGCTCCGCCGCAGGTCGGGGGGTGTGCGGCGAGGGCCGGTGCGGTGATCGGGTGCGGGCTCTCGGCCGCGGTCCTGACGGGATGTGCTGTGCTGATCTGCGGCTCCGCCGCGTGGCGCGGCCCCGGGGTGTGCGGCGGGAGGCCGGGCCGTGATCGGGTGGGGGCCCTCAACCGCGGTCCTGACGGGATGTGCTGTGTCGATCTGCGGCTCCGCCGCGTGGCGCGGCCCCGGGGTGTGCGGCGGGAGGCCGGGCCGTGATCGGGTGCGGGCCCTCAACCGCGGTCCTGACGGGATGTGCTGTGTCGATCTGCGGCTCCGCCGCGTGGCGCGGCCCCGGGGTGTGCGGCGCCGCGTGGCGCGGCCTCCGGGCGCACGACGAGGGCCCGCACCTTCATCAGGTGCGGGCCCTCAACTGCGGTCCTGACGGGATTTGAACCCGCGGCCTCCACCTTGACAGGGTGGCGAGCACTCCAAACTGCTCCACAGGACCAGGTTTCGCGGCCCGTATTTCCTCGCTGGGCTGCGAAACGAGACTCTACAGCAGCGGTGGCCCGGCGGTCGAACTCGCTCTGGGTGACGGGGCCGTCACGGCGCCAGCGCGTCGATCGCCTTCACGATCCGCTTGTCCGAGACCGGGTACGCCGTGCCGAGCGCGTGCGCGAAGTAGCTCACCCGCAGCTCCTCGATCATCCAGCGGACATCGAGCACATCCTGCGGCACGGGCCGCCCGCGCGGCATCTGCTCCAGCAGCCAGGCGTACTCGTCCTGCATCTCGTGGACCTTCTCCATGCGCGAGGTGTCGCGCTGGACCGAGGTCGGCATCTGCTGGAGCCTGCGGTCCGCCGCCACCAGATAGCGCATCAGGTCCGGCAGCCTGCGCAGCCCGGTCCGGGTGACGAAGCCGGCCGGCATCAGGGCCGTCAGCTGCTCCCGAACGTCCCGGACGTTGCTGAGCAGGGTCGGGCTCTTCGTCGCCTTCAGCCGGCGCTCACAGGCCTGCCAGGCCGCCAGGATCTGCTGGACCTGGCCCACCGTGCGGACCGTGGTGTCGACGAGGTCGGCGCGGACCGAGTCGTACAGCTTGCGGTACGACTCCTCGTCCCACGCGGGCCCGCCGCGGTCGGCGAGCAGCTTGTCCGCGGCGGCGGACGCGCAGTCCTCGAACAGGGCCTGGACGGAGCCGTGCGGATTGCCGGAGAGCGCCAGCTTCTGCTGGTTGGTGAGCTTGTCCGAGGCGAATTTGGCCGGGTTCACCGGGATGTTGAGCAGAATCAGCTTCCGGGTGCCCCGCCACATCGCCTGCTGCTGCTCGGCCTCGGTGTCGAAGAGGCGCACGGAGACGCTCTCACCGCTGTCGACGAGCGCCGGGTACGCCTTGACCGGCTGCCCGGCCCGCCGGGTCTCGAAGACCCTGCTCAGCGTCCCGATGGTCCAGTCCGTGAGCCCGGTGCGCTCGATCGACTCGCCCGTCGGCCCCGCGGTCGCCGCGGCGGCCCGGGAGAGGGCCTGGCGGGCCTTGGGGCGCAGCTGGTGCTGGAGCGCCTCCAGGTCCTTCTCCTCGGCGAGCGCGCGCCGCCGCTCGTCGACGATCCGGAAAGTGATCTTCAGATGGTCGGGCACCTTCGACAGATCGAAGTCGTCCGGCGAGACCGGCACCCCCACCATCCGCTGGAGCTCGCGCGCCAGCGTCACCGGCAGCGGCTCCTGGAGCGGAACGGCCCGCTCCAGGAATGCGGACGCGAAGTTCGGCGCGGGCACGTAATGCCGGCGGATCGGCTTCGGCAGCGAGCGGATCAGCTCCACCACCATCTCGTCCCGCAGCCCCGGGATCTGCCAGTCGAATCCCTCGGCCGTGACCTGATTGAGCACCTGGAGCGGGATGTGGACGGTCACCCCGTCCGCGTCCGTACCTGGCTCGAATTGATAGGTCACCCGGAACTTCAGCCGCCCCTGCCGCCACGAGTCCGGGTAGTCGTCCTTGGTGACGGCACCCGCTTTCTCGTTGATGAGCATTTCGCGCTCGAAGTCGAGAAGCTCGGGCTCCTCCCGCTGTCTCTGCTTCCACCAGGAGTCGAAATGGGCACCCGATACGACGTCCTCGGGCACCCGCTGGTCGTAGAAGTCGAAGAGGGTCTCGTCGTCCACCAGGATGTCGCGGCGCCTGGCCCGGTTCTCCAGCTCCTCCACCTCGGTGAGGAGCCGGCGGTTCGCGGCGAAGAATTTGTGGTGGGTGCGCCAGTCACCCTCGACCAGTGCGTTGCGGATGAAAAGATCCCGGGAGGTCTCGGCGTCGATCCGCCCGTAGTTCACCTTGCGCTGGGCGACGATCGGCACCCCGTACAGCGTGACCTTCTCGTAGGCCATCACCGCCGCCTGGTCCTTCTCCCAGTGCGGCTCGCTGTAGGTGCGCTTCAGCAGGTGCTGGGCGAGGGGTTCGACCCACTCCGGCTCGATCTTCGCGTTGACCCGGGCCCACAGCCGTGAGGTCTCCACCAGTTCGGCGGACATCACCAGCCGGGGCGGCTTCCGGAAGAGCGCCGAACCGGGGAAGACCGCGAATTTCGCGCCGCGCGCGCCCAGGTATTCGTTCTTGGCGTCGGCGTCCTTCAGACCGATGTGGGAGAGGAGTCCGGACAGCAGCGAGATGTGGACGCTGGTCTCCGGGCCGTCCTCCTCGTTGATGTGGATGCCCATGGTCTTGGCGACCTGGCGGATCTGCGCGTAGATGTCCTGCCATTCGCGGATGCGCAGGAAGTTCAGATACTCCTGCTTGCACATCCGGCGGAAGCTGGAGGAGCCGCGCTCCTTCTGCTGTTCGCGGATGTAGCGCCAGAGATTGAGGAAGGAGAGGAAGTCGGAGGTCTCGTCCTTGAACCGGGCGTGCTGCTGATCGGCCTGGGTCTGCTTCTCGGCGGGCCGTTCGCGCGGGTCCTGGATGGAGAGCGCGGCGGCGATCACCATGACCTCGCGGACACAGCCGTTCCGGTCGGCCTCGATGACCATCCGGGCCAGCCGGGGGTCGACCGGCAGCTGGGAGAGCTTCCGGCCGAGCGGGGTCAGCTTCTTCCGGGGATCTCGCTCCGCCGGATCGAAGGCCCCCAGCTCCTGGAGCAACTGCACGCCGTCGCGGATGTTGCGGTGGTCGGGCGGGTCGATGAAGGGGAACTTCTCGATGTCGCCCAGCCCGGCGGCCGTCATCTGGAGGATGACCGAGGCGAGATTGGTCCGCAGGATCTCGGCGTCGGTGAACTCGGGGCGGGCGTCGAAGTCGTCCTCGGAGTACAGCCGGATGCAGATGCCGTCGGAGGTGCGGCCGCAGCGGCCCTTGCGCTGATTGGCGCTGGCCTGGCTGATCCGCTCGATCGGCAGCCGCTGGACCTTGGTGCGATGGCTGTAGCGGGAGATCCGCGCGGTGCCGGGGTCGATGACGTACTTGATGCCCGGGACGGTCAGCGAGGTCTCGGCCACATTGGTGGCCAGCACGATCCGGCGGCCGGAGTGCGCCTGGAAGACCCGGTGCTGCTCGGCGTGGGAGAGCCGCGCGTACAGCGGCAGCACCTCGGTGCCATGGCCCTGGCCATGGGCCCCGGCACGGGACTGGAGCTTCTTGTTCAGCGCGTCCGCCGTGTCGCGGATCTCGCGCTCGCCGGAGAGGAAGACCAGGATGTCGCCCCGGCTCTCGCGCCGCAGCTCGTCCACCGCGTCGCAGATCGCGGTGATCTGGTCGCGGTCGCTCTCCTCGCTCTCCTCCTCCAGGAGGGGGCGGTAGCGCACCTCGACCGGATAGGTGCGACCGCTGACCTCGACGATCGGGGCGTCGCCGAAGTGGCGGGAGAAGCGCTCGGGATCGATCGTCGCCGAGGTGATGACGACCTTGAGGTCGGGGCGCTTGGGCAGCAGCTGGGCGAGATAGCCCAGCAGGAAGTCGATGTTGAGCGAGCGCTCATGGGCCTCGTCGATGATGATCGTGTCGTAGGCGCGCAGCTCGCGGTCCGTCTGGATCTCGGCGAGCAGGATGCCGTCCGTCATCAGCTTCACGAACGTGTCGCCGCCCACCTGGTCGGTGAAGCGGACCTTCCAGCCGACGGCCTCGCCGAGCGGGGTGTCCAGCTCATGGGCGACGCGCTCGGCGACCGTGCGGGCCGCGATGCGCCTCGGCTGCGTATGGCCGATCATGCCGCGCACGCCCCGGCCCAGCTCCATGCAGATCTTCGGGATCTGGGTCGTCTTCCCCGACCCGGTCTCGCCCGCGACGATCACGACCTGGTGGTCGCGTATCGCGGAGAGGATCTCGTCCCGTTTCTGGCTGACGGGCAGCTCTTCGGGATAGCTGATCGCGGGGACCCGTTCGGCGCGGCGGGCCACCCGGGCGGCGGATTTCTCCGCCTCGGCCGCGATCTCGTCCAGCACGGCCTGCCGCGCCTCGGGCTTACGGATGCGGCGGGCGCCTTCGAGACGGCGGCCCAGCCGGTGGGCGTCGCGCAGCGACACTCCGGCCAGCAGCGTCTGAAGGTCGGCAAAGGAAGTAGACATACGGCTCCCAGGATCGCACCCCCGTCAAAGCACTGGCGAACGCATTTCCTCCGCAAGCTGGTGCAGTATGGAACAGATCATTCAGCCGCCCTCGGTTCCGCCGTCCGTTCCGGGGCGGCCGAGCCCGGCCCGGGAAGGAGACAGCGCGTCCATGCGGTACCGCGGTGACTCCCCGAGCCGGCTCCCGGTCTCGGTGACCGTGCTGCTCGCGCTGGTCTGCGCGCTGCTGGTGGCGCTCTGCCCGCCCTCGTACGCGGACGGCCGGGACCCGGCGGGCGCGGACCCGGTCGCGGTGGCGCAGAGCCAGACACCGGGGTGCGGCAAGGGCGCGCCCGAGGACGACCGGGGCGCCCATCCCTCGCCCCCGCCGCGCGGCGGGCCCTCGTACGAGCCGGCGCCCGTCCCGTACGACACCCATGGCACGCCCGGCCCGGTGGGGACGGCGGCGCCCGGGGTGGCTCCGCACCGCGGCCCGCCGCCGCTCGATCCGCCCACTCCGGTGGGTCTGTCGATCCTGCGCGTCTAGGCCCGGCCCCGGCTCCGGCTCCGGCCCCGGCCTCTGCCGCCGCATGCCCGCCCTGCCGCCCCGCCGCGCCTCCGCCCCGGGCCGCTGTCCGGCGTCCGTTTCCGTCCCCGTCCCGTCCCGCCCCGCGCTGTTCCGGCGGGCGGGTGACAGCCGCGCGGCCGGGCCCGGCCGCCCTTCGCGCGGTCGCGCCGGCGCCGGGCCCCGCTCCCCTCACAGGCCCTCACAGGCCCTCACAGTCTTCCCGGACCTTCTCCCGGACCTTCCCGGACCTGCCCAGACCTGCTCAGACCTCCCTCAGGAGTCCCGAACTCTCATGTCCGCCACCCCGCGCAAGCCCTCTCCGAAGCCCTCTCCGAAGCCCTCTCCGAAGTCCGCTTCGAAGTCCGCCTCGAAGCCCTATGTCACCCCCGCCCAGGCCCGCCGGACCGCCCTCAAGCCGGTGGTCATCTCCGTCGCCGTCCTCGCCGGTGCCCTCCTCCTCGGCCTCGCCTCCTACAGCGCCACCCGGCCCGACGACGGCCCGTCCGCCCACTCCTCGGCCGTCGCCGAGGTCTCCGCCGACCCGCAGGACGACGCCTACGCCGAACTGGCGAAGCTCGCCCGCCGCGACGACGGCGACCCGCTCGCCGTGGGCCGCGCGGACGCCCCCGTCGTCATGGTCGAGTACGCCGACTTCAAGTGCGGCTTCTGCGGGAAGTTCGCCCGGGACACCGAGCCCGAGCTGATCGAGAAGTATGTCGACAGCGGTGTGCTGCGCATCGAGTGGCGGAACTTCCCGATCTTCGGCGAGGAGTCGGAGAACGCCGCCCGGGGCGCCTGGGCCGCCGGGCAGCAGGGCAGGTTCTGGCAGTTCCACTCCGCCGCGTACGCCGCCGGGGCGAAGGAGAAGGGCTTCGGCAAGGACCGGGTGAAGGAACTGGCCGAGCGGGCCGGTGTCCCCGACGCGGACCGCTTCGCCCGTGACCTGGACAGCGACGAGGCGAAGGCGTCCGTCAAGAGGGACCAGGACGAGGCGTACGGACTGGGGGCGACCTCCACGCCGTCCTTCCTCGTCAACGGCCGCCCGATCGCCGGCGCCCAGCCCATGGAGGCCTTCACCCAGGCCATCGAGACCGCCCGGAAGACGGCTCCCCGGGCTTCCCAAGAGGCGGGCCGATGACGGACATCGGCTATCTGGCCGCGTTCCTCGGCGGGCTGCTCGCCCTGGTCAGCCCGTGCAGCGCCCTGCTGCTGCCCGCCTTCTTCGCGTACTCGCTCGACTCGGCCGGCCGGCTGCTGCTCCGTACCGGGATCTTCTACGCGGGTCTGGCGACCACCCTGGTCCCGCTCGGGGTCGCCGGCTCCTACGCCGGGCGGTTCTTCCACGGCAACCGTGATCTGCTGGTCGCGGTCGGCGGCTGGACGATCATCGCGCTCGGAGTGGCGCAGCTCCTCGGCCTGGGCTTCGCCTCCCGCCGGATGGCGGAGCTGTCCGGCCGCATCCGCCCGACCACGGCCGCCCCCGTCTACGCCCTCGGTCTGGTCTACGGGCTCGCGGGCTTCTGCGCGGGCCCGATCCTCGGCAGCGTCCTGACGGTGTCGGCGGTCAGCGGCAGCCCGGTCTACGGCGGGCTGCTCCTGGCGGTGTACGCCCTGGGCATGGCCGTGCCGCTCTTCGCGCTCGCCCTGCTCTGGGACCGCTTCGACCTGGGCCGCCGCCACTGGCTGCGGGGCCGGCCGCTCACCCTGGGGCGGCTGCGGCTGCACACCACCTCGCTCCTCTCGGGCGTGTTCTTCATCGTCCTCGGCACGGTCTTCCTCGTCTTCGACGGCACGACGGCCCTGCCCGGCCTGCTCTCGGTGGACGACTCCTTCGCGGCCGAGCAGTGGGCGGGCTCGGTGGGCGAGGCGGTCCCGGACTGGGCGCTGCTGATCGGTGTGGTGGCCGTGGTGGCGCTGGTACCGGCGGTGCGGGGCCTGCGGCACCGGGGCGCACGCACCGAGGTGGCGCCGCACCGGACGCCGGAGGAGGACGTCTGACCCTCCCGGTCAGGACCCGTCCTCCAGGAGCCGGGCGATCTCCCCGGGCGACCAGTGGCCGGCGGCTCCCGGGGCCCGCGACAGATACCGGGCGACGGCCGGGGCCCGCCAGGCCCCGGCCGAGAGCAGCCCGGAGGCGAGCCACCGCAGATAGCCACCGGCCGGAGCCACCCACTCCACATCGTCCCGGCCCCAGGGCGCGGTGAAGGTCAGCACGGGCAGGCCGGCCAGGAAGCCGGGGCAGACCAGCGTCTCGTACCGCCCGGGCCCGAGGGAGTCCCGGCCGCCGGTGACCGCCGGCCCGAGGTCCAGATCCGTCCCCGGGGCGCGGTACATCTCCTGGGCGGCGATGTCGGAGAACTGCCCGGCGGTGACGAGATGGGCCCGCGCCCAGACCCGGCCGCCGCCCCCGGGGTCGTAGAACGCCCGGCCACCGGTCCAGACGGGTGACTCGGTCGCGAAGTACAGCGCCCCGGGCAGCTCGACCGGTACGGACCGCACCGGATCGGCGCGGTCCCGGCACCCGGGGTGGGTCCTGGCCGACCCCGGCGGCCTGCCGCCGACGAGGTAGTACCGCAGCCGTTCCGTATCCGTGTTGGACCCGTAGGACGCGTACCAGACCCGGCCGCCGGGGCGGGGGGCCTGGCCGGGCGGTGGGGAGGGGGTGAGCTGATGGACGGTTCGCACGGGGTCACCCCGAGGTGGTGTGGGCCGGCGCTCTCGGGTCCGGTCCGTTTGTCGGCCCGGTCCGGTTCCGATGTGGTCCGGTCCGGGTGTCGGTCCGGTCCGGTTCCGACGGTCCCAGCCGTGGCCCGGAACGACAACAGCTCCACCGATTCCTCGGTGGAGCTGTCTGCCCGAAAGGGCTGCGGTGGCTGGGGCCGGGGTCGAACCGGCGACCTTCCGCTTTTCAGGCGGACGCTCGTACCAACTGAGCTACCCAGCCACGCGGCTCTGACGAGCCGCAGCGGTCCTGACGGGATTTGAACCCGCGGCCTCCACCTTGACAGGGTGGCGAGCACTCCAAACTGCTCCACAGGACCAAGCTATGTGCGAGCACAAGTCTCGCACATGTGTTGCGTGCCCCCAACGGGATTCGAACCCGTGCTACCGCCTTGAAAGGGCGGCGTCCTGGGCCACTAGACGATGAGGGCTAAGGGCCCGCCTGGGCGCTTCGCAGCGCGTCGGGGACGTGAGAAGCATATGGGATGGCGGGAGGTATCGCCAAAACGCTTTACGGACGGCCCGGGGAGGCCCCCGCCGAGCGCTGCGCCGACGGCCCGGGCCCCGGCCCACCGGGTCCGTGCTCCCGCCCCCCGGGTCCGTGCTCCCGCCCGTCGGTGGTGGCCTCCGCCGGGAGATGGCGGGCCACCTCGGCCGTCGTCAGCCCGAGGCCCCCCAGGGTGATCTCGTCCCACGCCTGGAGCCGCCGGGTCTCCCGGTCCAGATAGAGCACCGAGGCCCGCACCTTCTCCGGCTTGTCGTTCTGGAGCGCCCGCAGACCGCCGCCGCCCGTCGAGCCCTCGACCTTCAGCCGGGTGCCGTGCTCCATGACCTCGTCGACCCGCCGGTGGAGATGGCCGGCCAGCACCAGCGGAACCGTCCCGTCGGTCTCCCGGGCGGCGACCGGGTTGTGGACCACCGCGATGTCGGCCGGGGTCCCGGCCCGGGTCTCGTCGCGCAGGGCGGAGGCGAACCGGATGCCCATCATCCGCTCGGCCGGGTCGCCCTCGGCCCGCACCGAGCGGTCGGGGGTGTACTGCGGATCTCCGTGACCCGCGATCCGCAGCCCGGCGACGGTGACCGCCTCGCCGCCGTCCAGCACATGAGAGTTCCTCAGCCGCTTCAGATACGCCTGGGTGGCCCGGGAGTCGTGATTGCCGCGCACCCACACATAGGGCGCGCCCAGGTCGGCGACCGGGTCGAGGAAGCGGTTCTCGGCGGGGTAGCCGTGGTCCATGGTGTCGCCGGAGTCGATGATCACGTCGATGCCGTACTGCTCCACCAGCGAGCCGATGACATGCCAGGACGCCGGGTTGAGATGGATGTCCGAGACATGGAGCACCCGCATGGTGAGCGGGTTGGGCTGGAACGTCGGCAGGCTGGAGGTGGCGTCGTACAGCTTGGTCACATTGGTGACCAGCCGCGCCAACTCCTTCTGGTAGACGTCGAAATCGGTCACGATCGACCGCGCGTCGCCGACGAGCGAGGGCGCCCCGGCGAGCAGCCCGGAGAACCGGGGCTCCAGTACGGACTTCGGGTTCCAGGTGACCAGGGCGCTCGCCCCGGAGGCGGCGAGCAGCGCCAGGGCGAGCCCGCCGGCGGCCAGTGCCCTGCGCGGGCGGCGGTAGACGGCGAGGCCGAGCGCGGTGGCCCCGAGCACCACGGCGGCACAGGAGCGCACGGCCAGTTCGGCGGTGCCGCCGGCGACATCGCGGGCGACCTCGTCGCCCAGCCCGGCGAGCCGTTCGGGGTGTTCGACCAGGGCCCGGGAGCGCACCGGGTCCAGTTGGTCGATGTCCACGTCGAGACGGACGGGAGCGGTGTGGGAGTCGAGTTCGAGCGCGCCCAGCGGAGAGACATTGATCTTCGTCCCGCCGGAGAGGTCCGGGCGCAGGGTCATATGGGTGTCCATGGGCCCGATGGATGTGTGCACGCTGCCCACGACCAGCAGCCCGAGCCAGGCCCCGGCCACCACGACGGCGACCAGACCGAGCGCCCGCGCCCAGGGGCGCGGGGCGTGCGCGGGGGTGCCGGGGAGGTGGTGGGGGTGCCGGGAGCGGTGGTGCCGCGGAAGCCGGGCCAGTGGGGCCCGCGGTGCCCGCTCCGGGGGCGGTGCCGGGTCCGGGGCCTCACGTGCGCGTCCCATTGGGCCCGTATGCCCATCGCGCTCGCGCGCCATGCGGCTCCGGGGCGCCGGCCGCGCGGCCCCCGCCCCGGAGCCGTACCGCCCCCGTACCCTTCCGTACCGCTTCCGCGCGGCCGGGCACGCGGTTGTCGTGCGGCGGGAAACCACCCGCCCGCCCGGGGCGACCGGAACGCGCCGCGTACGTGACAATGGCCGGGTGCTGGAGATGACGCGCGAGGAGTTCGAGGAACTGGTCGCCGAGTCGCTGGACCGGATTCCGCCGGAGCTGACACGGCTGATGGACAATGTCGCCGTCTTCGTCGAGGACGAGCCGCCGGCCGACGACCCCGAGCTGCTCGGTCTGTACGAGGGCACCCCGCTCACCGACCGGGGCGAGTGGTACGCGGGGGTGCTGCCGGACCGGATCACGATCTACCGGGGGCCGACGCTGCGGATGTGCGAGACCCGCGAGAAGGTGGTCGAGGAGACGGAGATCACCGTGGTCCACGAGATCGCCCACCACTTCGGGATCGACGACGAGCGCCTGCACGCGCTCGGGTACGGGTGAGCCGGGAGGGCTCCGAGGCCCCCGTCGACCCGGATGTGGATCTCCGGGTCCCCGCCCAGCGGACGGAGGCCCTGGCGGGCCGCCTCCCGCCGGTGCTCGCGGCGATCGCGCTGGGCGGCGCGGCCGGGGCCCTCGCGCGGTACGCGATCTCCCGGGCCTGGCCCGCCGATGGCGGCTTCCCCTTCGCCACTCTCGGGATCAACACCCTCGGTTCCGCGCTGATCGGCGTCCTGATGGTGCTGGTGGCCGAGGGCGGCCGGAGCGCGCACCCGCTGGCGCGGCCGTTCGCCGGAGTGGGGCTGCTCGGCGGGTTCACCACCTTCTCGGCGTACGCCCTGGACTTCCGCGATCTGGTGGAGCGCGGCGAACTGTGGCTCGCGCCGCTGTACGCGGGCGGGACGGTCGTGCTCTGCGCGGTCGCCGTCTGGGCCGCGGCCTCCTCGACCCGGGCGGTCACCGCCCGCGCCAGGGCCGCTGGGGACCCCCGGTGACCTGGTTCCTGGTGGCGCTGGGCGCGGCCGTCGGCGCTCCCCTGCGCTATCTGACCGACCGGGCCGTGCAGCGCCGCCATGGCTCGCTGTTCCCCTGGGGGACACTCTGCGTCAACGCGGCCGGGAGCCTGCTGCTGGGCGTGCTCGCCGGGGCCGCGGTCTCCTCGTCCGCGTACGCCCTGCTCGGTACGGGACTCTCCGGCGCGCTCACCACGTACTCGGCCTTCTCCTACGAGACGCTCCGGCTGGCCGAGACCGGTCACCGGGGGCTCGCCGCGGCGAATGTCGCGGTGTCGGTGCTGGTGGGGGTCGGGGCGCTCTGGCTGGGGGTCGTGCTCGCCCGGGGATAGCGCCGGTCCGGGTCGTGTACTTGTCAGGCAACGGGGCGTGTCCCTCGCGGGGCGCCGGGAGTTGGGCAGGGCAGCCGTCCCTGTCCCCTGCGCCGACCTCCCGGAGGTGCCCTCGTGCGCCATGTGTCCGCCCCTGGCCGTATCGCTGTCGCATTCGCCGCCTCGCTGGCGTTCGCGGCCTCGGCCGGCTGTATGAGCGTGAGCGACGACAAGAGCGGCGAGCCCGCACCCACCGCGTCCGGAGGCCGGCGCGGCACGGTGGCCGATCCGGACGGCGGGCACACCGGCCCCAGCGGCGGGCACGCGGGCGGCCGGCACGCCACGGGCGCGGAGGCCGGCCGGTCCGGCGAGCGGAAGAGCGGCGGGACCGGCTCCGGGCCGGGCTCCGGCTCCGGTTCCCCGGCGAGCGGTGCCGGCCGGCCGGCAGCGGACGCGGCGACCCCGGAACCGACCTCCGGGACGAAGCGCCCCAAGCCGCCCGCGGCCACGCCCGAGCCGACCAGGGACGCGCCCTCGCCCTCCGCCCAGCCGTCCTCCCCGCCGGCGGAGGAGCCGAGTCCGGAGCCGCCGCAGGAGAGCCCCCCGCCGCAGTCGGACACCCCGACCGAGCCGCCGTCGGCCTCCTCCGCGCCGGAGGTCCACGCGGGGGCGCTGCGGACGGCCGAGGCGGATGGCGGGGGGATGCGGGGGGAGCCGCTGGCGTCCCCGCAGCTGGGTCCGGTGTAGGGGGTGTGCCGGGGGTCACTCGGACGGGGTTTGCCTTGGGTGGGGGAGAGTGCGTATGGTGGTAGATCGTTTGATCCCATTGCCCGGCGCCGAAAAAGAAGCGCGCCGTGTGGCGCGTACTCTCCCTAGCCGTGGCTGACCGCATAGAGGCGGTCGAATTGCGAAATCACGGAGTTTGGGCGCGTGCCGAGACTCCGGAAGGTTTCGCATTTCGCATGTCCACTTTCAGTACTGATCACGCCGTCATGCCCGAGAACGACGAGGCCGTCGAGGCGGTCGTCGAGGCTCCCGAGGCTGTGGCCGAGCCCGTCCCCGCCGAGGCCGTCGCGGTCTCCGAGGCCCCCGAGGCCGCTGAGACCACCGCTGACGACTCCGCCGCGGCCGACGACTCGGCCAACGGCTCCGCCGATGTCGACGCCGACGCCGACGCCGTTGTCGAGTCCGACGAGGACGCCGAGCCGACGGTCACCTTCGCCACTCTCGGTCTGCCCGACGGTGTGGTGCGCAAGCTCGCGCAGAACGGCGTGACCGCCCCCTTCCCGATCCAGGCCGCGACCATCCCGGACGCCCTGGCCGGCAAGGACATCCTCGGCCGCGGCCGCACCGGCTCCGGCAAGACCCTCTCCTTCGGCCTCCCGCTGCTGGCGACGCTCTCCGGCGGCCACACCGAGAAGAAGAAGCCGCGCGGTGTCATCCTCACCCCGACCCGTGAGCTGGCCATGCAGGTCGCGGACGCGCTCCAGCCGTACGGCGACGTCCTCGGCCTGAAGATGAAGGTCGTCTGCGGCGGTACGTCCATGGGCAACCAGATCTACGCGCTGGAGCGCGGTGTCGACATCCTCGTCGCCACCCCGGGCCGGCTGCGCGACATCATCAACCGCGGCGCCTGCTCCCTGGAGCAGGTCCAGGTCACGATCCTGGACGAGGCCGACCAGATGTCCGACCTGGGCTTCCTGCCCGAGGTCACCGAGCTGCTCGACCAGGTTCCGTCCGGCGGCCAGCGCATGCTGTTCTCCGCCACGATGGAGAACGAGATCAGCACGCTGGTCAAGCGCTACCTCTCGAACCCGGTCACGCACGAGGTCGACAGCGCCCAGGGCAATGTCACGACCATGACCCACCACGTCCTCGTCGTGAAGCCGAAGGACAAGGCGCCGGTCACGGCCGCGATCGCCGCCCGCAAGGGCCGCACGATCATCTTCGTCCGCACCCAGCTGGGCGCGGACCGCATCGCCGAGCAGCTCCGCGAGGCGGGCGTGAAGGCCGACGCGCTGCACGGCGGCATGACCCAGGGCGCGCGCACCCGGACGCTGGCCGACTTCAAGGACGGTTACGTCAACGCGCTCGTCGCCACCGACGTCGCCGCCCGCGGCATCCACGTCGACGGCATCGACCTGGTGCTCAATGTGGACCCGGCCGGGGACCACAAGGACTACCTGCACCGTTCGGGGCGTACCGCCCGCGCCGGCAAGTCCGGTGTGGTCGTCTCCCTGTCGCTGCCGCACCAGCGCCGCCAGATCTTCCGTCTGATGGAGGACGCGGGCGTCGACGCCTCGCGCCACATCGTCGGCGGAGCGGGCGCCTTCGACCCGGAGGTCGCCGAGATCACCGGTGCGCGGTCGCTCACCGAGGTCCAGGCCGACTCCGCGAACAACGCCGCCAAGCAGGCCGAGCGCGAGGTCGCCGACCTGACCAAGCAGCTGGAGCGGGTGCAGCGCCGCGCGACGGAGCTGCGCGAGGAGGCCGTACGCCTGGTGGCGCGCGCCGCCCGTGAGCGCGGCGAGGACCCGGAGACGGCGGTCGCCGAGGCGGCCGAGGCCGCTGAGGCCGAGCTGGAGGCGGCGGTGGCCGCTGCCGCCGCCGTGCCCGAGCAGGCGACCGAGCGCCGTGACGACCGGGGGAACTTCGACCGCCGCGGCGGTGGCCGTTCGTTCGACCGCCGCGACGAGCGTCCGTCCTCCGGCGGCTTCCGCCGGGACGACCGCCCCTCGGGTGGTTTCCGCCGTGACGACCGCCGTGACGACCGTCGCGACGACCGCCGTGACGACCGGGGCGGCCGTTCCTTCGACCGCCGTGACGACCGTCCGTCGGGTGGTTTCCGTCGTGACGAGCGTCGTGACGAGCGCCCCGCGTCGGGCGGTTTCCGCCGGGACGACCGTCCGTCGGGTGGTTTCCGCCGTGACGACCGTCGTGACGAGCGCCCGTCCTCCGGCGGCTTCCGCCGCGACGACCGCCCCTCCGGCGGCCACCGCGGCAGTGACCGCCCGTTCAACCGCGACCGCCGCGACGACCGCCCCTCCAGCGGTTACCGCGCCGGCTCCGCCGACCGCCCGTACGCCCGCCGTGACGACCACCGCGGCGGCAGCACCGGCACGAACACCGGCTCCTTCGGCCGCCGTGACGACAAGCCCCGCTGGAAGCGCAACGGCTGATTGACCCCTGCGGGGCCCGTATCCCGACCGGGATACGGGCCCCGCGCCTTTTCCCTCCCGCCACCATCACCGGCAACACGCCTCCCCCGGAGGCCCGTTGCTGTGGTCGCTTCGTCCCGCTGTGCGCCGACCTGACAGCACCGGCACCCCACTTCGCCGCTCCGTGATCGGGTACCCGATCGGCGCAGGGGGCGGAGGAAGCTATGGTCGGGGATGAATCGGCGAGGGCCGTTAGCTCAATTGGCAGAGCAGCGGACTTTTAATCCGTTGGTTGTGGGTTCGAGTCCCACACGGCCTACCGAGAGCGGGGCCGGGTGCAAGCCCGTGACCTGCGAAGAAGTGCCCCATCCGGCTTTGGCCGGGTGGGGCACTTCGGCGTTGGAGGGCTCGTGCGTGAGCGGACGGGCCCGTACGCGCGTCCCGGCGGGGACGGGGGACAGCTCCGCATGGCCTGCGAGCGGTCAGATCTCCCACCGCCTTGGTTTCCCGAAGCCCCGCTATGGCCTGCCACGGTGGCCGTCCCGCTCGTGCGCCGGCCCGCAGAGGGCTTTGCCGGGAGGTCACGGGGCAGCCAGGGCCTTCGGCGGTTCACGCGCTCCCGTGTCCGGTCAGAGCGGGTGCGCCTACCCCCTGCGCCGGCCCGCCCGCCGGATCAGCGAGCACCTGCGGGCCGACTGCCCGACCGCAGCAGCGCACCCGCAGGCAGACCATGCGCGTCAGCGGCTCCCGCCCCGGACCGACGGTGCCAGGACGCGGTGAACCCGCCCGTCCAGCCGTCCGCCGGGCGGGCTCCGTGCTCGCCGGCCAGTGCGGTGACGCGGGTCGCCATGGCGGTGTCGAGGGCGGTGATCGCGTCCCCGGCGTCGTGGGTGCTGAGGGCGAAGCCGATCGTCCCGTGGAGGATGGTGATCTCGGCGTGGTGATGGGCCTCGTCCTCGGCGGCGGCGACGGCGGTGTAGAGAGCGGGGACGGCGGCGCGGTCGGCTTCGAAGGTCGCGGTGAGTTTCCCGTCCCGGACGCTCCAGCCGGGGAGATCGGCGAGGCTCCGGGAGAGTTCGGTGTCCGACAGGGGGACGGCAGCCATGGGGCCGCTCCTTTGCTCAAGGGTTTCCATCGGCGAGTGGCTTGAGGGCCTGGACGAGGCGCCCGCCGATGGGATCGTTCCGCCAGCGGCTCATGCTCTCGCGGAGGGTGTCCAGTTCCTTGCGGTGGCGGGCGGAGCGTGTCTGGGCGGCGATCCCGGCCGATTCGGCGGCCAGGGTGACGGCGTGCTCGGGCTCTCCGGTGGCGGCGTACGCGGCGGCCTGGCGGGCGAGATAGACGCCGGTGTCGCGGCGGGCGGCCGGGGGCATGTCGGCGTTGATCCGGTCCCAGATGCACAGGGCCTCCTCGTGCAGCCCCATCCGTCCGTAGCAGGTGGCGCGCTGGACCTCGAAGAAGTACGCGTTGTGGTGGACCCCGCCCCAGGGCACAGCCGGATCTGCTGCGTCGACTACCGCCGACGCCTCGTCCAGGAGCCGGTCCACGGCGGTCCGTTCGCCGAGCAGCGAGTGGCCGTGCGCCTGCTGGTGCATGAGATTGACCCGGATGCGGGGGGAGAGCCGGTGTCGCTCGCTCAGCCCTTGTCCGCAGAGATCTACGGCGGCCCGGCCGTCGCCCAGGTCGGACCGGAGGCGGGCCATGTTGGAGAGGATGTACGCGGTCAGATCGGCGTTCCCGAGCATTTGGGCGTCCATCTGGGCGATGCCGTGCCAGTACGCGGTGGAGTCCCACAGTCCGGCGTCCTGGTGGAGCCATCCGGCCAGCGCGGCGTAGGTGACCCCCACCTGGATCAGCTCTTCCCGTACGGTGCCGCCGGCGGCCCGGGTGAGGTCGCTGATCAGCCGGTACTGCTCGGTGACGGTTCCGATGAGGTCGCGGGGGCCGAGCATCATGTCGGCGGCGTAGTGGCCGCCGAGCTGCTGGTAGAAGTAGCCGACCAGGGCCGGGTCGATGTCCCGGGGCCTGAGGTCGGCGGGGCCCACCATGCCGAGCGCTGCCACCGAACCGGCGGCCAGGAAGCTGCGGCGTTCCATGGAAGATCCCTCCTCCGCGTGGCGCAGACGGGTGGGGTGTCCCGGCGGGGGAGTGAAGCCGAGGTGTTCGGGGCCGAGGCCGAAGGCCGCGCGCAGGGCGGCGGCGGTGTCGGGCCGGGGCCAGCCGGGTCGGTCGGACTCCCAGCGCCGGTAGGTGCGCACGCTGACGGTGAAGTACGGGTCGCCGAGCGCGAGCCGGCCCGCCGTGCTGATCTCCTCGGCCGCCTTCTCCTGGGACAGCCACCCACGGTCGAGCCGTGCCGCCCGCAGCCTGTCGTTGGTCCTCACCGTGTCCCCTTGCGCTCGGCCTCTCCAACGTAGCGCCCAACTGATCGACTCATACCCGGCGTTACGGGTGTTCGGTGCGTCTGTTCGAAGTGGCCGCTCAATGGCCGCTCTGTGGCCCGTCGGGCTTCCTGGTCGCCTGGTGGGATGGGGCGGTTACCTGGAGTGGTCAGCCACCCGCCACCCAGGGAAGAGGTGAAGCCGGTGTCCCGACCCCCCTGCGCGGACGCCGCACACGAGAGCCCCCGGGCGTCTGGGCCCCGTACCGACGACCGGGTACGGCCCTCCGAGGCCGTGCGGGCGTTTCGCAGCCGCCACGGTGACCCCACCCGCTGGACAGCCGAGGAGCGGACGGTGGTCCTCTCCCTGGGCGGCGCGCGATGAGCGGCAGGCATGCCGCCGACCGCCCCTCGCGCCCTGGTCTCGCCACCCTGTTACTCGGCGTCATCGGTGTCGTACCGCCCTTCCTCGTCCTCACCCCGCAGGTGATTGACGCGGCTTCGCCTATGAAGCCCACGCCGGTCTTCGCCGCCGACATCGGGCCGGACTCGGAGCCGTCCGCCACTTCCTGAGACTGCCCCGGGCAGGGGACAGACCCACCTGCTGGACCTTTGTCCGCGGCGCACACCCCTGGCCCATGGCCAGGGGAACCGCCCGAGCACCACTACGACGAAAGGGGAACCCTTCATGTCGCTCCTGCTGGAACGTGTTCCGTCCCTGTCCCACGAAATCGCCGCTGAGTCGGCCGGACCTGCCGAGACGCGGCCGTTCGGGCTGGACAGCCTGACCAACCCGGTTCCGGTCACCGGCCACCGTCCGGTACTGACCGTGGACCCGGGCACCCAGCTCTCCCTGGTCGACGGCCTCCCGGCCGGCGCCCACCCCACCATGAGCAAGACGTCCTGCAACACCGAGTCGGACGGCAAGGACGCCATCGCCGTCGACACGGATCAGAACGACGACGAGTACGACGACTGATGACGTTCCGCGCCAGCCAGAGCACGCGCGGCGGACTCCCGCCGCGCGTGCTCGTCGTCACCCACGCTCTGGACCCCACCGCGGATTTCGTCCTGCGGGAGCTGAACGAGCGACGGGTCCCGTTCTGGCGGACCGACCTCGCCGACTTCCCCACCCGCACCACTCTCCGTACGGAGCTGGGGGCTCACGGCCGGTGGACCGGTACCCTGCGCGATGACGCCCGGGGCATCGACTTATCGGAGCTGCGGGCGGTGTGGTGGCGCAAGCCCACCGTTCACGAGCTGCCGGAGTCGATGAGCGGTCCGGAGCGCCGCTTCGCGATCGGGCAGGCCAAGCGGGCGGTTACTGTCCTCGGCTCGCTGCCAGGGGCGCTGTGGGTGAACCGACCTCAGGCGAACGTCGACTGCACCAAGCCCGTCCACTTGGCCGCCGCCGTCGCCAGCGGGCTCCAAGTGCCCGAGACCCTGATCACCAACGATCCGAACGCCGTGCCGCCGTTCGCCCGGCGCTGCGGCGGGCGGATCGTGACCAAGGTGCTGGGCGGGATCGTCCACACCGAGGGCGGCACCCGGGGCCAGCTCTACACCCGCCGTGTCCCCGAAGAGCAGTGGCGCGACCCCCGGATCGCACTGACCGCGCACCTTTTTCAGCGGGAGATCACCGACCGGGCGTACGAGGTCCGCGTCGCGGTCGTCGCCGGACGGCTGTTCGCCGCCGCGATCCACGCTCCGGCCGGGCACACCGGCCCGGACTGGCGCCAGGACTCCGACGCCTTCACCCACACTGCCATTGACCTGCCCGCCTCGATCGTGGACGCGGTACGCGAGATGATGCGCCGCCTCGGCCTGGTCTTCGCCGCCCTCGACTTCATCGTGGACGGCCAGGGCGCGCATTACCTGGTCGACGTCAACGCGGGAGGCCAGTGGGCCTGGATCGAACCCACCCGCGAATCGATCACCCACGCCATCGCCGATCTTCTCCAGAAAGGCTCCACCCGCCGATGACCAGCGCTTTCACGGATCAGGCCGCCACCGAGGCCCGCCGTACCCTCGCCCAGACCCTCGCAGACGCGGGCGACCTCACCGACCCGCAATGGCGCCGGGCCTTTGAAGACGTCCCCCGGCACGTCTTCGTCCCGTACTTCTACGCACCCTCCGGGGACCGAGTCTCCGGCGACGAACGATGGTTCACCGCCGTCCACGAGGACCGCAGCCTCGTCACCCACCGCACGGACGGGGCCGCGACCTCGTCCAGCTCGCAGCCGTCCCTCATGGCCACCATGCTCGAAGCGCTCGCCGTGACGGACGGGATGAGCGTGCTGGAGATCGGCGCCGGCACCGGCTACAACGCCGCCCTTCTCGCCCACCGCCTCGGCGACGATCACCTCACCACCGTCGACATCGCCGAGGACATCACCGGCCCCGCCCGCGAACGCCTGGCCGCCGCCGGGTACCACCCGACCGTGATCACCGGCGACGGCTCCCTCGGCGCCCCCGACCGTGCCCCCTACGACCGCATCATCGTCACCTGCGGCCTGTCCTCTGTCCCCCCGGCTCTGCTCCAGCAGCTCACGGACGACGGCTTCCTCCTCGCCCCCCTCGGCAACGCCCTCGCCCGCATCCACCCCACGGGCCCGGGCACGGCCACGGGTCGCTTCCTCCCCCACGGCGCTTTCTTCATGCCCCTGCGCCACACCCTGACCGACGGCGTCCCGACCCGCCGACCGCCGTTGCCCACCGGCCCCGGCCGCCCGTCCACCCTCCCCGCCGAGGCCATCGCCGACAACCACTTCCGCTTTCTCGCCGGCGTCGCCGTCCCCGGCCTCACCTGGCAGTACGACCTGGGCGAGAACGGTGAGATCACGGGAGCCCGGGTCTGGCACCCTGACGGCTCGATTGCCCAACTTCACCCCGACACCACGGCCGCCGAGACTGGCTCCCGTCCCCTCTGGACCGCCCTTGAAGACGCCCACCGGACCTACCTGATCGCCGACTGCCCGGGGCCCGATCGTTATGGCATCACCATCAGACCCGGCGAACAGTGCGTCTGGCTCGATAACTCCGACGGGCCAACGTGGGCCTTGACCAAGTGACGATCGTGCAGGCCGTGACGTTGAGGAGGGCGCCGCCGTAACTGCTGCGGCTACTTCGGCTTGCTACTTCGCGGGAACGGTCCACTCCAGCGGTATCTCAACGGAGGCTGGTGCGTACACGATCGTCGCGGGCCGGTCTTTCGCAGGCACTGCGAATACGACCTTCCCCTTTACGCACTTGCCTGCGGTCAGCTTTGTTTCCACCGCGTACTCCGGCTTGGGGAAGTCGTCGTAAGTGGTACTCGACGGCTCGATTCGGCTGCCGTCTTCATAGGACAGCGTCCAGTTCATCGTGGTGGCGTAGAAGGACCCCTTCACGCTGCACGACTTCAGTTCGACGGCAGCCCACTCGTAGCCAGTGGTGCCTGCGTCCTCGTCTGCGCTCACGATCGATTTGACACCTTGGGTATATCCGAGGACGGCTTCGGAGCCCTCGACTGCCTCGTCAGCGATGGTCCCTTCGTACTCCCATGCTTGCCCGATGCTTCGGGTCGGTTCTGCTATGGGATCCTCGGTCGGTTCTTCAGTGGGCTCCGGCTCGGGCGCTGAGGTTGCGGCCTTTGCTGGCGTGCTGGCAGCGGCGGCAGGCTTGTCGGGATCGGAAGCGGAACCGCATCCGGTGACAAGAGTGAGGAGAAGCACAGCGGGGACCGTGGCCCTGGTATATCTGGTCATCCCGCTATGGTGTCGGGCTTGGTGGCCACCTGCGGGTGGTGTTTCCGGACCGTGATCGGTTCTTCCTCGGTGGTGTCAGCAGGGGTTGCTGCATGCGTGAGCGGATGCGCCAGCACAGGGCACTCGGAGCTGGATCGGATGGCATCGGTGGCCCTACTGACTGGGCTAATGGGGCCGGGCACTGAACGGAAAACCCCGATCAGTACAAGATCGCCAGGTCTTTTACTCCGTTGGCTGTGGGTTCGAGTCCACACGGCCTACCGATCAACCCCGGGTCAGACTCCGTCTGGCCCGGGGTTGCGCTCTTTGGGGTCGCCCGCAGGACCTGGGCCGATGGCCTCTCCGCCCGCCGGGCCCTCGCGGTCAGCGGGTCGGCTGCTCAGCCCGTTCCGCACCCGGGGCTGGAGTGGTGTGCGATATGCCGCGTTCCCGCAGCCGCCGTTCGGGATGTCCGGGCAGCCCCGGCGGCCCGGCACGGGCGGGGGCCGATCACGCGTCCTCCATGTGTCCGCAGGACGAGCAGACGTGCAGCTCTCGCTGGAGCCACATCGTGCCGGCGCACCGGGGGCACCCCGAGGTGTGGATTCCCTGGGGGCCCATGAGCGGCGGGTCCGGTGTCGCCTCGGCGTAGGTGATGATCCGGGCCCGTGCGCGGTCGTCGTCGGTGCGGGCCATGCGGAGGAGGTGGGCCACCCTGTCGCGGGCTTCGTCGGCAAAGGAGGTCATCGCCCGGGCAGGCTATCGAGCGGCGGGCGCCTGAGGGCAGGGGTTCACTCGGTCGTGTGGCGGGTGTCGTCCGGGGCTGGTGCGGGGGTGGACCGGCGGTCGTCGGCGCGGAGGCGGTCCGCGACCTCCCATCCGTGGCCGAGCAGGGAGATCACGCAGATGGCGGCGACGACCCAGGCGCCGAAGTCGTCGGGCGGCCGGTGGGTGCGCGGACGGCCCGGGCGGCGGGGCGGACCGTTCACAACGGTCCCTCGGGTGGTGCGACCGGCACGGGGATCATGGCGCCGGTGCCGGTGTCCAGCCACCGCAGCCGCGCCGCCGGCCGGCGCAGTGCCTCGGCGAGGAGCAGGGCCGCGCCGGCGGGGATCAGGCCGATGTCGACGAACGCGCCGCCCTGGCGGGTGACGGTGGGCTCGATCGATCGCCACACCCGCTCGGGCACGTCGGCGCCGGCGAGGGCGTCCTGGAGGGCGCGGGCCGCGGTGTCGGCCACCGCGCGGGCACCGCGGTAGGTCTCCATGTCCATCAGGACGGCTCCTGGGCCGGAGTTGCCGCAGCCTGTCGGGGCTCGCGTACGGGCGTACGGTCGCTCGGAACCGCCGGGCGGGGCGCCGCACGGCGGAGAGCCTCGGCAATCCGCTCCGTGACCTCCGCACTGGGCGCTCCGAGGGAGACAAACGCGCCACCGCCTCGTGTCACGACCGGGGCGACTTGGCGCCAGGTTCTCTCAGGGACGCCGAGCCCTGAGAGTGCGCCCTGCATGGCGCGGGTCGCCGCCTCCGCGCGGTCACGGCTGTCGCGCCAGGTCTCCCTCTCCGTCAGGTCACCGGATCGGAGCCGGTGACGACCGTGGTCCTCGATGACCCGGACCGTCCATGTGCCCCCCACGGGGATGAGCCCTGAGATCCGGCCTTCCGTGCTGTCCATTGGCCCCTCGCTGATGTGAATGGCATCGAGAGGTACCCGAGCGTGCTCGGGTCCCATGACCAAGGGTGGTCATGGGGGCATCAGCCCCACTACGCTGCCTTGCCTGCTGTCACTGATGACATTAGGTAGCCGCGACAACCTCTTGTAGTGACTGCGAGTACGGGTACGGGCCCGCCGCGGACGGGTTGAGGGGACGCCATGAGGCAGCAGGCGAGTGAAACCCCGACCGGTGGTCAGGGAACGCGTGGGAGGGGACGCGCGGGCGTCATCTCGGGCTATGTCTTCCGGGTCGTGCGTGAGCAGTCGGGGCATACGCAGGACAGCCTTGCCGAGCTGTTCGAGGTGGCTCCGGACACGGTCGCCGGCTGGGAGACAGGACGTCGGCCCCTGACTTCCCTGCAGGTGGGCCAGACGCTCGCACATCGCCATCGGCTCCTGGAGATGGGCACGGCGCCCGCCTTGCTCGCGGTCCTCGAACGCGCGATGGAAGCCGATGTGCTGCTGTCCAGTGTGCTGGAGGACGAAGCGCCCACAGGCCCCAACCCGCTCGGGGCATGGGTCGTACAGCGCGACCTCGTAGAGGTACTGACCTGGCCCCTCAACGGCATCCCACCCGGTCCCGTGCGCGACCTCCCGGTGCCCCCTCGCCCGCGCCGCGGCCCGGTTCCCCCGGCACCGGAGCTTCCCGCGGTCGACCGGCGCCGCTTCTTCAGCCGTATGCGGGAGACGGCCGAGCAGACCCGGGAGGGCCGGGACTTTCTGCTGCGCCGACAGGCCCTCTACCTTGCTGGGTTCGATCAGCGCGCCGACACCTCCGAGTGGCTGGCACACCAGCAGGAGAGCGAGCGGCCGGACGACTGGCTGACGCAGTGGCTCAACTCCCGCTCCGTCGCCGCAGTGGCCGCGCGCCAGGGCGACCGGGACCGAATGATCCATTTCATCGGCACGCTGGGCGACAACGACCGGGCCGAGGCGGCGAACCTGAACTACTGGGCGTACTGGGTGGGTGAGTCCTCACATGTCCAGCTGTCGGACGACTTCATCGGTGAGGCGGCGGGACCTTGGCACGGTGACCGGCTGATGGCGCACCTGGTCCGCGGTCTCGCGATTCGGCACGGCTTCTTCGACCTCAACGTCCATACCCTCTGGACGCTGCTCGCCGCGCGCCCGCGCCTGTTGCGCGCACCGTCGGCGGCCGGGCAGATCCTGCGCGAACGCCTGCCGGTGATGTTGGATGACTCCCAGCTTTCGCCGCGTGCTCGGCGGGAGCTGGAGGGCATCCGTTACGCAATCCACCTCTCAGAGGCGTGAAAGGGAATATCTGTGGGTGATCAGGATCTGGCGGACGTGGCCCACTTCCTGTGGGAGGCGGGCACCTTGAAGTCCGCTCGCCGAACGGGCTGGTGGATGGCCGGCGTCCGTGACCCCGAGAGCGTCGCCGAGCACGCGTGGCGTACGTCCGTCATCGCCTCGGTCATCGCGACCCTGGAGGGCGCGGACGCCGCGCGGGCCGCCCATCTGGCGGTGTGGCACGACTCGCAGGAGACCCGCACCGGCGATGTGAACCACCTCGGGAAGAAGTACGCGACCCCCGGTGATCCCGAGGCGGTGACGGCGGACCAGACCGCTGGTATGCCAGAGGTGCTGCGTGCTGCGATCCGCGCTGTCGTGGCCGAGTACGAGGCACGCGAGACACCCGAGGCAATCTGCGCACGCGACGCGGACAAGCTGGAATGCATGCTGCAGGGCTTGGAGTACAAGTCACAGGGGTACGAGGCGGCCCAGCGCTGGGTCGACAACAGCCGGGCCCGGATCGTCACCGAGTCCGGTCGGCTGCTCGCCGACCAGCTGCTGGTTCAGGCACCTCTCGACTGGCTGCGTGGGGCGATGGGCGAGCGGTGATCCGGGAGCGACATCGGCCGACGAGGGGGTGCCCCACCCCTCCCCAGAGGTGAGGCACCCCCCCCGCCGCCCCCGGTTCACCCCCCGGCCGCCCGGGCGCCGTGTTCCTTCGCCAGGGTGGTGATCCGGGCCGCGAGCGCGGTGTCCAGGGCGGTGATCGCGTCTCCGGCGTCGTGGGTGTTGAGGCCGAAGGTGATCGTCGCGTACAGGATGTGGATGTCCGCGTGGTGGTTGCTCTCGTCCTCGGCCCCGGCCACCGCCGCGTACAGACCCGGCAGCGCCCCCCGGTCCGCCGTGAAGCCCGCGGTGAGCCTCCCCTCCCGCACGCTCCATCCGGGGAGCGCGGCGAGAGCCTGGTCGATCTCGGCTTCGGTGAGGGGGGTCGGGGTGGGGGTGGCCGGCATGGTGGGCTCTCCTTCGGGTCGGGATCGGGCGGCGATCGGCTGAGGGGCTTCGGCGAGCCAGTGGCCGGCCGATGGGTGGTTCCTCCACCTGCTCATGCCCCGTCACGGCAGGTCCACTTCCCCCTGCCGCACGGGGGAGGGGAGCGGGCCGGGCCGGGCCGTGGACCGTACCGGACTCCGGAGCGCCGGCGGCGGGACAGCCCCGCGGCTCTACGGCGCGGGCTCGTAGGTGACCGTCGTGCCCGGGCACCCGGCGGCGAGCAGGAAGAGGCGGTCCTGTTCGGCCTCGTCCACCGTCAGGTTCCAGCGGAGCTTGGTGCCGGTCCACTCCGCGAGGTAGCGGCAGTGGGTGTTCTCGGCCGGGGGGAGCCACTGGGCCGGGTCCTGGTCGGACTTCTGGCGGTTGGTGCGGGCGGTGACCGCGATCAGGGAGGTGGCCGCGCCCTGGTCGTTGGCGTAGGCCTCGCGGCGGGCGGGGGTCCAGGCGGAGGCGCCGCTGTCCCAGGCCTCGGCGAGGGGGACCATGTGGTCGATGTCGAGCGCGCCGGCCGGGGTGACGGTCAGGCCGTCGTAGTACGAGAACCAGGAGCCGCCGGTCAGGGCGCAGCGGGCGCCGACCGAGGGGGGTTCGACGGCCTCGGCGATCAGGACCTCCGCGCGGGTGTTGCAGCCGTCGTCCGGGTCGAGGCCGGTGTTCCAGTGGCGGAAGGAGTCACGCTCGTACCCCGTGCGGTCCTCGGTGGTGACGGCGAGACGGCCCACCGCCACGCCGATGGCCGCGGTCTCGGGCGCGCGGGCCGCCGCAGGGGTGGAGCCGGCCGCCCGGGCGGGGGTCAGGAGGGTGAGGGGCAGAAGGGCGAATGCGGCGGCCGCGGTGGCACGCCTCCAGTTCTTGATCACGACACCGGAGATACGGGCAGATCACCCGGAAGTGGGCCAACGAACCGAACTGCTGCGCCATATGGGGGTGCGGGTTCACCCGTTTGTCCGCTTCTGTCTGCCGCTGGTGTTCGGCCGTCCGCTCACCGGGTCAACGCGCCCTCCCCGGCCGGACGCGCTCCTTGTGGGTCATCCCCGGCCCGGGGCCGTGACCCGCGCCGCCCGCCGACGTTGACCCGGCATGACCAAGACACAGCGCATGCTCGCCGCCGCCGCCCTCGCCGCCGGTGCCTCCGTCCTCTCCGTCTCCGGTGCCTCCGCGGCGCCCGCGCCCCCGGCCGCCGGCCCCGTCGAGCAGGTCACCGGCGGCATCAACCAGCTCCACCAGCTGAACGCCCTGATGGAGGTGCCCGCCCAGCTCGCCACGCTGACCGACCCGGTCACCGGCCTGGTCGGCGCCGTTCAGTAGCCCCCGTATCCCCCGCCGGCTGGCCCCGGGCACGCGGAACCCCCAGAATTTCCCGCGAGTGCGCCGAGACCTGTCGAGAACCCGTCATCGGCTCCGACGTCCCCTGTGAGAGCCGCCCACAAGGGGCGGCCACCACAACCGAGGAGCGACATCATGAAGTATCTGGTGATGGTTCAGGGCACCCAGGCCGACTATGAGGCCATGGCCGGCAAGGCATCCCCCCACGCCCCGGCCTGGAGCGAGCAGGAGCTCCAGGCGATGTTCGCGTACATGAGCGCCATCAGCGACGACCTCGCCGACTCCGGTGAGCTGGTCGACTCCCAGGGGCTCACCGCGCCCGCGCAGACCCGGCATGTCACCGCCGGCCCCGACGGGCGGCCCGTGATCACCGACGGCCCCTACGGCGAGACGAAGGAAGTCCTCGCCGGGTACTGGGTGGTGGACTGCGAGAGCCTGGAGCGGGTCACCGAGATCGCCGCCCGGGTCACGCGCTGTCCCGAACCGGCCGGCACCCCCGTCCACGCCGTCGTCATCCGGCCCATCCAGGACGGTGACGGCGGTGAGGTCTGACCGCGACCGCGGGGAGTCGTCGGCGGGCGCGGACACCCGCTCCGCGGGCGCATGACCGAACCGGACAGCACCGCCGGCACCGACCGGACCGCCGGCACCGACCGCACCGCCGGCACCGAGGACCTGCTGCGCCGCCACGCGCCGCAGGTCCTCGGCGCGCTCGTGCGCCGGTACGGACACTTCGGCCTCGCCGAGGACGCCGTGCAGGAGGCGCTGCTCGCCGCCGCCGTGCGGTGGCCCGCCGACGGCGTCCCCGGCAACCCCCGGGGCTGGCTGATCAGGGTCGCCGCGCGCCGTCTCACCGATCTGCTGCGCGCCGAGGAGGCCCGGCGCCGCCGCGAGGAGACCGCCGCCGCCCTCGCGCCCCCGCTCCCGGACGGGGGCGCGCCGGGGGAGAGCCGCGTCCCCTCCGAGGACGACACGCTCACCCTGCTCTTCCTCTGCTGCCACCCCGCACTCGCCCCCGCCGCCCAGATCGCCCTGACCCTGCGCGCGGTGGGCGGGCTCACCACCGCCGAGATCGCCCGCGCCCACCTCGTACCGGAGCCGACGATGGCGCAGCGCATCAGCCGCGCCAAGCAGCGGATCAGGGGCGTCCCCTTCCGGCAGCCCCTGCCCGAGGACCGTGACCAGCGGCTCGCCGCCGTGCTCCAGGTGCTGTATCTGATCTTCAACGAGGGGTACACGGCGACCTCCGGCCGCGCCCTGCACCGCGCCGACCTCGCCCGCGAGGCCATCCGGCTGACCCGCCGCCTCCGCAGGCTGCTGCCCCGGGAGGGAGCGGTCACCGGACTGCTCGCGCTGATGCTGCTCACCGACGCCCGTTCGGCCGCCCGCACCGGTCCGCGCGGCGAGCTGATCCCGCTCGACGAGCAGGACCGGGGCCGCTGGGACCGGCCGGCCGTCGAGGAGGGCTGCGCCCTGGTCGAGGAGGCCCTCGGGCAGGGGCCCGCCGGGCCGTACCAGCTCCAGGCCGCCATCGCGGCGCTGCACGACGAGGCCGGTTCCGCCGATGCCACGGACTGGCCGCAGATCCTCGGGCTGTACGACCTTCTCGTACGGCTCACACCCGAGCCGATGGCCGCGCTGGGCCGGGCCGTGGCGGTGGCGATGGTCCACGGGCCCGAGGCGGGGCTCACCGAGGTCGCCTCGGTGGAGGACCGGCTCGCCGGGCACCACCGGCTCGACGCCGTCCGCGCGCATCTGCTGGAGCGCGCGGGGGACGCGGAGGGCGCGCGGGCCGCCTACCGGCTCGCCGCTCAGCGCACCCTCAGCGTGCCCGAGGCGAACTATCTGCGGATGCGGGCCGCCCGGGTGCGGTGAGCCGTCGCCGGACCGGGGCGCGGCCACCGCCGGACCGGGACCCCGGGGGCAGAGGGTGTCCCGGAGTCCCGGGGTCCCGGAGTCCCGGGGTCCCGGAGTCCCGGAGTCCCGGAGTCCCGGACATCCGGCTTGACCTTGACGCAACGTCAAGATCTAGCGTTCGGGCCATGGAGTGGTCGATCCAGGAAATCGCCCGGCGCGCCGGGACCACCAGCCGCACCCTGCGCCACTACGGCGACATGGGGCTGCTCGAACCCAGCAGGGTCGGTGCCAACGGATACCGCTACTACGGGCCCGATGCCCTGGTGCGGCTCCAGCGGATTCTGCTCCTGCGCGAGCTGGGCCTCGGCCTGCCCGCCATCGCGGAGGTGCTCCGGGGCCAGCGGGACACCGCCGCCGCGCTCCGGGCCCATCTGGGCCTCCTGGAACAGGAGCGCGAGCGCATCGGGCGGCAGATCGCCTCGGTGCGGACCACTCTGCACAAGACCGAGAGAGGGGAACAGCTCATGGCGGAGGACGTGCTCGACGGCTTCGACCACACCCGGTACGAGCGGGAGGTCACCGAGCGCTGGGGCCGGCGGGCGTATCAGCGCGGCGACCAGTGGTGGCGCTCGCTGAGCGAGCCGGAGCGCCAGGGATATCTGCGGGAGCAGAAGGGCATCGCGGCGGACTTCGCCCGGGCGCTGGCGGACGGCGAGGAGCCCGGCGGCGAGCGGGCGCAGGCGATCACCCGGCGCCAGTACGGATGGCTGTCGGCGATGGACGCCCCGTCGAAGTGCCATTTCATCGGACTCGGTGAGATGTACGTCACTGATGAGCGGTTCGCGGCCCACTACGAGCGCCATGGGGAAGGGACAGCTGCCTTTGTCCGGGACGCGATGAGGATTTTCGGCGAGCGGGAACTGACCGACTGACCGGCCGCCGCCTCCCCGGCGGGACAGCCGGATGGGGGTGGCGAAGAGGGTGAATTCGGTGCATTAGGTGGGGGTCGGGGCGGGAAATCCGGCCCCCGCAGGCCGGGAACACCCCGGAAATGAGGGCTCGCTCCGCGCCTCCGGGGGAAAGTGGGGAGAAGCGCGCTCCGGATGGCGTAAGGTTGTGTTCAACGACGCGGGGTGGAGCAGCTCGGTAGCTCGCTGGGCTCATAACCCAGAGGTCGCAGGTTCAAATCCTGTCCCCGCTACTGAAAGACCGTGGCCCGGCACTTCTCAGGAAGTGCCGGGCCATTGTCGTATGCGCGCGTCCTCGGCCCCCGCCCGGTGTATCGCCCGGTTGGACGGCGGCGGCTCGCCTCCCCGCGCGGTTGCCGCGACCCTGGGAGGGGCGCGGGAGACGTGTCCGCAGCCGTCGGCGGGCCGGAACCGGTCGGGAGAGCACCCTTGGCGCAGGAACAGCTCAGTGGATACGGCGCGCGCCGCTTTGTCCGGATGCTGCCCGTGCTCATGATCGTCGGCGGCTTCGTCTTCGATCTCGCCACCCCGCAGCGGTTCACCGCCGCGCCGATGTTCGCGGCGGCCCCGCTGATCGCCGCACCCTTCTTCTCCTGGCGCACCACCCTGCTGACCGGGCTCGCGGCGACCGCCGGGGTGATCGGGCTCCACTTCTACAAGGAGACGCTGGACGAGCCCACGACGTACACGGAGCTGGTCACCGTCGTCACCGTCTCCGGTCTGGCGCTGCTCATCAACCGGGTCATCCGGCGCGGCAACGAGCGGCTGGCCTCGGCGCGGGTCGTCGCCGAGACCGCCATGCGGGCCGTGCTGCCCACCCCCGCCGAGCGGATCGGCGGGTTCCGGGTCGCCGCGCGCTACGAGGCGGCCGTCGCGGACGCCTTCATCGGCGGCGACCTCTTCGCCGTCCAGGACACCCCGCACGGCGTACGGCTGGTGCTGGGCGATGTCCGGGGCAAGGGGCTCGGCGCGGTGGAGGCGGTCGCTGTCGCCATCGGCGCCTTCCGGGAGGCCGCCGAGCAGGAGACATCGCTGGAGCGGGTCACCGGCCGGCTGGAGCGGGCGCTGAACCGCGAGGCCGGCCGGCGCGAGACGCTGGACGCCGTCGAGGCGTTCACCACCGCCGTCCTCGGCGAGATCCCGCGCTCCGGCGGCGTCGTACGGCTGGTGAACCGGGGCCACCCGGCCCCGCTGATGCTGTACGGGGACGGGGGGCTCGGCCCGCTCGAACCCCGCGAGCACGCCCTCCCGCTCTCCATGGGCGAGCTGGAGCCCCGGCCGGACCGGGCGGACGAGTACCCGCTGCCGCCCGGCGCCACGCTGCTCCTCTACACCGACGGGGTCTCCGAGGCGCGTGACGCGCACGGGGTGTTCTACGACCCGGCCGCGCGCCTGCGGGGCCGGATCTTCACGGGGCCGGGGGAGCTGCTGGACGCGGTACTGGACGATGTGCGGCGGCACACGGGCGGGGGCGCCACGGACGACATGGCCCTGCTCGCGCTGACCAGCCCGGCGACGGCCCCCGAACCCGGTCCCGAACCCGGTCCGGTGTCCGGCGGCGGCGATGGCGCCGGCGATGGCGGGAACCGGTCGGGCCGCCCTTCCCACGGTGCGTAATCAGAGGTCACCCCTCCGACAACGACTGATAACAATTGATATACCGTCAGTTTCGGCGCGGAGGCTGACTGCCGCTCAGGTCGCCCGAATCCGGCTGCTTGTGTCCCGTTAAGTCCATGGCAAAGAGTTTAAAGATCACTCGGAACAACTTGGAATCCGGACCGCGTGTCTATTAACGTTCGATAACGCAGCGCGGTCGTCCCAGCCGCCGTCAGGGTGGCGCCGCGCGCGTGCGCCGAATCCCGCAAGGGAACCGGGGAACCACCCATTGGGGTGAATCGGACATCGTCCACCGTTCAGTTCGCGGTGAGCGCTGCCCGTAGGAGACCTTCCTGCTCCGAACCCGTCAGCTAACCCGGTAGGCGATAAGGAAGGAAAGGAGTACGCCTCAGTGGCGTCAAACAGGCCTGCCCCGGAATCGCCTTACACGACTGCGGTCTTCAGCGAGGACGGGGCCGAGCGGTCCGTCGGTGAGTGGAACCCCACCGCGGAGACCGTCCGCCCGGTGCGCGGCCGGCACCGCCACCGTGTGATGAAGCAGCGCGGTGGATTCGCCCGCAGCTCCACCGTTCTCGGTGTCGGTGTGATCGCCGCCGTCGGCGCCGGTGGCATCGCCACCGCGCAGAACAAACCCGCCATCGCGATATCCCTCCCCGACGTCGACTCTCTTCCCGGCGTCGGCGCTTTCATGTCCGAGGACGCCGCGGACGGCGCCGAGGCGGACCGCGAGCGGACCGCCGAGTACGAGACCATGGGCCTCGCCGCCCAGGAGGCCCAGCCCACCGCGGCCGAGGCCCTGCGCTCCCGCATCCTGGAGCAGGCCGAGGACCAGCAGGCCGGTGCCGCCGAGGCAGCGCGGGCCGCCGCCGAGCGCGACGCCGCCGAGAAGGCCGCCGCGGCGGCCGAGAAGGCGGAGAAGGAAGCCGAGGCCAAGGCCGAGGCCGAGCGCGAGGCGGAGCGGAAGGCCAAGGAGAAGGCCGAGGCCGAGGCCAAGGAGAGGGCCGAGCAGAAGGCCAAGGAGAAGGCGGCGGCCGAGGCCGAGGCCAAGCGCGCCGCGCAGCTCGCCGGCAGCTACGCCCTGCCGACCTCCTCGTACACGATCACCGCCACCTACGGTCAGTCCGGCTCCATGTGGTCCTCGGGCCAGCACACCGGCCTCGACTTCGCGGCCCCGGCCGGCACCCCGGTCAAGGCCGTGGGCGGCGGCACCGTCAAGTCGGCCGGCTGGTCCGGCTCGTACGGCTACCGCATCGTGCTGCAGCTCTCCGACGGCACCGAGGTGTCGTACGCGCACCTCTCCTCGATGACCGTGGGCGCGGGCCAGCAGGTCTCCACCGGCGAGACCATCGGCCGGGTCGGCTCCACCGGCAACTCCTCCGGCGACCACCTCCACCTGGAGGTCATGACCCCGGGCGGTTCCGCCATGGACCCGATGGCCTGGCTGCGCAGCAAGAACCTCAACCCCTGACGGCTCCCTGAGGGGTCCCCCTCACCGGCCGCGGAACCCCGGCAGCCCTGGCATCCACCCCCCATGCCAGGGCTGCCGGTCTTTCCCGGGCGGACTCAGCGGCGGTACGGGTTGTACCCCTCGTAGTCCCGGTACGGCGGCGGCACCCGGACCCGGCCGGTCGCCCGCGCCGCGTGGATCAGCGCCGGGGACGCCGCGTCCTTCCGCTGCCACATGTGGTGGAGCAGCTCCTGCTCCCGGGCGACGAAGTCCGGGCCCGCCGCGCCCCGGCCGGCCCGGTGGCGCAGAAACGCCAGCGAGGTGGCGAACCGCTGGTACTCCGACACCGTGTGCGCCGCCGCCGGACCTCCCGTGCGCCGGGCCACATCACGGGCCAGGGCGCGGGCCTTCATCGACGACAGCGCCGGCGGCTCCGCCGGGGCGAGCCAGCCGGCCGCCGCGTAGGCGGGCAGTTCGGACGCTATCGTGCGCAGCTCCCGCTGCCGGGTCCAGATCACCAGCCAGGTCAGCAGCGCGAACGCGGGAACCATGAACGCCCCGTACACCGCGTAGAAGCCCCAGGGGCCGAGATACGACGCCGAGCCGTTCCACAGCGCGTGCACGGCCATCGACAGCAGCAGCCCGAGCAGCGGCAGCGCGGTCCTGCGGAACCGGCGGTGGCGGGCGGCCAGGGCGGCGGCCCCGAAGCCGATGCCGGTCAGCACGGTGAAGAGGGGGTGGGCGAACGGCGACATGACGATACGGACGAAGAAGGTCGCGGCGGTCACCGACTCCAGGCCCGACTGGCCCAGCTCCCGGTCCTCACCGAACGCCGTGCCGAGGTAGAGGATGTTCTCGGTGAAGGCGAAACCGGTGGCGGTGAAGCCGGCGATCACCACGCCGTCCACGATTCCGGTGAACTCCCGGCGGCGGAAGAAGAAGATCAGCGCGATGGCCACGGCCTTCGCGCTCTCCTCGACAATGGGCGCGATCACCGTGGCGCCCAGGGTGTCCGCGCTGGTGGGGTCGGCGGTGGCGGTGGCGATCCAGCGGATCGCGAAGGAGTTCGCGAGGATCGCGACCAGGGCGGCGGCGAAGGCGCCCCAGGCGAAGGCGAAGATCAGATTCCGCCAGGGGCCCGGTTCGACCCGGTCCAGCCAGCGGAAGGCGGCGGCGAGCAGCGGTACGGGGAGGGTGGCCAGCCCCAGGCCGACGAGGAAGCCCTGGGTGCCGGTCTCGTCCCGGACCAGCGCGAGGATCACCAGGGCGCACAGGGCCAGCACGGTGATCGGGAGACCGGCCCGGAGCGCCTTGCTCTGCCAGAGCCGGGCGGCCCGGCGCGGCTTGTAGCGCCAGCGGGCCCGCTCGGGCACGGCGTCGAACACCGGCTGCCGCGCGCAGGCGGGGACGGCGGGACCGGGGGTGGGAGCGGTCGCCGGACGCGGGGGCGGAACGGGGGCGGGGGACGGCTCCCCGTCCGGCTGGAGGGGTGGCGCGTTGGACGGCGGACGGGGCTGCGGGTGATGGGGGAGCGGCTCGGACACCCAACGACCCTAACGACGCCCACTGACACCTGGCGACGCCGTCTCGGCGCCCACCCTGCCGCGAGACGCCGCGTCTACCGCCCGGGAAGCCGTTCGGGAAGCCGCTCGGTCCGGCTGAACAGCAGGTCCCGCACGGTGTGGCCCTTGTCCAGGCCCTGGCCCTCGAACCGGGTCAGGGGGCGGAACGCTGGGCGGGGCGCGTAGCCGCCGTCCGCCCGGGTGTTCTCGAAGTCCGGGTGCGCGGAGAGCACATCGAGCATCTGCTCGGCGTACGGCTCCCAGTCGGTCGCGCAGTGCAGCACCGCGCCCGGCCTGAGACAGCGCGCGGCGAGGGTGAGGAACTCGGGCTGGATCAGCCGGCGCTTGTGGTGCCGCTTCTTGGGCCACGGGTCGGGGAAGTAGACGCGGAGGCCGTCCAGCGAGGCGGGGGCGAGCATCTCGCGGAGCAGGATGATCGCGTCGCCGTTGGCGACGCGGATGTTGGAGAGGCCGTTCCGCTCGGCGAGGCCGAGGAGATTGCCCTGGCCGGGGGTGTGCACATCGACGGCGAGGATGCCGGTGCCGGGGTCGGCGGCGGCCATCCGGGCGGTGGCCTCGCCCATGCCGAAGCCGATCTCCAGGACGACCGGGAGGCCGCCGAAGGTCTCGGTGAGGTCGAGCACACGGTGCCCGTCGATCTCGATGCCCCACTGCGGCCAGAGCCGCTGGAGCGCTTCCCCCTGTCCGGTGGTGACCCGGCTGCGGCGCGGCTGGAAGCTGCGGATGCGCCGCTCGTGGTGGGAGCCGGCGGGGTCGGCGACGGGCCCACCGGGGAAGCGGGGGGTGGGCGGGGCGTGGGTGTGGTTTCGCGTCTCGGACACAGTTCCTGAATTCTACGACCCCCTCGCCCCCTCGCGAGAGCCCCGCGACCCGCCTCCGCGCATCACGGTCAGCCCGAGCCCTCCCAGCGGGTCCGGCCCACTCAGCCCGTCCGGCGTTTGAGGACGGACGCCGCACCAGGGGTGGCCCGAGCCCTCCCAGCGGGTCCGGCCCACTCAGCCCGTCCGGCGTTTGAGGACGGACCCTGTGCGACAGGACCCCGCATCCTGCGGACCCGGGTCGGGGGCCAGCCCCCGAACCCCGCTCCTCAATCTCCCCCAGAGCTGCCTCTGGGAGGTGCCCCCAGAGGGGCCGGACCTCGTGCCTCGGCTCCCCAGCGGAGCTGCCCCCCACCTCCCGGAGGCAGCTCCGGGAGAGACCAAGCCCCACCCCCCCCGCCCCCAAAATCTCAGAGGTGCCGCAGCACCCGGCGGGCCACCTCCCGGCCGATGGGGAGGGACGCCGTCGCCGCCGGCGAGGGCGCGTTCAGGACATGCACCGCCCGCGCCGTCTCCTTGATCAGGAAATCGTCCGCCAGGCTCCCGTCCCGCAGCACCGCCTGCGCCCGCACCCCCGCCGGGGCCGGCCTCAGCACCCCCTCCGTCACCGAGGGCAGCAGCCGCCGGACCGCCGTCGTGAAGGCCCGCTTCGAGAGGGAGCGGTACACCTCCCCCGCCCCGTACCGCCAGTGGCGGCGGGCGAGCCGCCAGGTGCCGGGCCAGCCCAGGGTGGTCGCCAGCTCCCCGGGACGGATCACCGCCGCCCGGTACCCCTCCCGGGCCAGGGCGGGCACCGCGTTCGGCCCGACATGGACGGAGCCGTCGATCCCGCGCGTCAGATGCACCCCGAGGAAGGGAAACGCCGGGTCGGGGACCGGATACACCAGCCCCCGCACCCGCTCCGGCTCCGTCAGGTCGTAGAACTCGCCCCGGAAGGGAACGATCCGCATCCCGGGGTCGTCCCCGGTCAGCCGTGCCACCCGGTCGCAGTACAGCCCCGCGCAGTTCACCAGGACCCGGGATCTGACCACGGTCCCCGAGGCGGTCCGCACCGCCACCCCCCAAGGGCGGCGGTCCACCGCGACGACCTCCTCGCCGCAGCGGATCGCGGTGCCGGCCGCGTCGCACTCCGCCGCCAGCCGGGCCGCCACCGCCCCGAAGTCGCACACCCCCGTCGTCCCCACATGGATCGCGGCGAGCCCGCGCACCTCCGGCTCGTACTCCAGGATCTGCGCGGGGCCCAGCTCCCGCACCGGGATGCCGTTCTCCCGGCCGCGCTGGACCAGGGCGTGGAGCCGGGGCAGCTCCTCCCGGCCGGTGGCGACGATCAGCTTTCCGGTGACCCGGTGGGGAATGTCGTGCTCCGCGCAGAATTTGATCATCTCCGCCGCGCCCCGCACCGCGAACCGCGCCTTGAGCGAGCCCGGCCGGTAGTAGATCCCGCTGTGGATCACTCCGCTGTTGCGGCCGGTCTGGTGGCGGGCCGGGGCCGGCTCCTTCTCCAGGACGGTCACCCGGGTGCCGGGAGCCGCGCGGGTCAGGGCATGGGCGGTCGACAGACCGACGATCCCGCCGCCGATCACCAGCACGTCGCAGTCGAAGGCACCCCTCCGCCCGCCGTCGCCGGAGCCGCCGCCGGCACCACCGCCGGAACCGTCCCTCTCCACCGCCACCACGCCACCTCCCACCCCGATAGTGCACCGGCCCACTGACAACGGCCCGGTACCGGGTCCCCCCTCCCGGCCCCGGAGCCCCGCTGAAGCGTTACGCCGGGGTCATCAGCAGCGGGCGGGCCCGCTCCCGCAGCTCCACCACCCTCGGCTCGTCGCCGTACGGCTCCAGCCGGTGCAGCAGATCCCGTACGTACTCCGTGGTCCGCGCGGACGAGATCCGGCCCGCGACCTCCACCGCCCGGGTGCCCGCCGCGCAGGCCGCGTCCAGGTTCCCCGACTCCAGCTCGGCGACGGCGCTCACCACCAGCCGCAGCCCGTGCGAGCGGACGAACTCCTCGGTGGGCCGGGAGAGCGCCTGCTCGGTGAAGCGCCGCACCTGCCGGGGCGCCTTCAGATCGCGGTAGCACTCCGCCGCGTCCGCGCAGAACCGGTCGTACGAGTAGAAACCGAGCCAGGTCGGGTCGGGGTCGCCGTCCCGGGAGCGCTCCAGCCACCCCTCGGCCGCCTTCAGCGCCGCACCGGCCGCGACCGCGTCATTGGCCTTCGCGTGCGCCCTGGCCTCCACCAGCCGGAAGAAGCTCATGGTGCGGGCGGTGGCCAGGCCGCGGTTGCGCTCCAGTGCCGCCTGGGCCAGGTCCACGCCCTCGTCGGCGAAGCCCCGGTAGATCGACTGGAGCGACATCGAGGCCAGCACATAGCCGCCCAGGGGGACATCGGCCGCCGCGCGGGCGAGGCGCAGCGCCTGGATGTAGTACCGCTGGGCGGCCTCCTGCTGGCCGGTGTCGAAGGCCATCCACCCGGCGAGCCTGGTCAGTTCGGCGGTCGCGCCGAAGAGGGCGCGGCCCACCTCGTCCGAGTACGAGGAGAGCAGTAAGGGCGCCGCGTCCACCCGCAGGCACTCGGGGACCATGGACGAGCGCCAGTCCCCGCCGCCGTACTTGGAGTCCCAGCGGCGGGCGTCCTCGGCCGCCTCGCGCAGTTTGGCCACATCGCTGTGGCCGACGCGGGCCGGCGTGTCGTCGGGTGAGCCCTCGCCGGGCGGCGGGTCGGGGAGGCGTTCCACCGAGGAGTCGGCGGGTGTTATCAGCCAGCGGGAGGCGGGGGTGGCGTAGGCGCTCACCGCGAAGGACCCGGCCAGGGACTGCCAGATCCCGCCGCTGCCGGCCCGCCGGCCCGCGAGGTCGAGGCGGTACAGCTCGGTGGCCGACTTGACCGCCGCGCCCACGTCGCGCGGGAAGGCGAGCCCGACCTCGGGCGCCGGGTCGGCGTCCGCGAGCCCGATCTCGTGCAGGGGTACGGGACGGCCGAGCTTGGCGCCGATCGCGGCGGCGATGAGATGGGGGGCGGCGCCCTGGGGGACCATGCCCTTGGAGACCCACCGGGCGACGGAGGTCTTGTCGTAGCGGAGGGTCAGTCCGCGCTGGGCGCCCAGGTCGTTGACGCGCCGGGCGAGGCCGGCGTTGCTGATTCCCGCGAGGGCGAGAACGGTGCCGAGCTTTTCGTTCGGCCCGCGTTGCTCCCTGGACATGGCCCACCCCTCGACACACAGACGGCCGCCGCGTCGCTGTCCGGCGCGCGGCATTCGTACCGAGTCCTCGCCGTCGGGCGGCTTCCGGCCCCCCGGTGCGGCCCCGGTCGCAGAAGTGCCTGGCCGGGCCCGCGGAATATGCCCGTAGGTTCAGAACATCAGTAAACCCAGCGTAGTTCGCCGCATCCCGACCGTTAAGGGGCGGAGTTCCGTATGGCGAGATTGTTGTGCGTTGGGGATGTGCGGTCGCGGAGGCGGTGCGGGGAGGGTCGTGGCGCGCCCTGGCTGAGCCCCGGTTGTGTGGCCGTGCGCCTGTGTGTGCGCTCTGTCCGGAGTGTCGGGGAAGAGCTTCCATGAGTGCTGCGTGGGTCGGTCCACTGCGTACTGGAACCAGTGGGCTGGGGGACACCGCCGTCTTCAATCCCCGCGGGCGGCGGACCGGTCCGGGAGGCGCAGCCCGCCTCCCGGACTGCTGTGTGCCCGCGGCGGTCCCGGGCGGCGGAAGTTCCCCTGGGGTGGTTCGGGGGCTTCTGCGCTGCCTTCGATCTTCCAGAGATTGTCCGAATATCGACTGTCTCCGTTAAGCGTTTTGTTCGTTTTGTGCTCGGCGTGACCGATCCGCCGTTCCCCGGACCGCCGTCAACCCGGACCCGCCGGGGGCGCGTTCACTTTTTGCTCGTGCTACCCGGCGGCGCGTCCGTGCGCCGCCTTCGTGGCACCATGGGCCCGAACGGCCAGGTGCGGCCCTGCGCACAGGGCGGGCGACCGGCCATCGGGCGGCAGCTGTCAGGTGTGTTCGGGTGTGATGCTTGTCCCGTGTGTCCGGCTGCGGCGTGCTCGCCCGCCGGGCGTAGCGTACTCCCGAACGGCCGGGCCCGGCGGCCGGGTCTGTCCACAGCCTGTGGAGGCGGCGATGCGGTGGTTGGTGGGATGGAGCAGTATCGCCGCCCGCTTCGGCTCGGCGGGAGCCGTGGGCGCGTCCGACGAGGGCCGCACCATCCAGCCCGTCGGCTCCCAGCTGCTGTGGGGTGACCCCGACCCGCTCTGGGCCGTCGGCGACTGGCGCCCCGACGAGGTCCGCGTCGTCGCCCTCGACCCGCCCCCCGGCGCCGCCGGAGCCCCCACCCGGATGGCCGTCCTCGGCTGCTGCGCCGCGAGCGACGCCGAACTGCGCGCCGGACTGCTCTCCGCCCGCGGCGGCGCCCTGCGCCACCTCACCGCCTGGCCCGGCAGCTACACCGCCGTCGTCCAGGCCGGACGGCGGATCACCGTCGTCGGCGACCTCGCCGGCGCGAGACCCGTCTTCCACACCCCCTGGGCCAACGGCACCGCCTACGCCACCGCCGCCCTCCCGCTCGCCGACCTCATCGAGGCACAGCTCGACATCGGGCACCTCGCCGCGCTCCTCGCCTGCCCCGAGACCCCCGAGGCCCTGCGCGACTCCACCCCGTACGAAGGCGTCAAACGCATCCCGCCCGGCCACGCCCTGATCCTCCGCGAGGGCTCCCGCGAGGTCACCGGCTACGAACCGGTCGCCTCCCTCGCCGTCGCCGGCCCGCGCATCGAGCCCGAGCGGGCGGTGGACGGCGTACGGGACGCGCTGATCGAAGCGGTACGGGCGCGGCTGACCGCACCCCGGCACGCGCCCGAGACCGCGCCGCCCGACCCGGGCCCGGTGCCCGGGATGGGCCCCGCCGACCGGCGCGCCCGCCGGGGAGCCCCCGCCCCCGGCATCGGCGCCGACCTCTCCGGGGGCAGCGCGTCCGGCACCCTCGCCCTGCTCGCCGCCGGGCTCCCCGGCAGGCCCGGCACCCTCCTCGGCCACGGCACCGGCGCGGGCGAACGCCTCCTCGCCGTCACCTACAACGACCTCACCGAGGACGGCCGCGAACCCGAACTGGAGCGCGCCCGCGCCCTCGCCGACGACCCCCGGCTGCACCACGTCGTGGTCGCGGCGGGCGAGGAAGGGCTCCCGTACACCCATCTGGAGAACGGGCCGCTGACCGACGAGCCCGCCCCCTCCCTCGTCGTCGCCGAACGCCACCGGGGCCGGCTCGCGTCCGGCAGCGCCGACCACTTCACCGGCGCCGGAGCCCGCCAGGTCCTGGACGCCCACCCGGCCCGCCTCGCCGATCTGCTGCTCGACCGCCGCCGCCGCCATCTGCTGCGGCCCGTCGCCGCGCTCACCCGCGCCGAAGGGGCCTCTCCGCACTCCCTGTTCATACCGCTGACCGTCTACCGCGCGGCCCGCCGGCTCGCCCGTACGCCCTACCGCACCGGACTGGAGACCGCGGCCGACCGGCTCGTCGAAGCCAACCGGGCGGGCGCCCGGGCGGGCGGGACCGGCCCGCTCGACGCCTCCCTCGCCGCCCTGACCTGGTCCCGCCCCGGCCCGGCGGCCCGCTGGCTCACCGGCGAGGCGCTCGCCGAAGTATCGGTTCGCCTCATCGACGCGGCGACCCGCCCCGTCTCCGTACAGCGCCCCGGCGAGGCCCGCGCCCGCGCCGCGCTCACCCGGCACGCCCTGGACCAGCGCATTCTGGAACAGGCCGCCGAGGTCCGCAGCCAGCGGATGCATGCCCCCTTCCTGGACAACCAGGTCGTCCGCGCCTGCCGCGACCTGCCCGAGTCCCTGCGGGTACGCCCGGGGGCGCGCGCCGAGATCCTCCGTACCGTCCTCGCGGGCGCGGGCATCCACCAACTGCCCCCCGGCTGGGGCACCCCCACCCACTCCTCCGCCACCGCCACCGCCCACCGGGGCCTGCGCGCCGCGCTCCCCCAGCTGATGGCCCTCTTCGACGCCCCGCTGCTCGCGGACGCCGGCCTCATCGAGGCCCGGGTCGTCCGCAAGGCGCTGCGCGCCGCGGCCGAGGGTGAACCCCTGCCGCTCGACGGCCTCGCCGACCTCGTCTCCACCGAACTCTGGCTCCGCCGGCTCCTCTCCCGCCGCGGCACCTGCTGGACCGGCACCGCGGCCCCCCGCAGCCGGGCCGTCGCGGGCGGGGTACCGCTGAAGCCGTCCCTGAGGTCGTAGCGATCGGACCGCCGGTACGGGGGTGCCCGCGGCCGGCCCGCTGGGCACGGCACCCACGGGCACGGCACCCGCGGCACGGCGCGCGGTCCCGCGCCCTCCGGGACGGACACCCGTCGTGAGCCGCGAAAGCCCGGCGGGCCGGGCCCCGCTCGGGAGGGACACCGCCTCGTGCCGGCCCGGCGGCGGACCGGGCGGCCCTCCGCTCCCCTCCGCTCCCCTCCGCTCCCCTCCGCTCAGGAGCAGCTGATCCGGGAGCGGGCCCAGTCGGCCAGCGCCACCTCGTCGAAGGGGGTGTGCGGCTCCACCACCAGCCGGATCGTCTTCCGGCCGCCGATGGCGACCTGCATCGGCACCGCCGGGTCGCCTCCGCGGACCACCGGGGACCGCCACAGCCGCGTGCCGTCGCCGTAGACGGAGAAACGGACCGCGCCCAGCCCGTGGGTGAGGTCGTCCACCCCGACGACGGCGTCGTAGCGGGAGCACGGGCGGTTGAGATCGATGGTGATCGACGACCGGGCGTTCACCGTCGCCCCGTGCGCGTACCGCACCCCGCCGATCAGCAGATTCGTCCGCTGCCAGAGCCAGGTGCTCTCGTGCAGCCGGACCTCGGGCCCGGTGTGGTCGCCGTACACCCCGTACGGCAACCGGTTGATCTGGTAGACCTTCGGCCGCGGTGAGGGAGTGGGGCTCGGCTCGGGCGGCTTCGGGCTCGGCTTCGGCGTCGGCTCCGGCCCGGGTGTGGGCTTCGAGGAGGGGGCGGGCGAAGGGGTGGGGCTCGGCCGGGGCGATTCCGACGCCGAGGGCTCCGGCTCCGGGGGCGCCGGCCGCTCGGGCGCGGCGCTCGGCTTCGCGGGCCGTGGCGCGGGGCGCTCCGGCGCCGGCTCCGGCTCGGGCCGCGGCGGCACGGGCGGTTCCGGTTCGGGCGAGGGCGGGGGCGCGGGCGGCACGACCGGCCGCACGGCCGGCGGCTTGGCCTCCGGCCCGGGCGGCTCGCTGTCGCCCGCGAAGGCCCACACCAGCCCGGCCGCCGCGGCCACCGCCACCAGCGCGCCGATCCCGGCCTTCGCCGGAGCCCCCAGCCCCTCGGACGCCATCGCGCCCCCGGCCGCACCCGTCGTCCCCCCGGCCGCGCCGCCTCCCGTGGCAGCGGCGGCGGCACCCGCCCCGGCGGCGCCCGCCGCGCCCCCGGCGGCGATGCCCGCCGCCTTGAGCGAGTACCCCGCGGCGAACCAGCCGACCACCGCGACCGGCAGCAGCGCCGGGATGGCGGAGTTGACATGCGCCAGCTCCCCCGCCGCCAGCCGGCACTTGGCGCACTCCTCCAGATGCTTGCGCAGCCCGCGCTCCGCCCGCATCCGCAGCCCGCCCCGGGCGTAGGCGCCGAGCCGGTCCGCGTACCGCGCGCAGTCCCCGCCCGAGGTGAGCGAGGAGCTGACATGCGCCTGGAGATAGGCCTGCTTGAGCCCCTCCCGCGCCCGGCTGGCCAGCACCGCCGTGGCGTTGGCGGTCAGTCCGAAGAGCGGCGCGACCTCACTCGGCGACTCCTCCTCGACGGTGGTGTGCCACAGCACCGCCTGCCAGCGCTCCGGCAGCGACCGGAACGCCTGCATCGCCAGCGAGCGCTCCGCCTCGTTCATCGCGCGCACATCGGCGCCCAGTTCGAGGGTGGTGCCCGCCGCGCCGGCCGGTTCCCGCGTGGCCTCCGCCGCGAACACCGCGAAGTCCTCGACCAGGTGCTCCCGCTTCGCGGTCCTCGTCCAGCCCGCTGCCACCCGCCGGACCGTGGTCAGCAGATACGCCCGCACCGCGTGCTCGGGTCCCGCGCCCCCGCGCACGGCCTGCAGGGTCCGGGCGAACACCTCGGCCGTCAGATCGTCGGCGGTGTGGGCGTCCCGGCAGCAGGTGCGCGCGTAACGGCGCACGGCCTCCGAGTGGCGCCGGAACAGCTCCGCGTAGGCGCTGTCGTCCCCGCTCCGCATCCGCTGGATCAAGTCGGCGTCGGAGTGGGGCTGTTCGCGCGGCGGCGGGAGCAGTGACTCGTACCCTCCCCCGCCGCCCTCGCGCTGCGCGGGCACGGCCGTGTCCCGGGGGCCCACGGCGGGGACACCGAACACCGGCGAGTCGTCCGCCCGGGTGCCCCCCGTCCCCTGACCGGGCACGGAGGCTCCCCCGGAGGCCGCGCCGGAAGAGGAGGAGGACGGCAGGGAGGAGGAAGACGGAGAGGAAGGCGAGGAAGCCGAAGACCGCGACGAAGGTGAGGAGGCCGAGGACGGAGGGGAGGAGGTGAACGGGGGGACAGCGGGAACCCCGGGCCGGGACCCGAACCGGGCCCCACCGGGCCCGCCCTGCTCCGGCACCTGCTCGGCGGGCCGCCCGCCGGTCTCCGTGCCCCCGCCGCCGTCCGGGCCTTCCGAACCGCCCGGGCCACCCGCTGATCCGTCCCGCGCGTCCCGCCCGTCACCGCTCATCGCGGAAAGCCCTCATTCATTGCGGAAGCCGCCGTCAGCACCTCAGACCCGAACACCGGGCAAGCGTGCCACACGGCACCAGCGCACCGGACGTCCAGCGGTGTCAACCACTCATCCGAGGAGACCTGACCGAATCCACGCACGATCAGGACCCCCGAATCACCCCCGGAGGGGCACCGCCGTCACACCGCCCTCGGCCGCAGCCCCTCCAGCAGAATGTCCAGCAACCGGGCGGAGGCCGCCGCCTGCTGAGCCGCGTCCGGAAGCGAGGGCGCGGCCGTGGCTATCACCAGCAGCACATCGGCCACGGTCACATCGCCCCGCAGCTCACCCGCCGCCCGCGCCCGGTCCACCAGTTGTCCCACGACCTCCAGCAGCACCCCGGCGCCCGAGTCGTCCTGCTCACCGGCCGGTACCGGGCGCTGCCCCACGACCCGCAGATCCGGCTGTCCGGTCCCCGGCCGCTCCGGCACGGCCCGGTCCACCGGCGCACCCGACCGCTGATGCGGCACCCGCGCCTCGGCCGACTCCTCCGGCTCCACACCCACCCGCAGCACCTGCGGCGGCAGCAGCCTGCCCGCGCCCGACGCCACCGACGTCCGCAGGAACCGGGCCAGCGCCGACCACGGCTCCTCCTCCTGCCCCAGAGCCGCCCGCGCCTGCTCGGTCAGCCGGGAGGTCTCCTCCTCGGCTATCCGGCGCACCAGCACATCCTTGCTCGGGAAGCGGCGGTACACCGTACCGACGCCCACCCGGGCCCGGCGGGCCACATCCTCCATCGGCGCGCCGTAACCCAGCTCGCCGAACACCTCACGAGCGGCGCGCAGCACATGCTCCAGATTGCGCTGGGCGTCCACCCTCAGCGGCGCCGAACGGCCCGCCCCGCCCGATCCCGTCCGCCCGTTCGCGCCGGTTCCCTCACCGCTCGGATGACCGACCGGAACACGAGAGTCCGTGGCCGGCGATACGGCGGTCTGCCAAGGCGAATCCTGAATGGTCATACGCGTTCCCCCGGTCACTGTGTCTCCCCCCGGAGACCTCCCCACTGGTCTGCCGGGCGCGCCTTGACCAAGCACCCCGACGAGGTACGAACATAGTTGAGCGGGGGTCAATTCAGAAGGGGGTAGTTCCGCACGGAGCGCCCCCCGATCGGAGCAAGGACCGGAAGCCTCCCTTTTACGCCCCCCAGCACCCCCCTTCACGCCACCCCTGACCTGCACACCTTCCCTTTCGCCCGACAGGCACCCGGCGCACGGCGGCACAGAGCCTCCGGTCACACAATTTGCCGGGGCTGTGGACAAACGCCGGGGACCGTTGCGTCATGGGATGGTGAAGGCAGCTGACTCCCGGGGCCACGCCCCCGGCACCCCACCGGACGTGCCCACCGCCGGCACGCGCATTCTCGTCCTCGGTGGTGGCTATGTCGGGATGTATACGGCTCTCCACCTCCAGCGGAAGCTGAGAGGGGAGATCGAACGCGGCGAGGCGGAGATCCTGGTGGTCACCCCCGAGCCCTATATGACGTATCAGCCCTTCCTCCCCGAGGCCGCCGCCGGCTCCATCTCCCCGCGCCATGTGGTGGTCCCGCTCCGCCGCGTCCTCGACGGCTGCAGAATCCTCATCGGCGAGGCCACCGCCGTCCACCACGCCAAGCGCACCGCGACGGTGACCACCCTCGCCACCCCCGAGGAGGGGACCGGCGCGATCGAAGTGCCGTACGACGAACTCGTCATCGCGCCCGGTTCCGTCTCCCGCACCCTCCCCGTCCCCGGTCTCGCCGACTACGGCATCGGCTTCAAGACCGTCGAGGAGGCCATCGGGCTGCGGAACCATGTCATCGAACAGATGGACATCGCCTCCTCCACCCGCGACCCGGCGGTCCGCGACGCCGCCCTCACCTTCGTCTTCGTCGGCGGCGGCTACGCGGGCGTCGAAGCACTCGGCGAACTGGAGGACATGGCCCGCTACACCGCCCGCTACTACCACAACATCAAGCCGGTGGACCTGAAGTGGATTCTCGTGGAGGCCAGCGACCGCATCCTCCCCGAGGTCGGCGAGGAGATGGGCCGTTACGCCATCCGGGAGCTGCGCGCCCGCAATATCGACGTCCGGCTCACCACCCGTCTGGACTCCTGTGAGAACCGGGTCGCCCGGCTCAGCGACGGCAGCCGCTTCCCCACCCGTACGGTCGTCTGGACCGCGGGCGTCAAACCCTCCCCGCTCCTCGCCGCCACCGACCTCCCGCTCACCGAGCGGGGCAGGCTGCGCTGCACGGCCCACCTGGCCGTGGACGGTACGGAGCACGTCTGGGCCGCCGGGGACGCCGCAGCCGTCCCCGACATCACCTCCGCCGCCCCGGGCGCCGAGTGCGCGCCCAACGCCCAGCACGCCGTGCGCCAGGCCAGGACCCTCGCCGCGAACATCGCCGCGTCCCTGCGCGGACGCCCCCTGGAGGAGTACGCCCACAAGTACGTCGGCTCCGTGGCCTCCCTGGGTCTGCACAAAGGTGTCGCCCATGTCTACGGACGCAAGCTGAAGGGCTATCCGGCCTGGCTGATGCACCGGGTCTACCACCTCAGCCGGGTGCCCACCTTCAACCGCAAGGCGCGGGTGCTGGCCGAGTGGACCCTCGCCGGCCTGTTCAAACGGGAGATCGTCTCCCTCGGCTCGCTGGAACACCCGCGCGCCGAGTTCGAGAGCGCCGCGATCGGCGGCCCGCCGCGGGACACCCACCGCCCGGGCCCCCCGGACCTGCACCGGCCCGGGCTCCCGGGAAACCACCGGCCCGGGTCGCCGGAGGCCCACCGCTCCGGTTCGCCGGACACACACCGTTCCGGACCCCCGGACGCATCGAGACCGGAACCCCCGGACGCGCCGGAACCCCCGGACACGCCGGAGCCCGGACCGCCGGACACCCCGGGACCCGGACCCGGCGGCAGCGGCCCCGGAGGCGGATGACCACGGCGCACAGGGCCCGGAAGGCCACCCCGGAAGGGCCTAGTAGACGCCCAGTCGACACCGGCTGTCAGTACGTTCGGTCACACTGGACGTGTGACCATAGGTGGGCTCACATTTGCACAGAGTGACCCTCGTGACTCTTGGCGACAACCATTGAGGCTAGAAAGTCAGTGAACTTCACGCGTTGGAGCGCAAGGCTCCCCGGGACGCAGCGCCGCGCCGCGGCGCGGAGGACCGACCGCGGTATCTCCACGGCGTCGCCGCGCCCGGCCCAGCGGGGAGACGGCGGCCGGACCGACACCCGGGGCGACGGCTCGGTCCCCGCCGCCCGGGGGGACACGGCCCGGGAGGATGGCGCCCACGACGGCCGGACCGGGCCCGGCCCCACCGGGTCCACCCCCACGGGCCCCGCGCCCACCTGCGACAACGCTCCCCGGGACGCCGCCGCGGCCACGAACGCCGCCCGCGCGGGGACCACCGGGGCCGCTCGCCCGGCCGGACCGCCCCCCGGCCCGCTCCCCGCCGCCCCCGCGATCGAGAACGTCCCGATCCGCGAGCTGCTCGGCGGCCTCCCCGCCCTGGTCGCCGTCCTCCACGGCGTCGAGCACCGCGTCGCGTACGTCAACGACGCCTACACCACCGCCTTCGGCCCCCGCCCGATCGGCAGCCGGGCCGCCGACTCCTGCCCCGAACTGGCCGAGCTGGGCCTGACCCCGCTCATGGACCAGGTCCTGCGCGGCGGCACCTCACGCACCGTGAAGTCCCGCAGAGCCGCCGGCGGCTCCTACACCGCGAGCTGCCTCCCCGTGGACATCCCCGGCACCGGCCCCGGAGTCCTCGTCTTCGCCGCCGATGTCACCGACCACGCGGAGGCCGCCGACCGGCTGCGCGCCAGCGAGCGCCGCCAGCGCGAGATGGCCGTCACCCTCCAGCGCTCCCTCCTCCCCCAGGAGCTGGAACAACCCGACGATCTGCGGATCGCCGCCACCTACCAGCCGGGCAGCGAGGACGCCGCCGTCGGCGGCGACTGGTACGACGTGATCACCCTCGGAGCCGGCCGCACCGCCCTCGTCATCGGCGACGTCATGGGCCGGGGAGTGCGCGCGGCGGCCGTCATGGGCCAGCTCCGCACCGCCGTCCGGGCCTACGCCCGGCTCGACCTCCCACCCCACGAGGTCCTCCAGTTGCTCGACGGACTCGCCGCCGAGATCGACGCCAGCCAGATCGCCACCTGCGTCTACGCCGTCCACGACCCCAACGAGGGCAGACTCCTCTACGCCTCGGCCGGCCACCTCCCCGTCCTCGTACGGGACGAGGACGGCACCGTGCGCCGCGCCGCCGGTCCCACCGGACCGCCCCTGGGCACCGGCGGATGGCTCCACAGCTCCGCCTCCATCGCCCTCCCGCCCGGCTCCAGCGCCGTCCTCTACACGGACGGCCTGGTCGAACGGCGCGGCGAGGACATCGACGAAGGCGTCGCCTCGCTCGAACGCGCGCTCTCCGGCGCCACCGGCACCCCGCAGACCGTCTGCGACCGGCTGCTGCGCTCCCAGGGAGTCACCGCCGACCACGACGACGACGTCGCCGTCCTCGTCGTCCAGCACCCCGCGCGCACCGGCCCCACCGCCGAGCTGTTCCACAACGCGGCGCTCGACCTCCTCGGCGGCACCGAGGCGGCCCCGCGCGCCCGCGCCTTCGCGTCGGGGGTGATGGCCTCCTGGCGGTTCTCCCCCGAGCTGCACGACCTGGGCGTGCTGGCCACCAGCGAACTGGTCGCCAACTCCCTCCAGCACGGCACCCCGCCCATGCGCCTCAGACTCCGCCGCACCGACCGCCGGCTGATCATCGAGGTCACCGACGGCGACGACCACCTCCCGCGCCGCCGCCGCGCGGAAACAGAGGACGAGGCCGGTCGCGGAATCTCCATCATCGCGACGATCGCCTCGTCCTGGGGCAGCCGCCGCACCCCCGGCGGCGGCAAAGCGGTCTGGTGCGAGTTCGCACTCCCCGCCTGAACCCCGCGAAGGGCCCCGGCGGCCTCAGGCAGCCGCCTCCACCTGCTCGGCCGGCTTGTGCTGCGCCACCACCCGGGACTTCACCGCCAGATACGGCTGATTCTGTACGGGAGTGAGCTGCCGCCCCAGCTTGATCGCCAGCACGGTGATCCCGATGGAGAACAGCACGAACGTCACGATGTACGGACCGTGCAGCGCCGCCCCCATCGGCCCGCCAATGGCCGGCCCGAGCGCCAGCGCCATCTGCTTGACCAGCGCGAAAGCGGAGTTGTACTGCCCCACCATCGACTCCGGCGCCAGATCGGCGACCATCGGCGCCACCGTCGGCGCGAGCATCGCCTCCCCGAGCCCGAAGAGCGCGTACGTGGAGATGAACGCGGCCGTGGCCATGGCCTGGCTGCTCGACCCCAGGCCCGCGACCCCCGCGAGCACCCAGGCGACCGCCCAGATCAGGCCAACCGCGGCGATCACCCGGCTGCGCTTGCGGCGCTCGACGAACTTCAGCACCACGAACTGCGCCAGGACGATGACCGCGGTGTTCGCCGCCAGCGCCGTACCGAGGGTCGACGGCTCGATCCCCGCGGCCTCGGTGCCATAGGCGGCCAGACCCGACTCGAACTGTCCGTAGCAGGCGAAGAAGAGGACGAACCCGAGCACACAGAGCTGGACCATCGCCTTGTGCCCGAGCAGCGCCCGCATCCCGGCCCGGCCGCTCTGCGGCGCGGCCGGTGCGCCCTGGAGCGGCACCGGACGCGGCAGCCGCACGGTGAGCGCGATCCCGGCGAGCACCAGGAACATCACGGCCTCGATGCCGAACAGCAGGGTGAAGCTCTCCGGCCGGCTCTTGTCGACGATCTGTCCGCCGATCAGCCCGCCGAGGCCGAGCCCCAGGTTCTGGAGGAAGAACTGCATGGCGAAGGCCCGGGTGCGGCCCGGGGCGTCCACGCACCACACGAGCATCGTGGCGAGCGCCGGCTGCATCACGGCCGTACCGGCTCCCAGCACGGCGGCCGAGGCCACCACCGCCGGGACGCTCTCGGAGAGCCCGATGGCCACCGCGCCCACCGAGGCGAGCACCGCCGCCCCCACCAGCACGGGCAGCGGCCCGCGCCGGTCGATCACCCGCCCGGTGAAGGGGAGGGCGACCAGGGCGGCCATCGCGAAGACCGCGAGGACGGCACCGGCCGTCGTCGCGCCCAGGTCCCGTACCTGCGCCACGTACACATAGAGATACGGAACCGTGAAACCGAGTCCGAACGCGCTCAGCGCGCTCCCCGTCTGGATTCGGCGCATCGCTGCACCAGCCGCCCTGGTCACACTCACCTGCCTCAAAGATCGAAGTACTGAAGCCTGAAGACTTCAACAGTAAAGTTAGATCCTTAACAATACACATCGAAGGACTTCAACACCAATGAGTGCCGTGCGATACTGCCCCGTATGCCTACCGCGAGCCCCGACGGCCCAGCAGTGACCGGCTCCGCCATCCAGGAGCCGTCCCTCGACGAGCAGATCGCCGCGTACCAGCGCGAGTACGGAGACCTGGACCCCCAGGTCGAGAAGGTGGTCTCGGCACTCGGCCGGCTCAACCGCCGGATGAACGTCGGCTACGGCCGCCAGCTCGCGACCCTCGGCATCAGCAACGCCGAGTGGGAGGTCCTCAAGACCCTGGTCCTCGCCGGCGCCCCCTACCGGATGGGCCCCGGCGAGCTGGCGAAGCGCCTCGGCCTCACCCCGGCCGCGATGACCCACCGCATAGACCGCATGGCGAACGAGGGCCTGGTCACCCGCGACCGCGACGAGAACAACCGGGTGCGCGTGATCGTGGAGCTGACGGACGAGGGACGTACGAAGTGGCTGGAGGCGATGCGCATGGCCAGCGACTTCGAGGGAGACCTCCTCCAGGACCTCTCGGCGGACGAGCGGGGAGTCCTCGGCGAGCTGCTGATCCGGGTCCTGCGCCGGGTGGAGGACGCCCAGCCGGACGCCGGCGGCCGGCTGACCGACCTGGACTGACCGCCCGGCTCCACCCCGGCCCCGGGCGCCAACGGCCCCGGAACCCGCCCGAACGGCGCTCCACCGCCCCGGACCAGCACCTTTTGCTCCGGCTGTCGAGTGGATTTGACACGAACTTCACGCATCCGTAAAGTTCTCCGAGTTGTCGCGGGGCCGGAACGGTTCTGCGACGGCAACTCCCGCCGCGGATGCGGCACTCACACTCAGCACGATCCCCAGCCGGGGTAGATTTCGGTATGCCGAAATCCATTCGACAGACTCGATTATGAGTCGGCCGGGAAATCCGCTAGAGTTTGAGACGTCGGAACGGCCCAACAGCCGGGAAGACACCCCGAGTTCGACCGGGAATCAGGCCCGAAAGGATCTGATAAAGTCGGAGCAGCCGAAAGGCGAAAGGCCGGTCCAACTGGCCGCTGGATCTGAATCCAAGTCCGGAAACGGAATGAGAAAACGGTCTG